>CAMDPX010000409.1 GCA_945905295.1 Planctomyces sp. SH-PL62 | reverse complement strand
AGTCCAACTCTAAAGAGTGAGTTGAATCTCGTCCGGCTCCTACATAGATTGCCGCCCCTTCGGCTCGGCCGAGGACAGGTAGCTCAGTTGGTAGAGCACAGGACTGAAAATCCTGGTGTCGGCGGTTCGATCCCGCCCCTGTCCACTTTCCGCAGCAGCCCGCACGAAGTCGCAACCATCGGCATCGTGCGGGCTTCTGTTTGCGCCTCGACCTGTGGGGCGTTCAGTGCCTCGGAAGAGCATGCGAGGGATGCGGGACTCTACTGCTGCGCGCAGCACGGGATCGTTCGCGGCGGCATCGTAGAGGTCGTCTCCGGCCATCAGGTAATGCTTCTCGCTGACCTTCATGCTGTGGTCGATCCACTGGCTGACGGCGTGTTGCGGATGCCGTTTCGCCAAGTCGTTTTCTCAGGATCGACGCAAGGCTTGGAACAGGTCATCCCACTCGGTCACGCCTGACCGCGTCGCAATCGCTTGGAATCCACGATGCAGTTTGTTGCGGCTCAGGGGCCGCGTCGTAGGTGTCTGGGAGCAGCGTCAGCAATGCCCCCACGATGCGAACCCTCCGAGTCGAGTCGGTCTTCGGGGCATACCTCGACACGGTTCATCTCGTGAGCCCTCTGTTTTTGAATTCACCGGAGGCCGAGGCACGGAAGAGTTTCTATGAGAATCTGAATCACCGCGGCTTCTCGAAGAGCGGTCGGGGTTGAGCTTGCCGTACGACGTCGGATTCAAATCCGCCGTTCGATTGCTTCAGAAAGCATTTGGCGGTTCACTCGATATTCCACGAACAGCGCCAGCACGTCTGCCGCCGTCTGCCATCGAAACTCGACCGGCAACGGGCAACTTTTGTCGCAGACGTTTGCCAGTCTCGGCGCGGCGAAGCATAATGCCGCCCCACTGTTCGACGACTCGTCACGGGTTCGTTTCCTGCATTTCTCGCTGATCGCTGATCCTCAGAACCCGTGCCGCAGGTCCGTTTGCCAAGGAGGCCAATCAGTGTCCGACGAAACAAAACAGGAAGAGCTCGGCGCGACCTTCGTCAACGAGCCGAAGGCGGAGGCCCCCAAGAAAGAAAAGACCATCCTGGGCGACTTTGAGATGCAGAGGAAGCTCGGCCAAGGCGGGATGGGCGAGGTCTATCTGGCGCGTCAGATCAGCCTGGACCGTGCCGTCGCGATCAAGTTGCTCAGCAAGGAAATGGCCAAGAAGAAGGGCTTCGTTGAGCGGTTTGAACGCGAAGCCAAGTCGATGGGCAAGTTCATTCATCCCAACGCGGTTCAGGTCTTCGCTTACGGAGTCCTCAACAATCAGCATTATCTGGCCATCGAATTCATCGACGGCCAATCCATGCAGAACTGGATGAATCAGCTCGGCAAACTGCCGATCGGTGACGCGATTCATATTCTGCTGCGCTGCGCCGATGCATTGCGTGTGGCTCATTCCGAGCACAACGTTGTCCACCGCGACATCAAGCCGGACAACATCCTGGTCACGAAGAAGGGGATCGTCAAAGTCGCCGACTTCGGTTTGGCCAAGGCGGTCGGCGCTGGCGACGATGAGGATATGTCGCTGACGCAGAGCGGCACGGGATTGGGAACGCCGCTGTACATGGCTCCGGAGCAGGCTCGCGACGCCAAGAACGTGGACTTTCGGACCGACATCTACGCGCTGGGGATCACGTTGTATTACTTCGTGACGGGCAAGTTGCCGTTCGGCGGAGACACGGTCGTCAAGCTGATCATGGCCAAAGAGACGGGCAAGTACGACAACGCCCGCAAACACAATCGCGAAGTGCCGGAGAAGCTCGACATGATCATCGACAAGATGATTCAGAGGGATAAACAGCATCGCTACGCCACTTGCGACGATCTGATTCGAGACTTGGACGCGCTGGGCCTGGAACATTCGGCGTTGAGTTTTATTGGCGGCGACGCAACCTCCGCGCGGCGCACCGTGGCATCGGGCGGTGGTGGGCAAGCCAAGGCCAACATGACCGGCGTCATGAAATCCTCCGCCGATATCGCTCTGGAAGCCACCGAGAAACTCGCGGCCAAGGACACGGCCGTCTGGTACGTCAAACATACGAACCAAAAGGGGACGACCGTCATCACCAAGATGCAGGCGGCTCAGATTCAGCAGATGGTCAAAGCAGAATTGCTCGACCTCAGAGCCACGGCCAAGCGCGGCGAGAAAGGGGAATTCCTGCCGCTCGCTCAATACGCCGAGTTCCAAGACTTCATGAAGAAACGGATCGCCAAGCAATCGGCTCAGTCGCGCGGCGTCAACATGAAAGAGATGTACGCCAAGATCGAGAAGGAACAGAAACGCCGCAAGATCTTCCGCTGGATTCGCGAAAAAGTCGAAGGCGCGTTGGGGGGCGTCGGCTTCATCCTGTATTTGGCGGTCATTGCGGCGGTGCTGTACGGCATCTATTTGGCGTTTCCCATCGCCAGAACATATCTGGAAAACAAGATGGGCTACCCTTCTCCCACGAAAGCTCCCGTGGATCCGGGGACTGGACCAAACGAGCTGGCCCCCAAGTCACCGTAGCCGTCCAACGTTTGGTGGCGGTTCAACAACCTTCTGAAGCATCTCATTGAGAGCCGCGCGGGGAGATCGCATGAACGAATTTGAAGGCTCACCGAAGACGTGGCCGCCGCTGGGATTGCCCACGGGGAGCGTGCGGGCGTTGTTGACGCTGGTCGTCGTCGCGGTCGTGGTCGCGAAACTCGCGTTCGATCGGCCGCCGGATGTTCTGTGGATTGAGACGCTGATGATCGCGCTGGCGCACTACTTCACGTCGCGGCGGTTCGTTGCCTTGCCTCCAGCCGTCATGCAGCGACTCGAACAAGAAGGGGTGCTCGAGAACGAACGGCAGCCACTCTACCTGCCGAAGAACTCGATCCGCACGATCATCATCGGAGCGTTCGTGGGGTTGGGCATCTATCTGTTTCGCGGCGAAGGGAATTGGTACGAGCGGCGTTTGTTTCAGCCGCAATCGGTCGCGATGCTGAGCATGGTCTTCGCCTACCTGCTGGGCGCGATCGTCGGCTCCATTTCCAACTGGTTCAAAAAGCGCCAGGCCCAGCCGATCACCGGAGTCTGGGGGGACATCAAAGCCGTGATCGTGATCGGAGCGATCCTGGTTGCCGCCGTCCCCGAATTCTTTGACTTCGGGGCTCAGCTTCCGCCGCAGGTCGATCGCATCGCGCTCGGCCTGACGTTGTTCTACTTCGGATCGCGCTGACGTGGAGCACGTTTCCAACGTGCTCGTCACGGGCACGTTGAAAACGTGCCCCACGTAATCGCCGTACTCACTTCGCAGAGTCTCGTCCCGACATCAAGGCACGAGCCAACTGGCGGCCCATTTCGCGAGCGGTCGGGTCGTCTTGGCCGGTCATGATTTTCCCATCGATCACGACGTCGTCGGCCAGAGTGCTGGGATCGCCGACCGAATTCGGAGCCACCATGCGTGCGCCGTTCGCTTCCGCGTGCCAACGTGAAGTCGGCGGCGACGTACCTCGATAACCGGGATAGTTACCGGCCGGCCCAACGATGACTGGGCCAGTTGCCTGCTTGCCGGCCAGCGGACTGCGGCCGTTGACTCGTGCCCAAGCCAGCACGGTCGTGCCGTGACACAACGCGCAGACATACTTGTCTTGCTGAATGAAGCTGGTGATGAGCTTGTTGACCGCCTCTTTCACGCTCCGCTCGCCGTTGTAGGCCGTGTTCTGATACGTCCCCTGAAACGCGAATTGATACATCGAAGAACCCCAACCGCCGGAGAACAAAATCGCGTCATAGCGCGACGCATCTGCGTCCGCGATCGCCAAGTCCGGGTTCACGACTCCGCCGGCCGCACCTTCGCCGGTCCCTTGATGCGGATGACACGGAACCTTCCGTCCTGCCGCGACCTCGACCACACAGCCTGCCCGTTCGAGTTCTTGTTTCGGTTCGGAGTACTCCCGATAGAAGAAGTGTTGATTGGCAATCACCAGCAACACGCGCGGCGCACGCCCTGATGCAGTCGCCGATTTCGTGGCCGTCTTGGGGGCCGAGTTGTCTGATTTGCTGGTGGTCTTCGTGGTGGCCGAGGACTTCGCTCCGGGAGGTGGCAACGGTCGCGGTGCGGGGGTGTTTGTCGTTGTCGCCAAGGCCACTTCGCCGCTGACTCGGCGAACGGCGACACTGTGAAAGATCGTTTCGGACTCCCAAGCACCCAATCCGAGCGACTGTTGATCGGGTAATCGCCAAAGATTCGACAGGCTCAAGTCTGAGCCGTCCGTGCGATGCGTCGTCAGCAATTTGTCATCCAGAAAGACTTCGATCTTGTCGCGGCGGACGCGGAGCTCGGCGGTGTACTTGCGGCCGTTCTCCAACGTTTGATTCGCAACGCGCGTGGGATTCGTAGTGATCGGCTGGCCTTTGATCTCTTGAATGCCGGCCAAGTGCTGGCCCCAGGCATCGACTTCATACCCCGCCTGCTTGCCTCCCGCGACGAAGAACAGCCCCACCGAATGCACGCCGGTCCGCCGCGTGAAGGCGACACGAAAGTCATACTCGCCGGCCGGCTTGATCGGCAGAACCAGACGCGAACCCGTGGCCGCTTTCGTGACGAGGCCGTCGCTCGTCGCCGTCCACTCTCCCTGCACGGCCTGTTTCGCGGGATCGGTCGGACGGATCAGGTCGATCCATTCCTCAGCCGCGCGAGAAATCGAGTTGAGTCCCGACAGCAACAACCAGCCGACCAACCACAGACCGTTTCGAGTGCGCCTCATCATGTGCCTCCATGAAGTCTGGAAATGACGACACGGTTTTAGCGAACCTCACACGGCGGAGCGACATCGAGGCAGAGCGAAGTCGCGTTCATCACGTTCCACTAACGCCACAGATCGCAATTGAACTGTCATGGAGTTCAAAAATCCCCACGGATGGCATGGCAATACCACGGATGAAAAACGAGAAGCCCTTTTTAATCCGTGGTATTGCCATGCCATCCGTGGGGATCATCGGTCTGAAATTCACGCTTTGATCAGCAGGCAGCCAGCGATGGTTCTGGTGGCAGATGAATTCAGTTCTGTGGCACTAGTGCCGCGTCAAAGCTTAATCTTCGGGTAGACGGAGGTGAGCTTACAGCGGGCGTCGTCGATTTTCATTTGCCAGTCGACGCCGCGTTGGGTCGAGTTCACGTCGGTTGACCAGGCGGCGGTTTCGTCACGCAGGGTCT
>CAMDPX010000408.1 GCA_945905295.1 Planctomyces sp. SH-PL62 | reverse complement strand
GACTTCTTGTCGGAAGTGACCAGCGGCGACATCGTCATCATCGATGGTGATCGGGGCGAGGTCATCATCAACCCGATCGAGTCCGTGATTGCCGAGCGGCGAGAGGCTCAGAGGAAGAACGAGTCGAACTATGCGGCCCTCGAAACCGAACGGACTGCCGAGCCGATCACCGCCGACGGCGAGCGCATTCAATTGCTCGGCAACATCGAGTTCCCGACCGAGACAGAACATTGCCTCGAACGCGGGGCCGAAGGGATCGGGCTGTATCGCACCGAGTTCCTGTACCTGGGGGTCGAGAAAGAGCCGTCCGAGGAAGACCACTATCAAGCCTATTGCAAAGTGATCGACGCTCTGGGCGGGCGGGAAGTCGTGATTCGTACTCTCGATCTGGGAGCGGACAAGGTGCCAAGCGTTGGCGGTCACCCCGCCGAATCACCGAATCCAGCACTCGGATTGCGCAGCATTCGGTTGAGCTTGCAGTACCTCGAAGGATTCAAAACCCAACTCCGCGCGATCCTGCGAGCGGCGGCGAAAGCTCCGCCGGGCAGCGTCAAAATCATGTTTCCGCTAATCTCGTCGTTGAACGAGTTCCGGCAGGCGAAGATGGTCGTTCGCGATGTGATGGATGATCTCGATGAGGCGGGCGAGTCGTTTCCTCGCGATGTGCCGCTGGGAATGATGGTCGAAGTGCCGTCAGCGGCGATTCTGGCGGACCATTTCGCGGCGGAGGTCGACTTCTTCTCCATTGGCACGAACGACCTAATCCAATACACCCTCGCGGTTGACCGTGGCGATCCGACTGTTTCTAGTCTGTATCGCACCGGCGACCCCGCGATCCTGCGATTGATCCGCATGGTTGTGGCCGCCGCCGATCAACCCAACCGAAAAATTCCCGTGACCGTTTGCGGTCAGATGAGTTCTGATCCGAAGTTCCTCCCGCTGCTGATCGGCTTGGGGATTCGGAGGATCAGCGTCACGCCGCACTCGATCCCCGAACTGAAGGCCGTCATCCGACGGCTGACGATTCCCAAGGCCAAGGATATTGCGACTCACGCTGAATGGCTCGGCCTGTCGCGTGGTATCGACAACTACCTGCAAGGTGAACTTTCCAAGATTTGTCCTCAGCTCGTCCGTTAGCCAATAACCGGGATGGCGGCGGTCGAACGAAATTCTCGTAGACCGGACAATCCTGTCCGGTCGCGAACAACCATCGAACAACTTTTCTCACAGAAACGGACGGCGGACAACGATGTCCGCCATTCGTACGGATTCACTAGGGTGCGTGCTCGTTCCAAAGGCGTCTGTGGTTCGCCGAGACTGGCTGCAACTGACAAGTTCGCAGCAATGACGGCTCCGGGAGTTTTCACTTCCCGCGAGGCGAAAGTGTCTCTCGTCGAACCCCGGTCTTCGATTCTCGAAGATCAACCGCCGTGCTCAACGTCGCCGACCCTGCTCATTGGACCGCCGCGTTCGTGGAACTATCGAACGCCCGATCCAAATCGCCGAACCACGCTCGCCGCAAACTGGACGTTATCGAACGCCGTTCGCGCAGCCGATTCCCGACGAGACAGCCGACACTCCGACGAACGCTTGCGTCCGTCTCCGGCTTTCGAGCAGGTCACCGATCACTGCACGGCAACAGCGCCGATCCATGACACGAGCAGTCGCACCCGCAGACCGCAAAGGGTGCTTTATGAAGAAGGAAATGCTCGTCAATGTGATGCAGCCGGAAGAAAGCCGCATCGCGATCATTGAGGACGGAGTCCTCGAAGAGCTGTACGTCGAACGCAACAGCATCGAGAGCTTCGCCGGCAACATCTACAAAGGCCGGGTCGTCAACATCGAGCCGAGTATCCAAGCCGCGTTCGTCGATTTCGGCGTCGGCCGCAACGGCTTCCTGCACGTCAGCGACGTTGAGTACCAGTACTACAAACACCTCGTCCCCGAACGAGAAGAAGAGGGTCGCGGCCGGCGAGTGTTCAACGAACGCAGCGTTCGCAACAAACCGCCCATCCAAAACATTTTTAAGCGCGGCAGCGAAGTCCTGGTGCAAGTCATCAAGGAAGGGATCGGCACGAAAGGCCCCACGCTTTCGACATACATCAGCATCCCCGGCCGCTACCTCGTCCTGATGCCCGGCCTGGCGCGAGTCGGCGTCAGCCGCAAGATCGAAGACGACGACAGCCGCCGCCGCATGCGGAAGATCCTCAACACGCTGCAACCGCCGCCAGGCTTGGGTTTCATCATCCGCACGGCCGGCCTGGAACGCGACGCGGCCGACTTGCAACGCGACCTCGATTATCTGGTCCGCTTGTGGAAGGTGCTGGTTCGCCGAGTCCAAAAGTATCACTCGCCCGTCAGCATCTACGAAGACAGCGACCTGATGATCCGCACGATGCGCGACATTTATCGCGACGACATTGAAACGGTTTGGATTGACCAACCGCAGATGTTTGAACGAGCCCAAGAATTCATGAACGTGATCTCCCCCGAACATGCCAACCGCGTCAAACAGTACGACGGCAAGGAAGCGATCTTCCACCACTATCACATCGAGGACGATATCGCTCGCATTCACGAACGGCATGTGCCGCTCAAAGGTGGCGGGTCCATCGTGATCGATCAGACCGAGGCTCTGGTCGCGATCGACGTCAACAGCGGTAACTTCCGATTCGACGACAACGCCGACGAAACCGCCTACCAGATGAACCTTCGCGCCGCCGAGGAAATCTGCCGGCAGATCCGTCTCCGCGATCTGGGTGGCGTGATCGTCAACGACTTCATCGACATGCGAGACGATCGGCATCGCCGCGGCGTCGAGAATCATTTCCGCGATCTGCTCAAACGAGACCGTGCCCGGACGAAAGCGCTCCGCATCAGCCCATTCGGCTTGATCGAGATGACTCGGCAACGCATCCGGCCGTCACTCCGCCGCAGCGTGTTCGAGAATTGCCCGTGCTGCGCCGCCGTTGGCCTCGTCAAAACTGCCGAAAGCGTGGCCATCGAGGTCATGCGCCTGCTGATGACCGTAGCCCAGCGAGACGGCGTCCGGAAGATCGTCGTCGAAGTCCACGAACGGGTCGGCCACTATCTCAACAACCGCCGCCGCCGGGAAATCAACCAGTTGGAGGACACGGCCAACCTCTCCATCAACATCACGGCTCGGACTGACGTCAGCCCGAACCACTTGGACTGCCAAACCCAGGACGATCAGGGGAACGCCACCCGGATTCCGGTCGGGATTGACTCGAAATCACGATAGGCCACCGCTATAGTCCCGACCCTTTTCCAGACTCAGCAGAACTCAAATTTACGATTCGACAAGAGATCAAAGGATTTTCGTAGCCATGTTCGCGTACTTTGAAAACGGCAGCCACCAGTATCGAGTTTCCAACGGCGACACCCTGTTGATCGACTTCCGGGACACCGCGAAGCTCGGAGACTCGATCACCTTCGACAAGGTTCTGCTGGCCAACGGCGGCGGTTCGAGCGTCGTTGGTGCTCCGGTCATTACCGGGGCGAGCGTCACTGCCGAGATCGTCGAACCGCTTGTGAAGGGTCCGAAGCTCGAAATCCAAAAGATGCGCCGCCGCAAGAACTACCGGAGGCATACCGGCCACCGCCAAGGCTACACCCAGGTGAAGATCACCGCGATCAATGTGCCTGGCTTGCAGATCGTGGAATCGGCTCCCGCTGCCAGTGCGTAGTTCCTCCCGCCTCAAATGCCAAAACCCGGTCAATTGACCGGGTTTTTTCTTGCGCGGGTGTGTGACGAAATGCGAAAACCCTCGAAGGGATCAGCTTCGAGGGTTCGCGGCGTAAGCTCGGAAAGTTCAAACTGAGCAAGCAGAGTCAGGGTCAGATATCCGACGACGCTTCCGCATCGTCGTCGTCTCCCACAAACGCGAATTCTAATTCCGCGTCATCGTCGTCGTCGTTATTCGCCAGAGCGAAAGGGCTGACCTCAACTTCGTCTTTTTCTTCGATGGGTTGAGTGGTTGCCCACGGCGGAGTCTTGCCAGCCTGATACGGTTGCTTCGGCTCAGAGAGCAGCAGGAAGCAACCCTTGGTGACTGGCTCCATGAATTGCTGGAACCAGAGCATCCGTTGAACGTGCGGTTGCGGATTGAAGAGCTGGACTCGGACCCCCTTCTCGCGCCAGTCGAACAGGAGGCCGAAGAACCCGCTGGGGATGTACTTCACGAACGCCATGTTGACGCCGATGGAGTGATGCCGTTGGCGGTCGATCAGCAGCGTCAGCGTTTCGCGGAGCAGAGCCAGGTCGGCTCCATCCCAGATTTCCATTGTGCCGAGGTCGATGACCTTGGCACCGTTCCAGTCGTGGAAGTGAAGTCGATTGCGCTTGGCCATGGGAGTGATCTCTTGAAGTTGCGTCTGGGAAGGCGGCCGGCAAACATAGTTCGCAAAACGGCGAGAGGGACAATAGCAACGATTGCGCCACATGCGAAAAGTTTTTCAAGACGAGCGCAACATCAATCATTTCCGCGAGAACTGGCTGGTTCAAAATCCTTGCGTGATTCGGCAAACTTGCGGCTGTGTTGTTTTGCAACACCGCACAATCGGACGGATGTTGCTTTCTGGAGACATCGTTGCCGTCGCGCCGCAACAGGATTGCTCGTCCGCCAGCCCGCTTGAATTCGAGTCAGCGGAGCATCATGCTCCCGCCCGCCTTGTCTGGCTCATCCCGATTCGACCGCCCTCGCCTTGAAAGGGAACCATGTCCGACGAACGGAGTCCGTCTGTCTCGACCGCCCTGGACCCGGCGGCCACGTTTCTAGGCCATCCCCGCGGGTTGTTCGTTCTGTTCTTCGTCGAGATGTGGGAGCGGTTCTCGTATTACGGGATGCGAGCGCTCCTGATCTTCTACATGACGAAGGGCTTTCTGGGCTTCGGCGACAAGCAAGCCTACGGTGTCTACGGAGCCTACACGGCTCTCGTCTATGCCACGCCGTTCATCGGCGGAATGCTGGCCGACAAGCTGCTCGGCCAAGGGCGAGCCGTGATTCTTGGCGGCCTGTTGATGGCCGCCGGCCACCTGCTGATGACCTTCGAGAACACGACCGCCTTTTTCACGGCCTTGGCGTTACTGATCTGCGGCAATGGTTTCTTCAAACCGAACATCTCGACGATGGTCGGCAGCATGTACCCCGCCGGGAATCCGAAACGGGACAGCGGCTTCACGATTTTCTACATGGGGATCAACCTCGGTGCTGC
>CAMDPX010000407.1 GCA_945905295.1 Planctomyces sp. SH-PL62 | reverse complement strand
CGTTCAAATTTCAAAATTGCCGAGGCAATTTTGAAATTTGAACGCCCGACCCCGGTGCAAGGGACGGCCCACCGACTTTTCTGACGCACGCACTCGGTTGGGTTGACGTCCTCGCGACCCGTCCGATACTGCCCGCCATGTCGAAGACGTTGATGGAATATGCCGAGTGGCTCGCCCACCGAGACGAACTCATCTGGCCTGCCGCGCCGCCGAGCGTGCCTTGCAAGGCGATCCCGAAGATCAAGCCGCTGCCGGGAATCAAAGCGGTGACGTGGAATGTCTACGGCACTCTGCTGCGGATCACGGACGGCGATCTGTTGCTGCTGCCGACTCAGGAACTGCGGATGCAGGTCGCGCTGGAAAAGACGATCAAAGAGTTCAACATGTGGCAAAGCATGAGCCGCAAGCCGGGTGAGCCGTGGGTGCAGCTTTTTACCCAATACAAAGACTTGCTGGCGGAAATGCAGCTCACGGTGCCGGCCAAGAAGGGTGACCTCGGCCAAGTCGACTCGGCGAAGCTGTGGCGCAAGCTGATCTCGCGGTTGGAGCAGAAGGAGTATGAATACGACGCCGACTTCTACGGCGACGCCGACGAGTACGCCGAAAAGGTCGCGTTCTTCTTTCATTCCTGCCTGGCCGGAATTGCTGCAATGGACAAGGCGGCGACGGTCGTCAAAGCGGTGGCCGAGGCTGGCTTCGCTCAAGGACTGCTGGCGGACGGGCAGTCGTTCACGCTGACGCAGTTGTTGCGAGCGTTCCAAGCCACCACTAAATTGCCGCCGCTGAATCAACTGTTCGCGCCGGGCTGTATCATCCTGTCGCACGATGTGGGAGTGCGAAAGCCCTCGCGAACGTTGTTCAACACCGCCGCCGAGGCGTTTGCTCGGCAGGACATCGAGCCGTCCGAAGTCTTGTATGTCAGCAACCGTTGGCCCGATGACCTGACCGTCGCCAAACAGATTGGCTTCCGCACCGCTCTGTTTGCCGGAGACAAGAACAGCGTCCAAGCACCGGCCGCAGAACTCCTGACCTCTGAACTCCGTCCCGATCGACTCCTGACAGAACTGACCCAGATTCGGAACTTGCTGGAATCGTGACTCGCAGTTGATGCTTCAAGACCGTAGCCGCACTCGCCAGAGTGCGGGTGAATGCTGTGAAAACCCCCGTTCTGGCGAACGCGGCTACGTCCGGCCAATTGAAATTCCCCAACACCGACAACCTACTTCCTCGCGATCCCCTATGGCCCAGCCACTCGTCGATTTTTCGCAGTTTGATTTCGAGCACCCGCTGTTCGACCTGGAAGCCGTGCGCGAGGTCAACCCGCAGCGCTTCGAGATGGAACAGCTCACGGCCGTCGTGCATGTGGACACCAGCAAGCATCTGGTGGTCGGGTACAAGGACGTGACCGATCACGAATTCTGGATTCGCGGCCACATGCCGGATTACCCGTTGATGCCGGGCGTCATCTTGTGCGAAGCCGCCGCGCAGCTCGCGGGGTTTTACGCTCGCAAGTACAAAATTCTGGGAGGGGATTACCTCGGCTTCGGCGGCATGAGCGAGGTTCGCTTTCGTGCGCCGGTCTATCCGAACTGCCGATTGGTCTTGGCCGCTGTGGTCACCAAGATCCGAGCGAATCGGCTGTCCGAGTACGACTTTCAAGGCTTCGTGGACGGCAAGATGGTTTTCAGCGGCAGCATGATCGGCGTGCCGATCCACCGCGGACAGAAGAGCGAGCCGAGCTAACTCCCCCATGCCTGAAGTCGTCGATCTCCGTCCGCACTTCCTTTGCTTCGACGATGTTTTGTCCTACGTCGCGGCGGATGGTTTATTGGATTGGACCAAACTGTTCGGCAATGCGAATCCGGTCGAACTCGATGTCGGCTGCGGGCGCGGGATGTTCCTGTTCAACGCCAGCACGACTCAGCCGGAGCGGAACTTTCTGGGCGTGGAACTCGATTTCACGGAAGGCCGACGCGGTGCGAAGCGACTCGTCAAACGCAATCAACCGAATGCTCGCGTGATCGGTGGTGATGCGAACTATCTGCTCGACCGACTGATCCGCCCGGCCTCGCTGTCGGCGGTGCATGTTTACTTTCCGGACCCGTGGTGGAAGCGCAAGCATCGCCGCCGGCGACTGTTCACGGATCTCTTCGCCGATCGCGTCGCTCGCGTGCTCGTCCCCGGCGGATCGCTCCACATGTGGACCGACGTGGCCGACTACTTCGAGATTGTCGAAGCGCTGTTGGAACATCATCCGCTCTTTAAGTCCTTGCCGACACCTGCCGAGCATGTCGCGGCGAATGACCTCGACTATCAGACGAGCTTTGAACGGACTCGCCGCGTGGCCGGCTTGCCCATTCACCGTGGTCTGTGGCAGCGCGTTGGCGAACCGGACGCGATTCATGAATGAGATTCGGCGAGCGGAATGGCGTTTCGTTGGTTGCGGTCGGATTGCTTTGTTTCACGTTTTTTGAATGGATCGCGCGGCGCTTCGCACACGGATGCGAGAGTTGCCATCGCAATCGGTTTTCGTACCGGAGACCGAACCCCAGCAAGCACGTGCCGGCCGATCGTTGCACGAGTTGTTGCTGGGAGCGTCGCACGTCAAACTGGGGATGACCTGACGAGATCTCAAACTCATCCTTTGGAGTTGCTCATGAAAACGAGGCGTCTGATTCGGCTGGCTGTGGCCAGTGCGTTGTTTGCGGCGTTACCGCACGCGGTGTTTGCGGCGGACGATTATCAATTGGGACCGGACTCGATGGTCCAGGAAGGTGTCCCGCAAGGCAAAATCGTGGAAGGCAAACACACCAGCGACAAAGTCTTTCCGGGAGCCGTGCGGAGTTATTCGATTTACATCCCGGCGCAATACGACGGTTCGTCTCCGGCGGCGCTCATGGTGTTTCAGGATGGCGGCAGCTACGTCAACAAGACGGGGCAGTTCCGCGCGCCGGTGGTGTTCGACAACTTGATCCACAAGAAACAGATGCCCGTGACGGTCGGCCTCTTTCTGAATCCCGGTGTGATTCCCGCCGCGAAAGAGGGTGACCAGGCACGCAACAATCGCAGCTTTGAGTACGACTCGCTGGGGGACCAATACACTCGGTTCTTGCTCGAAGAGATTCTGCCGATGGTCGCGAAGGAACATCAGCTCATGCTGACCGACGATCCGAATCAGCGAGCGATCTGCGGCATCAGTTCGGGAGGCATCTGCGCCTTCACCGTGGCTTGGGAGCGGCCGGATCAGTTTCGCAAAGTGCTGAGTCATGTCGGCAGCTTCACGAACATTCGCGGCGGGCACGTCATCCCTTCCGTGATTCGCAAGACGGAGAACAAGCCGCTGCGCATCTTCCTGCAAGAAGGATCGGGAGACCTCGACAACCTGCACGGCAACTGGCCGCTGGCGAATCAGGAGATGGCCGCGGCGCTGAAGTTCAAAGGCTACGACTACAAGTTCGAGTTCGGTGACGGCGGCCACAACGGCAAACATGGCGGAGCGATCTTGCCGGAATCGCTGCGCTGGTTGTGGCGGATGGAGTAAGAGTCATGCCCAGTGTTGTCTCTTGCGGCGCTCCGTTACCCAGTACTAGGCTGGCATCATGATTCGAGCCTATGAAGAGATCATCGACTTCATTGCTGCGGGGACCAATCCGATGGATGTCGCCAAGTTTGAAGCGTCTGATTTGACAAAATCGCGCGTCGCGGACCTCCTGGAACGCGAGAAGACGGCGGGCTTAACCACCGACGAGACTGCCGAGTTAAATCACTTTCTTGAGATGGAGCACCTGATGCGGCTCCTTAAAGCTCGTGCGAGGCAGCGACTCGACGATGAGTAGCCACGTTCCCGCTGAGCTTCGACGACTGGTTGCCTCTCGCGCCGATTGGCTCTGCGAGTATTGCCTGATTGCGGAAGCGGACACGTTTGTTGGATGTCAGGTCGACCACATCATCAGCGAAAAGCATGGCGGACCGAATGTTGCCGAGAATACCGCGTTGGCCTGCGCATTTTGCAATCGAGCCAAGGGAAGTGACGTGGGCTCGATCACTTCCGCTGGTCTGTTCTGTCGTTTCTATCATCCTCGAACCGACTGCTGGTCAGTTCATTTTGTTCTTGATGGAGCCAGGATTGTTTCGCTGACCGACATCGGCGAAGTCACGGCTCGAATCTTCGAGTTCAACACGCTGGATCGCCTCATGGAACGTGAAGAACTCGCTCGGATCGGCCGCTATCCCAGTGAAGCGGCGTTGCGGCGAATGTGACGCCCGCGTCTGGCGTTGCTGGAATCAACTTTCAACGGGAGTTTGCCTCTCATGCGACAGATCATGGTCTGCTTGTTGGCGTTGTTTGGAATGGTCTCGGCCGCGACGGCTCAGGACATGCCGTTGTCCCAGGTGTTGATCGACGGCGAAGGCTGGCAGTTGCTCAGCGAAGGACACGGCTTCACCGAAGGCCCGGCGGCGGACAAGGAGGGGAACGTCTTCTTCACCGATATCCCCAACAACCGCATTCACAAGATTGCTCCGGATGGCAAGGTGAGCGTCTTCGCGGAGAACACGGCCAAGACCAACGGCTTGATGTTCGGGCCAGACGGTCGGCTGTACGGCTGCCGCAACGGCGAGCGGAAGATCGTGGCCTACGACTCGGAGGGTCAGCCGCACACGATTGCCGTGGACATCGACAGCAATGATCTCGTGGTCGGTTCGGACGGGCGGATCTTCGTGACCGATCCACCGAATCAACGGGTCTGGCTGGTCTCAATGAAGGGCGAGAAGAAAATCGTGGCGAGTGGCTTTCGTCCCAACGGGATCATCCTGTGGCGCGATGAATCGACGCTTGTTGTCACCGACTCAGACATCCCGCACTTGTGGACGTTCAAGGTCGAGGCGGACGGTAGCCTCTCGGCCAAGGACAAGTATTACGGGCCGCTGATGCTGCCCCCCGGCCGAGACAAACCTGGTTCCGATGGCATGACAATCGACAAGGACGGTCGTTTGTACGTGACGACCGCCGCTGGCTTGCAGATGTTCGATCCGACCGGCCGCTTGGGAGGCGCGATTCACAAGCCGCAGAGCGGCAAGTCCCTCTCGAACGCCTGCTTCGGCGGACCTGGATTGAGTCACCTCTACGTGACGAACGGCGACAAGGTCTATCGCCGCAAGACAAAGACGGCGGGCGTCGTGTACGGCAAGAAGTAATTGGCGAGCGGGGCGGCGTCAGCCCCCCGGTTCTGCGACAGGCACACCGGGGGGCTGACGCCG
>CAMDPX010000406.1 GCA_945905295.1 Planctomyces sp. SH-PL62 | reverse complement strand
CGGGCGAACACCATTCCCCAACCGCAATCGGCGACGCCGCACACGTCGTCGTGCCCGGCATGGACGTTGAGTCCCTGGCTGGTCAACGCTCGCGCGCCGATGTTGAAGACCATTCCCAGCCGCTTGCCGGAGATCGTATAGAGCACTTCCTTCATCAAGATCAGACCTTGACCGGAGGTAAAGTTCGTGACTCGCCCGCCGGCCAGCGCGAACCCTTCGCAGAACGTCGCGGCCGAGTGTTCGCTTTCCGGCTCGACAAAGACCAGTTGGTCGCCCCAGAGGTTGGGGATGCCGTTCATCATGGCCGCGTTGAAGCCGCCTCCCATCGTCGTCGAACTGGTAATCGGGAAGGCCCCCGAACCTTGGCTGATGCGAGATTCCACCCACACGACCGCTTCCGCGCCGTCGCAGGTGGTCGGGAGGCCGGGATATTCAAATTTGGGTTCGGTCTCGTCGTCGCTGGGCTGACGAGCGACCCGTTCGGTCATCATCGTGGTCATGGGAGGTACTCCGTGTTGATGGAAACGGACGATTTCGAGAGAGGTCAGAATCGAAGCGGCAGACTTGCCACTTCGCGGAACAAGGTTGAATAATCGTGGAGCTATGAGTCTGGACGCCCCCAAGGGAGGTCATCTTGCCGATCCGCACAATTGATTTGCTGTTTGAGGAAACCGGTCTGTCGATCGAAGAAATCGCCGAGCGATCCAAGCTGGAATGCGACCGGATCGAAGCGATCGTGGTGGGCCGCTGGACTCCGAGTCCTGATGAACGTCAGCGATTGGCGGCGGCCTTTGGCGTGACGATCGAGGACATCAGTTGGGGACACTCTATGGCACCGCGCGTGATCCGGTATCACCGCTTTGGACTGCGCGACGGGTTTTAGATCACGAGCCATAGTGCCTCCCCCCGTTTTAGGCGTGCCTCCCCCCGTTTTAGGCGTCTCCCAAGATGGTCGCCGGAATCAGCGTGATCACTGAGTCGTGATGATGCTCGTGAGCATACGGAGACCACTTCAGCGGAGAGCATCCTCGAATCAGGGCTCGCAATCGCCGTTGGCCAGGCACGCATTCGATGTGCGTGACTTCGATCTGGCCGGCGCGCTCATCGTCCAATTCCAGACGATAGGGCCGACCGAGTTGCAGGCATTCCTGCTGGGGCGGGTCGATCAACAGACTCCCCGTCCACCCGGATTCTGAATCGAGCGCCCCGTGATCGAGGCTCGCCTCCAGATTCCTGAGCACCATCCCGCCAATAAGTAACCGTCCCCGAATCTCACCCATGATGCCTCCTGAGAGAGCAATCGTTGGTCAGAGAAGCTGACGAAACCAAAGTTGCGGACTACGGTGCCATTATGGGGACGTGCCTCCCGAAAAAGAAAGCGAGCGACATTAGCCGCCGCGCGACCACCGTCGCCTGAGTAAGAATTGCAAAATGACGACCGGCCAGCTTGTCGTTCTTACAAATCGAATCTGTCTTCGGAAATGACCGCAGTCGTTCTCTGTCAGTCGAGGACAAATCTAAGCCTTGATCAATCAGCAGGTTAATCAAGTCACTCAAGGCTCAATGGTCAGTTGCGACCCCGACTGGCACGCCGGGTGCATTCTGTTTCGAGCGTCGCCGCCACTCGGTGACCGTAGCCAGACAACAACTCTGGGCTGCCCGACTGCGAGAGAGGTCGGAGATTCTGAGGAACCGCCGCAAGGCGAAGAGGGAACGGTGAGGACACAGGACAGCCGCTTGGAGAGAGGTGGCTGACCCGGCGAACCGAATCAACAACGAAGCCGAGCGGTCTGGAGAGGCCGCTCGGCTTTGTGCATTTTGGTTCTGCTCGTAGTGACCCGATTCATCGAGTCTCGCACCGCTTGCCATGCTCATAGTCCCGATGAATCGGGGCACTACGAGCGCCACGTCCTGTCAAAGCTTGCAGTCTGCGAAAGCTGTGCGTGCGGCGAGCCAGCAGCTCATGCCGCGAAAGCCGTTGTTGCCGACGCGGCTCAACGTGCGGTTCGCGTCACCCGATATGGTTGGATAAGCCGTGAGGTGTCGGGCAGTTGGTCCGCGCCGAGGCTTCTCGGAGGATCAACCATGCGGACGATCGCTTGGTGCGTGGTGATGTTGAGCTTGGTGGGCTGTCAAAGCGGACCGCGCTGGTTCATGCGCGACAATGACTCTTACGGTGCGGCTCATTTCGATGAACAGCCAGTGATCGAATCGGCTCCTCAGCCGGCCACGCCTCCACCGGCTCAGCCGCCCAAAGCCGGACCGAATCTGCCGCTGCCGCCGCAACCGGCTCAGAAGGAACATGGGCCCTACGAGTCGTCGTCCCATTCACGAGGTTGGTTCGGAGGCCCAAAGACCAGCCAGGCCAGTCGCTCGAAGACTTCCAGCCGCACGGCTCAGACGGCTCGGAGAAGTTCGGCGGCGGCTCCGGCAACGAAGTCAAACTCGCAGGATGACTCGGTCAAGCAACTGTTGGCGGACTTGGAGAAAACCAAACGCGAGAAGGCGGTCCTCGAAACGAAACTCTCCGAAGAGTCGGCCAAACAAACGCAGCAGCGGCTGGAATTGGAAGCTCGGCTCGCGCTGCTTCAAGAACAGATGCGGCAACAGTCGGCGTTGCAACAGGTCGCGTATCAGCAGCAGCAGGCTGCGGCGATGTCGCGACCGATGCCGAGCTACTCTGGTCCGATGATTTCCTCCGGGACACCCAGCCCGTCAATGCAGATGCCGTTCTCGTCGTCGACGCAGACGTACGCTCCGCAGCCCCAATCGCAGAGCGTTCCGGTCTGGGGGAACTCGGCACCGACTTGGAACACTCCATCGGTGCCGCAACAGCAACAAGTCGAACAATGGCCGTTCAGCTCACAACGCCGGTAGCCCCGTAGCCTGACTCTCCGAGGCTGTGAACTTTTTGGTAGCTGAAGTCGCCAGACTTCAGAATTCGCCGAGAAAACTGAACTCTGGCGAGTTCAGCTACCAATTCTTTCACAGCCTTTCCGAGTCGGGATTGCCTCGTATTGAACCCGACTCGGAGAGTCAGGCTACGATTCACGTCGCCGCGTTCGAGAAGGCAAACACGAGGCTCGGCTTCGCGACGGCGAGGTAATCGGACATCGTCAAGATGATCGAATCGGTCAGAGAGCCGGCGTTGAACGCGATTCGCGGATTCAGCGTCGCGGCTTGATCAAGACACAACTCGAACGGCAGGATCGGTGGTCCGAACGGCGGCACGCAGCCGGGCACCAAGCCGGTGAGCTCGTGCAATTCTTCTGGTGTCGCGAATCGCAGCTTCTTCCAGCCGAACTCGCGACGGATGGCACCAGAATCGAGCTTGCGATCAGCCGGCAAGACGAACAGCCGGAAGACATCGTCCCCTTTCATCAGCAGAGCTTGGCCGCCGATCCGCAGCTCTTCGCCGCGCGCCTTCGCCGACTCTTCCGAGGTGCGTGTCGGTTCGTGATGCACTTCGCGAAATGTGACGCCAGCATCCTCCAGGAGTTGGCGAATCGCCGGCAAAACTTCGAGACCATCGGGCACGCTCAAGCTCCCTGTCCGATATTCGTCGTCGCCTTTCATTCGTCGGGAATCCAATGAATTGCCCGACGAATGGAAGGAGACGACGAATGCGATGCCACAACCAATCATTCGCTGACCGCGAATCAATCCAGGAGATTCTCGGACACCCGCACTCCCGTACGGTTCGCGACGCCGATCAGGTTTCCTTGACTCCCTGTCCCGATACGGCAGCCGTGAATCAAGTTGCCAGTCACGTCGATCGCCGGCTTCGAGTCGCGCCAAGCGATCGCGGCCTCCATCAGCTTTGGACTGCGTCGGTCAAGAATCGTGCAGCCAGAGATGACGGTGTCTTGGCAAGACTCCAGCACCAGGCCATTGGGCGTTCCTTCCAAGATCTGGCAGCCGGTGAGATTCATGCGGCGGCAGCGGATGAGCTCAATCAGACCGTCCTTCTTATTCGCGACAGCTCCGTTGACGGTGTTCTGCCCGGCGAGGGCGTCTTGAATGATCAGGCCCGTGACCGTGCAGTCCTCGCAATCAACGAAGCGGATGCCGGTCGAGAGTTCCTTATCGCCATAGTCGGGGTTGTGGCCGAGCGTGTTGGCTCCGATGGCAATGCTGCGCGAGCCTTCGATGACGATGTTCCGCTCGTGCCCGCTGTAGATGTAGTTGCCGGAGATGGCGAAGCCCAACGCCGACGTCAGATGAATGTTGGTGGCTTGGCTGCCGATCAAATTGCCGGCGATGGTCCACATCCCGGCGCGGTGATTCCCCTTCGTGCCGCTGCCGATGAAGCGGATGTTCGCACCGTTGGGACTGTAGGTCGCTTGAAGCGTGTTGCTGCAAATCGTCCCTTCGCGAACGGTACCCTCTTCGACGTCGATGTAAATCTCGGCGGTCGGTTCACCGTCGGCATCCGGCACTCCGAAAGCGGCGTTGTTGTTGTATTCGATGTCGTTGCCGGTCACTTGGAAGTTGCGAATCTCGCCCCCTTGGACGCGGATGCCTCCCAGCCGGCAATAGCTGATGTGGCTGCCGGTGATGATTGTCTGATGCAGATTGCAGTGGTCGAGGAAGACTCCGATGCCGGAGTTTTGGTAGATGTGGCAATGACTGATGAGCACGTTGCGTGAGCGCCGCGTGACGTGGACTCCGTTGCGCACTTTGCGGATCAAGACACCGGCCAGCGTCGGTTGCATGACTCCTTCCAGCCGAATGCCGTCTGCTTCAGGATGCTCGCCGGTGATTTCGATGTCGCTGAGCAACGGCATTCGCTCGCGCTGCCAGATCTCCGGCTTGAAGCCTTTGGGATCGGCGGTCTTTTCGTGCGAGCCGGCGATGAAGAACGCCGGCCCCTTGCCGGCCATAATCACCTTTGCCGTCCCGCCACTGCCGTTGATCGACGTGCGGCCCAGCTTGGCGAGATCAATGACGATCGGCTTCGTGATGCGGTAATCGCCGCGCGGAAATTCGATCTGCCCACCGCCATCAGCCAGCGCGTGCTGGATGGCCTCGGTGTCGTCTGTCTGGCCGTTACCGGCTGCGCCGAAGTCTCGAACGTTGCTCATCGTTTTGGCCTTTCTTGGCCTAATAGTTTTCGGAGCGGCAAAACGTGAAACACCTTGGCGAGCGGGGCGGCGTCAGCCCAATGGCACTTACTTTGTCGCATTGGGTTTGGTCTTTCGAGTTCCACTGGTGGATTTTGAACGTTTTGGGAGAGCTTGTCTGGGATAGCTGCGGTGAGGACGGATCGGGAGTTTTTTTTGTTGGG
>CAMDPX010000405.1 GCA_945905295.1 Planctomyces sp. SH-PL62 | reverse complement strand
ATTTGGTGGCCGGATCGGAATAGTGCGTTGAGGGCGTCGATCTCACCATGCCAGATGGGGTTGATCATCGACCGGTTCCAACCCTCGGCAACGGTATCGCCGCTTTCCCGGTGGACGATGACGGCCCCGAAAGGTAACTCGGGTGTATTGGTCGTCAGCGCGATGGCTCGCCGCATGTGGCGTTCGTGATCGAGTTTCAAAGTCTTGTTCCCTCAGCGGAATGAAGAGAGCACCATCCATGCAACCAGCAGCGAGCGCAAACTCCAAGTAGCCGTACGCATCCAATTCGTCCTGACGAGCCGCTGATGTACTGCCGAATCGAAGCCCTGAGACAACGCGTCGTGACACGGAACTTGGACAAGTGCGGTCGATAGCCAGATGACGGCCACCAGTGCCAGTCCCATCGACAGTTGCCAAGTCGAGACACCCGTTGGTCGAAACCAGAACAAGAGCAGGGCGCTAATCCCTTCCACGAGCATCGGCGGTGCGACAACCCAAGTGGTCAGGGTCGAGTGTCGCTGCTCGTAGGCCCGAAAATCAGTGGTTCCCGTGCTGGCAAACAGCGGATAGTGGACGATCTGCACGAACCAAATGACCCCCGTCATGAACAGGGTGGCCGCGAAGTGCGACAGAAGCAGCAGGATGAGGAAGGATTCGTTCATGAGCGGTCTTCCAGCACGACCTCCGTCGCGCCTCCGTGAGTCATTGTGCGAACGTCAGCTCCGGTCCACTCTTCGGACTCGATCAGCCGGCGCGTCGTCTCGTGGCGGTAGGCGAACATGGCTTCAAGTTTGCGGCGAACCAACCAGCCACCCAGCCAATGCCCGATCAATCCCAGCGGAGTCTGATATTCGACTTCGTCCCGCAGGACCGTTCCGCCCTGACCATCAGCGAGGATCCGATGGCGATGATACCACCAAGCAAACGGACCCGATTCCTGGCGATCGGCAAACAGGTGAGGCGGCTCGTACTCGGTGTGAACCGCAACCCATCGGATCGGAACCAGCCCCAGGACTCGCCCGCCTAACACGACCCTGCTGCCGATCTGCAGCGACTCACTGGACTCGACGACCTCCATCTTCTCCCAGGGTGGAATCAAATGCCGCAGCGCATCCGGGCTTTCGTGAAAGCCAAAGACAACCTCCGGTGAGGCGTTGATCGAGCTCTCCTTGATGAATTGCCTCCGCATCGACGTGCCAGGTCGCGGATCATCTTTCCGGTGCTTTTCCGCATCCCAGAGGATCATGGCGAACGGAATCCACCAAATCAGATCGTTCGCGAGGATCGTCAAGCCAAACAGCGGTGGAAACGTCCCTCGTAAAAGAGCCACGACGAACCCGATCGGGCCGAAGACCTTACCCAGCAGCCCCACGAGCACAATCGGCCAATGCGTTCGCGAGTCGCCGGCTGCGATGAGATAGCCGATGCCGTACACGCCAACGATCATTCCCACGCATTGCCAGATTTCCGGATAATTCAGGCGATCGATGCCAGAGACATCAAACAGGAAATGGGGAAACGCGATCGTCGCCGCGCCCCACAACAGGTTGTAGATGCCTGCTGCCGCAAGCCATCGGGTGGCCCAGACAGGCGATTCATTTCGTTTCGAGATTGCGTTCATGAGATGCTCCGAAAATTAACGCGTGCGAAGCTGCAGGATTTCCTCGGATTGCCGGCTCACCTCGCGAAATCGGGCAGCGTTTGCGGTCAGTTTGATGTCTTCGTCGTAGGTCGGAATCATCGCCTTCATCCGGGTGTGGCCCTCGCGATTGGCCAGCAATTGCGGGAAGCACTTCTTGATGACGTCGAGCATGATGTTTACTGAGACCGACGCGCCCGGGGACGCTCCGAGCAGTGCCGAAATACTGTGGCTCGCGTCGGTGATGACCTCGGTACCGTAATGGACAATGCCCGCTTGGCCGTCGGTCTTCTTGATCGCCTGCACGCGGATGCCGGCATCGATCAATCTCCAGTCCGCGCGTTGCGCGGCGGGATAAAAGACATGCAGCACCTTCAAGCGATCGGGCATGCTCTGCGTCCCTTGCTGAATGAGATAGCGGACGAGATCCAAGTTATGGATTCCGATCTTCATGAGCGTGACAAGATTGTCTGGTCGGACAGAGAAAGGCAGATCAGTGAAGCTCCCTTTCTTGTGCAGAAACTTCGTAGTCCACGCGGCAAAGGGGCCGAAAAGCAATGTCTTTTTCCCATCGAGATACCGCGTGTCGAGATGCGGCACAGCCATCGTCGGTGCCGCATCGAGCGCCTGCCCATAGACCTTCGCCTGATGTTTCTCGACGACCTTGGGATTGTCGCAGACCAACCATTGGCCACCGATCGGAAAGCCGCCGAGTCCCTTGGCTTCAGGAATTCCAGACATTTGCAGCAACGGCAGACTGCCTCCGCCCGCACCGACGAAGACGAATTTTGCTCGGTTCGTGCGAACTTCGTTCGTCGCCAAGTGCTTGACACGCACTTCCCATCCAGCATTTGTTTTCCGCAAACCGACCACGCGATGCCCGGAAGCGATGCCGCAACCTTCCTGCTGACCAAGCCAGTGCAGGAGCTGTCGCGAGATCGCGCCGAAATTCACATCCGTCCCGCCATTCAACTTCGTCGCGGCGATGGGCACTTCGCTGCGGCCTTCGAGCAACAGTGGAGCCCAGCTCGCGATCGTGGCGCGGTCGGTGGAATATTCCATTCCTTGGAAGAAATGATGAGCCGACATCGCGGAATGACGGGCTCTCAAGAAATCGACCTGCTCATCGCCATGCACAAAACTCAGGTGCGGGATGGGG
Source organism: Planctomyces sp. SH-PL62 (assembly GCA_945905295.1). Taxonomy (GTDB): domain Bacteria; phylum Planctomycetota; class Planctomycetia; order Planctomycetales; family Planctomycetaceae; genus SXKJ01. Next base: position 2,575 of record CAMDPX010000405.1, on the reverse strand, counting down.
TTAATAAACTCCTTCGGGTTGTCCACCAGGCCGGTGGCCACGGCGTAGCTCCAAAACTGCTTCGAGTGCTCAAACTGCTCGAAGATCTCAATCGCTTTTCCGACGTTCACCGATCCGTCGGCCTCCCGTTTTGGCGTGTAACTCAGTTCGCAAATGCCGGCGTGCCCGGTCCCCGCATTGTTCCAACCGTCCGAGCTTTCCTGAGCCAGCCCGTCAGTGACTTCATAGAGCTGGATCGAAAGTCGGGGTTCCAAGCACTTCAGCATCGCCGCGAGATGAGCGGACATCACTCCGCTGCCAATCAGAATCACATCTGGGTTCTCGATGTGATTCGCGGAAGTCAGAGATTGGGAAGCGAGAGACATCGGAAAAGCCTTAAGTTCTGCGTCGCAGAAGCCGTGAGACGTCAAATTCAAGCCAACCCGAACACCGAAGTCTCACGACTTCGGCTACGAGAGATAAACCATCAAATCAACAAGCGCGAAAACACTTGAACCGAACGACGGCTCAAGTGTTCTCGCGGAGTCGGCTGGGAACTCCGAGAAGCCCCAGCACAGGGCATCACACTCGACAAGCATTACTGACGGCAAGCGGGCTGAGCCAGGGAGTACGTCACTCGACCCGAGGTCGGGCAGACGTGAGCTACATACTGAGCCTTTGCCGGAGTCACATGAGATGTCTTGGCCGTCGCGGCTGGCGGCAGCATGACGCTGTCGATCACATGAATAACTCCGTTCGAGGCATCGATGTCCGTCTCGACGAGTCCTGCACCGTTGATCGTCGCCGCACCGTTCTTCATCGCGGCGGTCAACATGCCGCCTTGCACTGTCTTGAGTTCCTTCTTGCTAAGCACGTCGCCGGAGAAGACTCGACCGGGCACAACGTGGAAGGCCAGGATCGCCGCCAGCTTCGCTTTGTTCTCTGGCTTGAGCAGGCTCTCGATCGTTCCGGCCGGCAGCTTCGCAAACGCTTCATCCGTCGGAGCGAACACGGTCAGCGGCTTGTCACCAGACAGCACTTCGACCAACCCAGCCGCCTTCGCAGCCGCGAGCAACGTCTTGAACGTCCCCGCCTTCGCAGCCGTCGCCGGAATGTTGTCGCCAGATGGCAGCAGCACTTGATCAACGACGTGAATGATCCCGTTCGAGCAATGAATGTCAGCCTTGACGACAGTCGCTTGATCGACTTGGACATTGCCTTCTTCAACCTTGATGTTGACTCGCTGACCATTCACCGTCGCAGCCGCATTCAGCTTCACGACTTGAGCCGCCGCCACCTTGCCGGCCACGACGTGATACGTCAGCACCGACACGAGCTGGGCTTTGTTTTCCGGCTTCAGCAACGTCTCGACCGTTCCGGCTGGCAGCTTGGCAAACGCTTCGTCTGTAGGAGCAAAGACCGTGAACGGTCCTTTACCTTGCAGAGTCTCTACCAATCCACCGGCTTTCAAAGCCGCCGCCAACGTCTTAAACGAGCCGGCCTCAACCGCTGTCGTGACGATGTCCTTTTCGGCGGCATTCGCAGCCGATCCTTGGACCACACCAATTGCGGCCATCGCCGCGACACTCAAGAAAAACCTTCGATTCAACATCACACACTCTCCTTGCTGGGGTTTTTGATCGACGAACGCGAATCAACACTTGATTCGCCGTTTCGTAAAACATCCAAAACGTTCACTCCACTTAGACCGGAAAGATTCCGGGGTCTTAACTCACATTTTTTGAGAATTCAGAAAGACCGCATTCTGAAGATGAATCGCTGGGCCTTCGCCCACGGCTCGCAGAATGCCCGCGGGGCTATCGCGAGCCGGTGAATACTCGCGGCATGGCCGAGTCTTTCCCGGTTGTGCTCGGCTCCGTTTCCAGCAGCCGTTTCACCTTCTGTTCGCGATAGTCGAAGATCGTTTTCAAGTCTCGTCTCACCATCACGCCGTGTATCGCCCGGCCAATCCAGCCGAGTGGCAGACGGTAAATCACCTCGTCGATCATTCGAGTTGAGTGACCGACCGCTTCAAAGGTGTGTCGGTGATGCCACATCACATACGGGCCGTGCAACTGGACATCGACGAATTCAAACGGCGGATTCCAGACCGTGATTGCTGTTGTCCAATGGATCGGCAAGCCGTGAACTCGCAGCGCGTATTGAATGATCGTGCCGACTCGCATGTCGATGTCACCGGGCGTGAGGATTTCAAAGCGCAGCAACGGTGGCGTCAGCGGTTCGAGATTTCGTGCGTCGGCGAAGAAAGCGAAGACTTCGTCGAGCGGCCGGTCAATCGTTTGCTCGCGGATCAGTCGATAGTTGCTCATGGCGTCGCTCATTTCTGTGACGGCAGCTCGCGATGCAAGACCGCTCGCAAGGCCGTTTCCAAATGAGGATGTTCAAATTCAAAGCCGTGTTTCTGGAGTTGCTCAGGCTCAACGCGGATGCTGGAGAGCAGCAACTCATCGGCCATTTCGCCGAGGACCAGCCGCGCCACAAAACCCGGCAACGGAAACAATGTCGGCCGCCGCAACACTCGGCCCAAGACCCGCGTAAACTCCGTGTTGGAGACCGCATTCGGAGCAACGGCGTT
>CAMDPX010000404.1 GCA_945905295.1 Planctomyces sp. SH-PL62 | reverse complement strand
CGCCGGCCCACCAAGGATCGGCTGAAGAATTGACGGTGGGCCGGCGCTCGAAGCGAGCTTGTCCCACCCTACAAAACAAATTTCGCGCCGCCTAACAAAGGATCGCGAGATCTCAACTCATCACTTGGGCTGCCGCCGCTTCGCCGCTGGCGATGGAGTCGGGAATGCCGACGCCGGTCAGGAAATTGCCAGCGAGAGCCAAACCGGGACACTTCGCAGCGGCCGCTCGAATTTGCGCGACGAGTTCCAGATGTCCGACGTGATACTGCGGCATGGCTCGCGTGTGGCGATACGGAACGGCGAAGTCAGGCTCGCCACGCACACCGAGCAGGTCGCGGAGTTCACGGCTTACAAGATCCAAGATCGCGGCGTCATCGAGTTCACACAGTTCCGGTTGCAATGCTCCACCGACGAACGTGCGGAGCAAGACGCGGCCGTCAGGTGCTCGGCCGGGGAACTTGCGGCTGGTGAATGAGACGGCCAGCACCTGCCGCCGCTCGATGTGCGGGACAACCAGTCCGAACGCAGCGAGCGGATGTTCGATGTCCGCCAGCTTGTGTCCGCTGGCGACCACGACGGTCGAGGCATATTCGATGCGGTTCAATTCGGCAGCGAGCGTCGGGCATCCTTCCGTGAGCAAGCTCGCGGCGACATAAGAAGGCACTGCGAGGATGACGGCGTCGAATTGGTCGGGAGCGGAAAGGGGTCGGGAGTCTTTTTCAAGGCGGCCTGTCGAGAACGGTTTAGCTTCGGATGACGGTGGGCCGCCTTGAAAAAGACTCCCGACCCCGTCGCGTTGAACGTCAAACCGCCCATCGCCACAAGGCCGCACCGCGCGGACTTTGACTCCACAATGAATGCCCGCGAACTGCGCGACACGCGCGATCAATGCCGAAACCAATTCTTCAATCCCGTTCGGCAGGCTGACGAACAAGCCGTAGCGTGCGCCGCTGGTTCCCGACGATCGCTCGCGTGATTGATGTAACGCACCGCGGATCAGACTGCCGTGCTGTTGTTCCATCTCAATGAAGCGCGGCAGCGTCGCGAGCAGGCTGAGCTTTTCCGGATCGGCCGTGTAGATACCGCCGACGAGCGGTTGCACGAGCCGCTCGAACGCTTCGCGTCCGCAGCGGCGACACACGAAATCGGCAAGGCTCTCGTCCGCTCCATCGCGCCGCGCGGGAACGAAGTATTCGGCCATCAACCGCAGCTTGCCGCGCCAGCTCAACAGGGATGAGCGGAGCATCGGCCAGGCTTGCTCGGGCACCATCAACTGAAAACCTTCGGGGACCGGATGAGCGCGGCCGTTGCGCAACACGAGCGACTTACGGAATTGGGCGTTCGTCGGGATCAGCCGATCGGCGAGTCCGAGTCTCTCGCACAAACGCACGCCTTCCGGCTTATTGGTGATCCACATGTCGGCGGCGTGTTCGACGAGGTAATCGCCGATGCGCTCGGTGTGCAGCACACCGCCGAGTCGGTCCGAAGCTTCCAGCAACGTGATCTGCACGTCGCGCTGTTGTTCGGCCGCAAGTTCGTGGACTCGCAGCGCCGCCGCGAGGCCAGAGATGCCGCCGCCGATAATCGCGATGCGTGTAGGAGTCGGAGGCATGTCGCAGTTCGTGGGGCAAGGTTGCAGAGGGACGTCTTCCCGCGTTCGTAGCCGAATTCGTCAGAATTCGGATCGGATCACCGACCGACCGAACTCTCACGAGTTCGGCTACAGGCTGCATTTATTCTTCGGCCAACTCGCCGTCGGCGGAGTCGAGTTCGTCAGTGGTTTCTCGGCCGCGATTCGGTTCGGGGCTGCGGCGAAAAACGGCGACGATGTCGGCGACGGGAACGACGAACAGCACGTTGTTTTGCTCAAAGTCGACGGGGATCGCGTTCTTCGGGTGGAACAGCACCTTGTCGTACTTTTCGATCGGGAAGTCGCTGTCGCGCTGGACCTGCACGCTGACTTCGACGATGCGGCCGGTGATGGTCGGAATCTCGGCGTGATCCGGCAGCACGATGCCGCCGCGAGTCTTCTGGCGGCCCTCGTCCTTGCGGATTAAGACCCGCATTCCCAACGGTTCGACATACTCGTTCAAGATTCGACTCCTGGTCGCTCGCCATTCTGGTTGTTGACTCGCGATCGCGTTTCTAACCAGCCGAGAATCACGACCAGCAAAAGGCCAATTGCAACTCCTGCTGACATCCCTTGCGTGACACCCTGCCCAACGCCAAACGCCACCGGATCAAAATCGGGAGCATCTCCGCCACGAGCAATGCCACGGTAGTAGCTTGGAGCAAACTTGCCGAGGCTGAATCCCGTCATGCCGCCAATCAGCGTCAACGCAGTCGTCGAACCAATCGCTAAGAGGAGAGCCTTGGAAGAGGTCATGCTTGGGCTCACAGTTCGTGGCATCACAACACCGCCTCGATGACATTGCCGCGACTGATTGGGAACGGGCGGCCGATGGTGTCGTGCATTTCGGTTTCGGGCGAGTAGCCGAGACAGTGATAGACGGTCGCCAGCATGTCGGCGGGAGTGACTCGGCCTTCGACTGGGAATCCGGCATCTTTGTCGGACTTGCCGTAGACGACTCCGCCGCGAATGCCGCCACCGGCCAGAGCGATCGAGAAGCAGTTGCCCCAGTGATCTCGCCCCGCGTTGCCGTTGATCTTCGGCGTGTGACCGAACTCACCCAGCCACACAACCAGCGTTTCGTCGAGCAATCCGCGCTCCGACAAATCTTCCAACAGCGCTGAGTAGCACTGATCCATGATCGGCATCAAGAACGATTCCAGAGCTTTCGCATGAGTTGCGTGCGTGTCCCAGCCCCCTTGATTCGGTTGGTCTTTGATGCGCGTCCAATTGATGCGCACGATCGAGACACCTGACTCAACCAGCCGCCGCGCGAGCAACACGCTCTGAGCGTATCGCGAGCGGCCGTAGCGGTCGCGCACCGAGTCTGGTTCTTGTGACAGATCGAACGCTCGACGCGAGGCGGACGCGCTGAGCAATCCGATCGCTTGCTGAGTGTCATCGTTGAAGCGCTGGACTTGGCCCCCTTGCAACGTCGTGTCGAGATGCCGATTGACCTGTTCAAGCAGCGTCCGCCGGGCGTCGAACCGCAGCGAACTGATCTCGTCGGGGAACGACAAGTCGGGAATTCGGAACTGCGTTGAACTCGGATCACAATGAATCAACCAGGGATCGGCTTTGTTGCCGAGGAACCCGGCGTCTTGTCCGGGCCACGGAAAGTTGCCGTCGTTCCAAATGTGTTCCGGCAACACGACCGACGGCGGCAATCCGTTTCGCGAAGGTCGCAGCGACCGCACGATCGAGTCCGCGCATGGCCAGAGGTTCGGAGCTTTCGACGTGGCACTCTCGGCGTTGAGCGGAATGTGCGGCACGCCAGTCAGCATTTGATAACCGCTCGATGAGTGCGCGTTGTCGCCGGTGACGACTGCTCGGAGCGCGGCGATCTTGTCGGTGAGTTTCGCGGTGCGCGGCATCAACTCGCCGACGAACATCCCCGGCGTCTTGGAGGCAATCGAGCCGAACGAGCCACGAATCTCGGCGGGAGCATCTGGTTTTACGTCCCACGTTTCATGCTGAGGAGCGCCTCCGGTCAACCAGAACAGTATGACGGACTTTGCTTTTCCGAACGCAGCCGCCGGACCACTGGTCGCTGCCTTGGCTCCGTTCTTCGCCGCCAGCAGATGCGCGAGCGACAACCCTCCGGCACCCAAACTACCGACACGAATCCACTCGCGCCGGTTGAGCCGGTCGCACAGCGAAAGTCCTTGGTCAAGAATCGTCAGCATCTGAGTCTCCCGTGGGCGAACATCGTATCGGGGTCATCGGCCATGACTCCAGCGTTCGTTGAGTTTCACGTCGCAGTAGGTTGGGACTCCGTCCCGACCGCGCCGGAACGAATCTCGGACCAGTCGGGACGGAGTCCCAACCTACGCATGATTTCCCAGCCAATAGCTGTAGAGGAAGACGATCCCGCATGCCACGCAGCCGAACACCAGAAGCAACTGAGCCAGCGGTTCATTCTTTCTCGCCACCACCTGCGCGATTGCCACGACGAGGGAGACCATGCCCAGCTTGAACCAGGCCATGCCGGCAAATCCCCAGCCGTGATAGAACCAACGAGCGATCGGGTTCGACTCGACGAAGCCTGTGTTACGACGCAACAACATCCATGTCGCGAGGATGTCGCAAACACTCAGCAACACGTACCACGCGGTCTCGGTTTCCAACGGGATGCCGCAACGTTTCTTTGCCATGAACCAACCTTCGCAACCAGTAAGGGGTCGGGAGTCTTTTTCAGGCCGCCAACTCTTGAGACACAAACGTTGCTCTCTGGTCGGGCGGCCTGAAAAAGACTCCCGACCCCGTCACGGCGACTATCCATGAATCAGCTTGCGCAGGTCCGCCAGAACCTTCGGAATCTCGCCATACGGATCGGCTTCCTCATATTCCAACACGACGTAGCCGCGGTAGTTCGCCTTGCGGAGGATCTCGATGACGCGGCCGAGGTCCGCCGGTTCTTTCTTGCCGTTCGGTGTCACGGAAACCTTCACCTGCGCGTTGATGGCATACGGAGCGATCTGTTCGAGTTCCGCGTAAACGTTTTCCGAGCGGAAGTTGCCGCCATCCAGATTCACTCCGAACCACGGTGACGGCGAGACCGCCTTGACGATCTTCAGGAGTTGCTCGGCAGTCCCGGTGATGCCGCCGTGATTCTCCAGGGCGAGGAACACCCCTTTCTCGGCGGCGTACTCCAGCGACTTGTTGATGCCGGCCACGCAACGTTCAAACGCGGCGGCTTCAGTGTCTCCCTTCGGCACATTGCCGGCGAAGATGCGGATCACCGGAGCACCCATCGTGGCCGAGTGGTCGATCCACTCGCGAGTCAATTTGATCTGCTTGTCCCATTCCTCGCCGGCTGGCTTACAGAAGTCGTTGCCGATCGCCGTTCCGGAAACATCCAAGCCCAACCGGAAGGTCTGCTCTTTGATCGCGATCAGATACGACTGCGAAAACTCTTTCGGGAAGTAGTACGAGGTCAGTTCCGTGCCATCGAGATTCTGATCGGCGCAGAACTGAATGAAGTCTTCGAGCTTCATCTTCGCCGCCGCGAGTTGCTCGGCCGTGCCGCGGTTCGGCAGGAACTTGTTGAACGAGTACGCCGCAAGGCTGAGCTTCATGTGGCTCTTGCCATTCCGAGCAGGTGGCTGGGCCGCCGTTGTTGGATTTGTGAAGGCGAACGCGGTCGCACCGGCGGTGAGACCACATTGCGTGAGAAACTGACGACGCGAATTCATTGAGTGTGTCATGGGGTGCTCCAAGTCAGGTGATTTCAAATCTCAAATTTCAGATTTCGGTGGCGTCCGGGGTCGGGTGTTCGGTTTTTCGAAATTGGCGGGATGTCAACGTCATCTGCAATCCAAGCCCTGTTCCCGCCAATTCCGAAAAACC
>CAMDPX010000403.1 GCA_945905295.1 Planctomyces sp. SH-PL62 | reverse complement strand
CGTCAGCCCCCCGGTCCAGCGAGGAACGGACCGGGGGGCTGACGCCGCCCCGCTCGCCAGAAAGTTTCTGCTTCTTCACACTCCCTGAGACCAGCATGTTACGCAAAGTTTCCTCGGAGCGAGCTCTCAATTCTGATCGCCGCGCGTTTCTGGCCGGTCTCGCTGGCTTGTCGCTGATGGCGATCGGTTGTGGAGCGGACACCTACGAGTATCGCCTCAAAGAAACGAAAACCTATTTCGAGTATCTTGAAAAGGTGAACGCCGCGCTCAATTCCAAATACGTGCCGCCGGTCGAGGGGATCGAGATTCGCGTTCCGAAACCGTTTGTCCTGCTCGAACTCCCCGCGCCGCCGGCCGAAGGTCAGCCCGCCCCGCCGCCAGTGGAACCCAGCGACGACCCGAACCGCTTGGGTTATCACCCCAACGTCCAGCTCGAAGGAGTGATCGCTTCGTGGAAGGCGACCGTGCGTACCGAAGCTCCAGGAAGCGATTGGGGCGAGGGGGTCGCCTACCTGCATCTGCTCGGCAATTTGGCCCGTTGGGAGGCGAAGCAAACCGACCTTGATGTCGATCCGTTGCGATACTTTCCCGACCTGATCAATGTGTTGGCGAACGCCTACAACGTGCAGACGGAGACGACAGATTCTCCGTGGCCCTGGGATCCGATGCGTGGCTTTTCCCCCTACGTTGGCAAGAAGAAGTTCGAATCCATCGCGGTCCCGCCGGAAGATCAGCCGATCAACGCTGTCTTTTATCGCCTGGACATCAAAGACGTGCAGATCGGGCTGCTGCTGATCTACCCGCGCAACATTGACCCCAGTTTGCATCTCGAAGATCGGATGAAGCACACGCTCGAATGGCTCAAAGTCCCGTCTCAGCCACCGCAGAAGAAAACGAATACCCCGGCGACACAAGGCCTGTTCTGAGCGTGCGGTTGGCTGCCGTCAGCGTTCGACGCGGCACATGGGAAATCTGCGTCGCAACTTCTCGGCGGCCTGAGGTGAGACCTGCGTCTTGGCCAGATAGATCTCGCGCAGCCGTTCCAGCCGCGTCAAAGAATCGGTGCCGCTGTCGGTCACTTGGCAGCCGATGAGCGAGAGATGTCGCAGTTCCAGTAACGACGCAAGCGATTTCAAGCCCTCATCGCCGACACGCGTGAAACTCACATCGAGCAATCTCAGACGAGATTTTGCGGCTTTGAACTCTTGCAGTCCGCGATCCGAAATCTCTGACCCCGAAACATCCAATCCAACGAGCGACAGTTTCGCCAACAGCGATTTCAAACCATCGTCGCTCAGCGGCAGGCTGCGCAGTTCGAGCGACAACTCGCGCAACGAACGCAGCGCCGCCACAACGTCTGAGTCGATCTTTCCCTCGCGATCCAAGTGCTCCGCCTTCAACCGGACCAGCAATCCGCCGGTCTCCGATTCGAGGACCGTGAATCGTTTTACGACGGCACCGCGTCGCACCAGTTCGCGAATCGCAGCGTCTGTTCGAAGATCGTCTGACGGACGAGCGGCTTCTTCCGCGGCGACTGCCGAGCCCAGCATCACTCCGAGAATCACCGTGAAGAATCTGGGAGAACGCTGCATAGTGGAGCACCTCTTCGGGAGCCGAATTACTCCAGCCGAAACTTGTGGCGAGCATAATGAATCGCGTCGATCAGCGCGTCCACCTCCGCCTCAGTGTTGTAGAACGCGAAGCTCACGCGAGCTGTGGCGGATACGTCAAGCCAATCGTGCAGTGGCATCGTGCAGTGATGACCGGCTCGAATCGCGACCCCCTTTTGATCGAAGAGGTCCGCGAGATCGTGCGGATGAACTTTCTCGACCGTGAAGCTGACGATCGATCCGCGATGCTCGAATGACGGGCCGTAGATGGTGACGCCGGGTGTCTGTGGCAGCAGACGCAACGCCTTCTCCAGCAGCTTCGATTCCTGAGCGTGGATCGCAGCAAAGCCGAGCGACTGCACGTAATCAATGGCCGCACCCAAACCGATCGCCTCGGCGATCGGAAGTGTCCCGGCCTCGAACTTTGAAGGGAGATCCGCCCAAGTCGAGGATTCGAGATGCACTTCGTTAATCATGTTGCCGCCGCACAGAAACGGGTCCATCGCTTCGAGCAATTCGCGGCGACCGTACAACACGCCGACTCCCGTCGGACCGTAAAGCTTGTGGCCGGAGAACGCCAAGAAGTCGATGGCCGGATCGCGGACGTCGGTCGGCAGATGCGGGACGCTTTGAGCTCCATCGACCAGGATCACCGCGCCGACTTGATGCGCTCTCGCGGCCAGTTCGCGAATCGGATTGAGCGTGCCGAGGACGTTCGACATCGCCGTCACTGCGACCAGTTTCGTCTTTGTGGTGATGAGCCGGTCGAAGTGCGACGCATCCAAGCGGCCATCCGCGGTCAACGGGATGTACCGCAGCTTTGCTCCAGTGGCCTTGGCCGTTTGCTGCCAGGGAACGATGTTGGCGTGGTGCTCCATTTCGTTGATCAGAATCTCGTCCCCGGGCTTGAGGAACTTTCGCCCCCAAGCGAAGGCCACGAGATTGATCGACATCGTCGTGCCGGACGTGAAGATGATTTCGGCCGACTCAGCCGCGTTGACGAATCGCTGAATCTTCTCGCGAGCCGCCTCAAGTTCGACGGTCACACGATCGCCAAGTTGATGGATTCCGCGATGCACGTTGGCGTTGTAGGTCGCCTCGACCTCGCGCAGCTTGTCGAGCACCAACAATGGCTTCTGCGAGGTCGCTCCGTTGTCGAGATAGACGAGCGTCGCGCCGTTCGGCAGCGGTCGTGCGAGGATCGGAAAGTCTCGTCGCACGTCGTGAACATCAAACGGTCGCGAGGGAGTTTCCAAAGGCGTACTCATGAGCAGGCTCCTAACCCGATGTCGCTCCTTTGCTCGTAGTGACCCCATTGATGGGGTCGAACCCGACCCGATAAATCGGGTCACTACAAGCGCCTAACCCGATGTCGCGACAATCGACTCATCGTTTGCCGTCGGCTGCTGAGCCGGTGGGGTCGGTGACGCATCCAGCGAATACATCATCGCCTTGAGAACCTTGAAACCCAGCAACCCGCAGCGTTGCCGAGTCGCGGTCAGTGGCACCTTCAGCAGCCGCAACATGTCGGGAGCTTGAAAGCGATGTAGCTCATCGACCGTTTTGCCTTCGACATGCTGGCAGAGGATGGACGCGGCGGCTTGGCTGATCGCGCAGCCCTTTCCGTTGAAGAACGCTTCCTCGACGTGGCCGGTGTCATTCAGCTTCAGTTCGATTCGGATCTGATCGCCGCAAAGTGGGTTCTTTTCGCTGTGCGCACACGTCGGACAGGCAAGGTGTCCTTTGTGGTAAGGGCATTCGTAATGGTCGAGGATGTAATCGTCGTAAAGCTCTTCATTCACTCCGGCACCTATGCTTGCTGCGTCCGCTGGGTTGCTTGAGGTTCATTTTCGACAACTGCGCCTGTCAAAATAACATCACGCCACCGAGGTTCAAGCCCCCGGAGCTTAGAACTGCTTAAAGCGACGAATCATCTGACGTTAGTTGACCGACGAAGGCACTACGTTAGGATGCCCGCCGCCGCTCGCCGAGCAAATGTGCAAAGCCAGCGCGAAACACAACTCCTAGAACCACAGGCTCAATCGCCGGTGGGGCGAGATTGCACGACGCTCGAGCCCGGAGCCCAAAATGGCTGCGGTTGGAGCGTGTCACTTCAACGGTTTTTGCAGGTGTCATCGTGTTGTTCATGTCCGACGAGACGTTGCTGACGGTCATCGAGTGGGCTTTGGCTTTTGTGTGTGGTGCGGTCGTGATCGCGCTGCCTCTGGCCATCGCAGCCCAGCGGTTCCTGTCGTCGAACGTTTTGTCTCCGTCTGCGCTGCTGCAAGAGATGACGGGCGAGCGATCGTGGTGGGGAGCATTGCTTCCGGCCCGTTGCCCGATCCGATCCGCCTCTGTCAGTGTTCGCATTGAACCGCTTGACCAATTTCGGCCGCGCGCCGGGACTGGACTTGGCGGCTGGCAGTCTGACGGCCGTTGAAATCGCTCCGCCGCTGTTCCGTATTCATTCCGGTCTGATGTCGCCTCGATGACTTGTCATCGGCTGGCCGCGTCAATTGAGCGTGTGGCTTCGCAGATGAGATAAGGGCTGCGCAGCCATGGAATACGCGATTACGGGTTTGGTAGCGCTGGTGCTCGGCGGTGCCGTGGGCTTTTACTTTGAGCGGTTGCGGCGTGGAGCCGCGTTTCAAGATCGCGACGCGATCATCGCTCAGGCTCAGCGTGACGCGGACAATCTCAAACGAACCGAAGAGATTGCGGCCAAGGAGATCGTCCTCAAGCGTCGCGAGGAGCTCGAACGCGAGATCAACAAAACGCGAGACGAAATTCGCGACTTCGAACGGCAGCTCGACAAACGCGAGTCATCGCTGAAGGACCAGCAGGACGATCTGGTCAAAAAAGAGAAGTTCCTGCAAACCAATCAGACGAAGCTGGCCGAGCGGATGAAAGTCATCGAGGCTCGCGACAAAGAACTCGAACGCCTGCTGCGCGACGAACAGGAACAGCTCTACAAGATCAGCGGCCTCGATAAAGAGACCGCGAAGAATCAACTGCTGGATCGCCTCGATCGCGAGTTGAAGAATGAAACCGGCACGTTGATCCTCAAGCACGAGGCGGAACTGCGCGATCAATGCGAAGTGAAAGCGCGCGAGATCATCGGCATGGCAGTGCAGCGCTGCGCCTCGCAACACACGTCCGAACTGGCCGTCAGCACCGTCGATATCCCGAACGACGAGATGAAGGGCCGCATCATCGGCCGCGAGGGACGCAACATCCGCGCGTTCGAGAAAGCGGCCGGCGTGGATGTGATTGTCGATGACACGCCCGGCGTGGTTATCGTCTCGGCGTTCGACAAAGTCCGCCGCGAGATCGCTCGGCAGTCGCTGGTCAAACTGATCGAGGACGGCCGCATTCATCCGACACGCATCGACGAAGTCGTCGCCGAGACCACCAAAGAGATGGATGGCTTTGTCCGCAAGACCGGACAAGCCGCCTGTCAGGAAGTGGGAGTGCTCGGCCTGCATGAGAAGCTGGTCGATCTGATGGGCCGGTTGCACTTCCGCACCAGCTACAGCCAAAACGTCCTGCGGCACTCGATCGAGGTGTCGCATCTCACGGGCTTGCTCGCCGAGCAATTCGGCCTCGATGGCGACATCGCTCGCCGCTGCGGTTTCCTGCACGACATCGGCAAAGCGGCCGACCATGAAATGGAAGGGGGACACCCCGCGGTCGGTGCGGAGCTCCTCAAACGGTACGGCGAGAAAGGGGAGATCCTTCACGCCGCGCTCGGACACCACGACGACATCCGCCCCGAATACATCTACACGGTGTTGGTCGCCGCCGCCGATGCGGTCAGCGCGTCGCGTCCCGGTGCTCGGCGCGAAAGTCTCGACCGCTACGTCAAACGGTTGGAAGAACTCGAAGCGGTCGCCTGCGG
>CAMDPX010000402.1 GCA_945905295.1 Planctomyces sp. SH-PL62 | reverse complement strand
CCCCGGTGTTGCGGCGAATGCACCGGGGGGCTGACGCCGCCCCGCTCGCCAAATCACTTTTGGAAGGGAATCTCATGCGATCGCAACTCATGTGCGCAGGACTGCTCATCGCCGCGCTGACCTCGACACCGCTTTCAGCCGAAGTCATCGAGCTGACGAACGGCAGCCGCATCGAAGGCGAAATCCTCAAGGACGGGGCGGAGTTCGTCGTCATCGACATCGGCGTCGATGTGCTCAAGATCCCGACCGACCGCATCAAGTCCCGCTCGGCCAGCTTCGACAAGCCGGGGACGAAGGCGGAGGTGAAGAAAGGGGACTTGTACTCCGTCGCGAAGCTGCCTCTGAAACCGGTCAAAGAACTCACCAATGAATACGGCGACGGGGTCGTGCTGGTGCAAACGCCCGGCGGGCTCGGTTCCGGCTTTATCGTCAACACGCGCGGTCACTGTGTCACGAACTATCACGTCATCGAGAAAGAAACGCGCATCGCCGTCACGTTATTCACGAAGGACACCAAGGGGGGCTACGCTCGGCGGCGCATCGACGAGGTGAAGATCGTCGCCATGAATCAGTTCCTCGATCTGGCTCTGCTGCAAATCCCTGAGCAAAAAGATTTGCCATTCAAACCGGTCATGCTGTCCGACGCCGACGATCAGAAGGAGGGCGAAGAAGTCTTCGCCATCGGCAATCCACTCGGCCTGGAACGCTCGGTGTCGAAGGGGATCGTCAGCACGAAGAACCGCAACCGCGAGGGGCTGACGTACATTCAAACGACGACGCAAATCAATCCGGGCAACAGCGGCGGCCCGTTGTTCAACGCGCGGGGCGAAGTTATCGGCGTGACGAACATGAAAGTGCTGTTCGGCGAGGGCTTGGGCTTCGCGATCCCGTTGGTTTACGTGAAGCACTTCTTGGACAACGTCGATGCGTTCGCGTTCGACAGCAAGAATCCGAACGCCGGCCACCGCTACCTCGACGCCCCACGCCGTAAATCGCCGGACTCGCCGCCGAAGGGCAAATGACGAATGTGCGTCGTCTGACGCATTTCCGATGAGAAGAGACAGGGAGCCCGACGAATCAAAGGAGACGACGAATGGTTCGGCCATTGGCTCTATTCGTCGTCTCCTTTCATTCGTCGGGCTCTTCCTTTGCCTGACATTTGCAGCGTCGCCACGATCAGCCGGTGGTCCGAGCCATCCCATTCGCCGATGTGACAATCGCGTACCTGCCATGACTCGTTGCTCAAAATGTGGTCGATGCGTTGCCACGGAGTGTTGTTCGGCCACCAGCGGAAGCGTTTGCAGGGCGCGGTGAAGCCGAAGCCCCAGGCTGATGACTCGAAGGCATTGGTTAAGTCGCCGAACGATGCTCGATAGACGCTGCTGGACGTCGGCATGTTGAAGTCGCCGACCACGATCATCGGCAACTCGGCGGAATGTTTGGTGACGAACTCCCGCACTTGCCGAGCCTCTTGCATTCGCTCGACGGTCGCACCGGCGAGAGCGAGTTGTGAATCGCCGCTCGCCAACTCCAGCGGACGCAGTTCGACCAGCGACTTGCGAGCGGTCATCAGGTGCAGGTCCGCCAGCACGAACTTGCCAAACGGAGCATCCACCTCAACCGCGATTCCGCTTAAGTGAGCGAACAAGTCGGTCTGGCATTCACCCAGCAAGCGCAGCGGCCACTTCGAGGCGACCCACAGTCCGCGCACCTGAACTTGGTGCCAACCTTCAAAATGATCGAGCAGTAAACGCGGCGGACGACTGGCCTCTTGCAAGGCGACAAGATCCGGCTTGGCACGTTGCACTTCGCGCAGCACGAGGCTGAAGTCGGGGGTGAAATGCTGCACGTTGCAACTGACGACTCGAAGGGTCCGCCCCTCTTGCGCGGCGGGTGATGCGGGCTCATTCCAGCGCTGCCAAGGAACGTTGAACTCGGCGACGGACAGCAGCACGAACAGCGCCGTTGCCAGATTGATCCAGAACGACTTCGACCGCGCCAGCAGCGACGCGACCAACAACAGCAGTCCCGGCAAGAGCCACGGCAGCCGAGGCAGAAACGTCACGACGCTGCCGAGCCAATGCGATTCCGAGACTTCCCAGATCAAGAACCACAACGCCGCCGCACCGATGACATGCGCGGCCGTCAGCCAACGCACGAACCGTAAGGCTCGCGAAGGACGTGTTGGCAGATGGTTGTTGGGGCGT
This sequence comes from Planctomyces sp. SH-PL62, assembly GCA_945905295.1. Taxonomy (GTDB): domain Bacteria; phylum Planctomycetota; class Planctomycetia; order Planctomycetales; family Planctomycetaceae; genus SXKJ01. The sequence goes on along the minus strand of CAMDPX010000402.1, from coordinate 3,307 downwards.
GACGGCATTTCAGATTTCAAATGGCAGATTTCAAATGGCAGATTTCAGATAGAAAATTTGAAATCTGAGATTTGAGATTTGGAATTAACGGCTTTCGGCCATCGGCTCTCGGCGTTCGGCCGGAGAGAGGACTGATTGCCAATCCTTCTTTTGCTCGGCGGCGTGGACGAGTTGTGCCATCTCCCAGGCGGTGACGTAGTGGTATCGGAAGTTCGGATGCTCGGCCGCGACGCGAGCGAGGTCTTCGTGGAATCGCACCGTTGGTTCGCCGAGCAGCGTGTCGATGTTGCCGTCCTTGCAGCCGTGTGTGTGCAGTTTGACGAACAGCCAATTCGGTTGACCGGCGACATGAACTCCGGCCTTCAACCAGAGTTGCAGGCGTTGCCACGTCGGTGCGAAGCCGTCGTGAATGTCGGCGTTTTCGATGCGGGGGATCAAGCCGAATTTTCGTCGGGACCAATCGAGTTCCAGCGGTCCTTGAATCATCAGCAGATGCTCGCGCGGCGAACGCTGCCCGACGCGAGCACGAACACCCGCGTCATGCGACTTGGTTTTGCCGGGGATGTCGGTCGCGTAGTAGATGCTGTTGACCGTGCGGGTCTGCGTATCGGTCGGAGCAGACGGCAATGTGAAGTCGGCGTAACAGCCGGTCTCGCGGAGCACGGTCAGCTCTTGATCGACACCACACCAGCGGCCGTCGGGGCGACAGTTGCACAACGCCCAGTTGCCGTGGATGAAGCCGTAAATGATCTCGCCGGTTGTCGGATCGCGACGCAGCAGGCCGTGCCGGTGATAAAGCGTGTCTCGAAAGGATTCGAGCTTCTCGCGCAACGACTCGGCCGTGTCGCCGTCGTGATGCAGGTGGATGTCAACGTCCCCCCAGCCCTCCGCGCACAACTCGGCAAGTCGGTCGAGGTAATCGGGGTGATACTCGTCTTGAGGGAAGAAGAACGTGTGCTGCGGTGCTCGGCCGCCGCTGTCTCGAAAGCGACCGAACAGACGCGGGTACTCGGCGCACCAGCGATCGACACGAGCAATCGCCGTGTCGTGGCTCGCGCCGTAGCAGCGAGGTTCGTAGTGGTCGCAGATCGCGAGGAAGACATCGACCGGCTCGGCCTGCGAGTGATTCCCAACGCGAGGGACATTGCCACAAACCCCACCGAGCTTGCCTCGGTGGTTTTCGGGCTTTTGCACTACGCCTGTCTCGCTCGTAGTGCAATGGCCCGTTTCCACCGAGGCAAGCTCGGTGGGGTTGGTGGCATTCTCAACTTTGCGCGGTGACGCCAGTGCCAAGCGAACACGACACGCGATGTCGTGACGTGCCGCCGAGTCTTCGGGTCGCGGCCACAGATAGCTCGGCAACCAGAGTTGCATCTGCCGCTGACGAATCGCGAACCATGCCAGCGCCGCCAGTCCAACGACGACTACGAGCAACAGGATTAGCAGCTCAACGAACATTCGCCACCTCCTGTTCCCCCGGATGGACGGCGCGAGTTTGTTTTTGGGGGCCAGCCCGATCGAGCCATTCCGACATCGTGACGAACCGCAGGTCATTGCATTTCAGCCGCTCGACGGCGATCGCGGCGCGTGGGTGGTTGTCGTGCAGCAGCACGATGTCGCCGGTTCGCGGACGATAGCCGTCCAGCCAGCGAAGCAGTTCGGCCTCATCCTTCATCGCAAAGTCTTTCGGGTCGCTGTTCCACAGAGCGATGGTCTGCTGTCGCCGCCACAAGCCGAGCGTTTTACCGACCGTCAACGCTCCTTTCGGCGGTCGCATCAGACGGCAGTCGCGGCCGGTGAGGTTTTGGATCATCTGTCGTGTCTGCGCGACTTCCTCAAGGAATCGCCCGGCCGACGTCTGCGAAGGTTCGCTGTGCGTCCAAGTGTGATTGCCGAGTTCGTGTCCCTCGTCAGCGATGCGGCGAACGAGCTTGGGATGTCGCAGAGTCTTTTCTCCAATGACAAAGAACGTCCCTTTCGCGCCCGCCGCCGCGAGCACATCGAGCAGTCGTGGCGTGTGTTCGGGGTGTGGACCGTCATCGAACGTCAGTGCGATTTCCTTTTGTTCGGAGACCGAAGCGTGCGGGCCATGCGTCATCAGCCAGGACTGCGGAAACGCCGCAGTGAAGACAGACTTGAGCAATTGACGAAGTGCGCTCATGGAGTGCTCCCTTCATCGTGGGGCAGGTTTTCAACCAGCCCGCCCTCCCCCGGTTTAGAACTCCGGGCCACAGACACCGCCGCCGCATGTTTACCGCGAATCAACTGCCGCAGCAGAGTCGTCGCGCCGAGCTTGCTGACAATCGCGCGAGCGAACCGATCCATCGTTCGGCAACCGCGTAAATAGGCGAGGCAGAGTTGCGGCCGCAGTCCCGGCGGCACCAGCCAGACGTTGCCGCTGGTCGAGGTCGTCGTTGCGAAGAGTTGTTTGTAGTCCGCGGCTCCGCCACCGAAGTCGAACACGCGCGGCGGGTTGTCCTTCAACAAATCTTCCAGCACTTGCACCAAGAGCACTTGGCCGGGAGACCGATCGGAGAACTCGCGGACATAGCCGACCTCTTCATAACTGAAGAGCCCCTTGTGCTGCGTGCCGAACAGGAATGCGGCGGGCTGCTCGTCCACGAACAACAAATAGGATCGCAATGATTGCTGCGTGGCGAGGAACGTGAAGAACCGTAGCTCCTGGGAGTTGTTGTGAATCCGCAGGCCCAGCTTGTCGCTCTGCCAAGTCCGCAGCGAAATCGCGTGTGCCGTTTCGAGGAATTCGGCGATCTGCCCCGGCTCGGTCACGCGGACCAGCCGTGTCTCGCCGATCTTCTTTTGTTTGCGTTTGAACGTGTTGCGAGTCTTCGATGAGAACTTCGCCCAGTAGTCGGCCGGGTTGGGCGGGAACTCGATCTTCAACCGCTCTTGGATTCCGGTCGGGCTGAAGAGCCGAAAGCCGTCGCGAGTCAGCGACTCGGCAGCCGCGAACAGCGGGTCGCTCCGTTCGAGGTCTTCGATCAGCAAGTAGCTCGCACGTTGCTCACGAGCGAACGACGCGCAGGCGGCGAGCATTTGGCGAGTCAATGATTCATCCGCCTGACCGAGCAGCCGATTGCCAACCAGCCGATAGCCGCGCAGCCCCATGTTCGGCCCGAAGCCTCCGGCCTGGCGCAGCGTCATGCTCTTCGAGGCGAGGATGCCCAAAGCAATGACTTCGTGACCGCGCGACGCTTCGCAAAGAACTACATCATCAACGTCCCATGGCGAGCGGGGCGGCGTCAGCCCCCCGGTGGTTTTGACGTCCGCCGACAACCGGGGGGCT
>CAMDPX010000401.1 GCA_945905295.1 Planctomyces sp. SH-PL62 | reverse complement strand
GGGAGTCGGTTGGTTCGGGACTCCGTTCGTTGCCGTGAGCATCGAATCGTGGACCACGCAAAAGTTGAAAGACGTACTGTCCCTTCGATTGTTTCCGAAAAAGGCGGCGGGCATCGGTCACGCCGGCTGGGAGTAGAACGATCTCCGCCTTTCGCAATTGCTCGATGCAGTGAGCGACCTTCCAACGGAGCGGTGTAGTCTCCGTCGTGGCCGCGATGCCGAGCACGTCCACGGCGACGTGTCGCAGGTTGAGTGCCGGTGTCTCTTCCGTCCGCCAAAACAGTTTCTTGAGAAATAGATACAACCGCCGAGCGGCAGGACTGAGTTGTCGATACACGGCCAAGTCGAATCGCAAGGCACCACCGGTCGCATGAGCGAGTTCAAAAAAGACTGAGTCCCAAACGAACCGCCATGCGCGGCCGGAGTCATCACCGAGTGGCAGGCTGTAGCTGAGGAATCCGAACGAGACGGACCGGTGCTCACCGCGAATCGGGTCGTAGAAGAAGTCGTTTTGATAGCGAATGCCAGCAAGTCGTTTGATGGCGGCTCGAAACAACTCGAACTCGCGCCCGCCCTTGTTGGTGCCAGAATCAACCGCGCATCGAGCCACCGTCATCACGTCACTCAACCTCAAGGGCGGAGTGGGGAAGACGCACGCCTGCTGGCTGATTGCCGGCGTCTGCCAAGAGCAGAACCGCAAGTGCCTCGTGCTCGACCTCGACAAGCAAGGCAACATTTCCACCAGCTTGCTGCCGAACTTCGACGGCAGTGTCGGAACCGATGCGTTCTTCAATCCGGCAATCGACGCCGACCTCTCGGCGTTGGTGCGGAAGACGACGTTCTCTTGTATCGACGTGATTCCAGGGAGTTTCTCGTTGGAGCGATACAACCTCACTGATCCGGCACAATGGAAGTCCTCCGGTCTCGTCGAATCATTGGTTGATCCGCTCCGCGAGTTGTCCGTGTCCTACGATTACATCCTGCTGGACTGCCCGGCTGACATCTCGCTGATCACCTACGCGGCCCTGTGTGCATCGGATTTCCTGATGATCCCCTTGGAAGCCGCTCAATGGGGAGCCCTCGGCACACAGCACATTCTCAAGACCTATGAGCACGTCCGCGACCAGTACCACTCCGGCCTCAAGTTGCTCGGCCTCGTCGTGAATCGTTTCAAGCGGAAGCGAAAGTATCAGACGGCATATTTGAAACAACTTCAGGAACGCTTTGGATCTGATGCTTTTGAAACCGTCATTCCCGATCTCTCAACTTACGAGCAAGCGGTGACGGATCGCATCCCCGTCAATCTTCATTCCCCTCATTCCCATGCCAGTCATGTCGCCCGCGAATTCTTCGTCGAACTCGAACGCCGCGCGGAAAGGCTCCGAGCAGTCCGCGATGACCGCCGCCGCGGGCGCATTCGAGAGCCGGTCGGGGCTGTCGCTTGATCCAACTCAAGCCGTTGTCCCGGCGGATCAACAAGGCCGCCGTCGTTTGCCGAACTCGTACTTGATTCGGCGCGAGCAACTCACCGCTGATCCAGAGCAGCCACGAAGAATCTTCGATGAGCGGGAACTGAGTGAACTCGCCGCTTCGATCCAATCACGCGGCATCAAGCAACCGCTCACGGTTCGTTGGGACATCGCGACCAGCAAATACATGGTCATCGACGGCGGCCGTCGCTTCCTCGCCGCCGAGCGGCTTGGTCTTGAAGAGCTTCCCTGTTGGATTCAAGAGGGGGACTCGAAAGACGTGCTGGTCGATCAAATCGTCCACAACTGGCAACGCGCCGATCTCCGTCCCGAAGAAACCGCCGACGCTCTCGCTCGGCTCCGCGATGAATTCGCTCTGTCGCAAAAGCGGATCTCCGAACTCACCGGGAAGCCGACGAGCGAAATCAGCAAGTTCCTGGCCATCCACGACCGCGTCATCCCCGAAGTGCAACAATTGGTTCGCGAGCAGTCCGTGGCTGATTCGCCGCTCACCATGCGGCATCTTTACAACATCTCCAAGCTGGCCGACGCGACGGCCCAAAAAGAGCTTGCTCGCGAGATCCAGACAAAGCGACTGACCGCGCTTGAAACCGAACAGCTTGTCGCGAAGCGTCTGACTCGCGGCGACAGACCTCGGACACGACTCTCGCTGCGGGCATTCGTCACCTCGACGGCGAAAGTGACCATCACTTTTCAGAAGCAATCGGTTTCGACGGATGACCTCTTCGTTGTTCTTGACGAGGTCCGTGCGCAACTCAGTGAGACGTGAAAGTTCGGAATCCCAAGTTTGCATTGACCGAGCGAGTTATGCGGCCTTTCTCTCGAACGACGGTACGAGACCACCGACGTAATGGCAAATCTCAATCTTGTCTCGCGTGAGGCTGCCGACCTCATCCGGAGCCTTGCGGATCGGCGGTAGATGATCACGCTCCATGTGCGCCCTTTTTTTGTTGTAATAATCGACGAATTCAGAGACGACGTGGTCGAGGTGCCGCTTGCCAAACAAGATGAATTTGAACAAACACTCGTACTTTATGGTCTGCACAAATCGCTCGCAGCGGCCGTTCAAATTCGGCGACGCGACCGGTAACACATTTGTTCGCACACCTTTGGCTTTCAGCGTGGCCGTGAAATCTTTGGTGAACTTCGTATCGCGGTCGTGCATCACGATCGACGGTTTCTGCTCGCGATTGATCGTCTGATCGAGGAACTCTTTGGTCTGCTCCACCACCCAAGCGGAGTTGGGATGCTCGGTGGAAGTCGACACGATCACTTCGCGACTGCTCAGGCAAATAAATGCCATCAGATACATCTCACGCAGCCCGCGTGCCGTCACCGTTTTCACCGAGAAGAAGTCATCACCGTAGCACGCCCGGTGCCTGCACAAGCAGCGAAAGCTCCACCAGTGTTGCCGCCCGAAATTGTCGCGCGTTTGGACACGGTCGAGAGCCTTCGGAAACAGGATGACGCGATTGCTGTGGTACTCGCGGATTTGATTGGCTTTCACCGGCGAGAAGAGAAGCCGATGTGGTGGCGAATGTTCGATCGTGCTGCGGCGACGCCAGAAGAGCTGCGTGACGATCCGGGTTGCATTGAAGGAGTCAGTGCTGTTGGAGCACCTACCACGGAAAAACTGTCGCTCGTCCAGGCATACCGGTTCGATCCCTCGCAGGAACCGAAGGCCTCTTCGCGGCGCGTTCGGTGAGCGAGGCCCGCAAGTATCGCTTGAGCCTGACCATCGCCCATCAGTATCTCAAGCAACTGGATGATGCGACCGCCGATGCCGTGTTCGGCAACGTCGGTTCGATCATCGCTTTCCAAGTCGGCACGGACGACGCGGAAGTTCTCGCCGAACAACTCAGCAAACACCCCGGCCAACTTCATTCGCAAGACCTGACCAATCTCCCCCGGTACACCGCGTACTCCCGGCTGCTGATCGACGGGATGCCCGGCAATCCGTTCTCCATGCAGACCCTGTCCCCGCCGCCCATCACCGAAGACCGCTTCGCAATCGTTACCGAAAGATCCCGTCGGCAGCACGCTCAACCGTTCGAGAAGATCCAGTCCGAGATCGCCAACCAATGGCGAGCGTGAAACGCCCCGAATGCCGCAGCTTGCGCTGGTTCCGTCTCCGGAGCCTGCGGTTTCCCTCGCCGCTTCTTCTGCCAACGGGCCAACGCGCGGTGAAGCTGTTTCTGTAGCCGAAGTCGTGAGACTTCGGAGATCGCACGACAGACCACCGAAATCTCAGGATTTCGGCTACAGACGGAGTCCCGATTGATCACCTCCTGCGACCGCCGCCCCGTCGAGGCCAACGTGTCCTCCCAGCCGAGCGGCTCGAACTTGATGTCCAGCGCGTCGCCGAAGCCGGCGTTGAGTTCCTCCAGCACCAGCTTGAACGGAAGGCAGAAAGGGGAAGGCAGAAAGGGGTCAGGTCTCAAATCGGCGTTTTAAGACCTTTCCTCCGTCCCGTCCTTTCCTCCGTCCTTTCCTCCGTCCCCTTTCCTCCGTCTTTTGCTCCGCGAAACTGGTCGCGATATCAACCGGAACATGTGGGCCTACGGTGCCTGAATAACGTACTCGTCGAATCGCTCAACCCAGAACGCCTGGAATCGTTTTCCAGCTTTGAGCGACTCCCGTCAGGCGTTCTTGCCGACCGGCATGCTCGAAGAACAGGTCGTCTGGATTCAGGCCAAGAGCGGTGAGGATCGTGGCGTGCAGATTCTTCACCGTTTGCGGCTGATCGGCGGCGCGCAGGCCGATGTCGTCGGTTGAGCCGATCACGCGGCCGGCATTCACTCCGCCTCCGGCCATCCAGATCGTAAAGCCGTAGGGATTGTGATTGCGGCCGTTGTTGCCCTGCATCATGGGCGTGCGGCCAAACTCGCCAGCCCAGATCACGAGCGTCGTGTCGAGCAGGCCGCGTTGCTTGAGGTCGGACAGCAGCGCGGCGATCGGCTGATCTGTCTGAGCGGCGTTGCGGTTGTGGTAGTCGGTGTTGTTGTCGTGTGCATCCCAGCCCAGCTTGTCGACGGCGTTATAGAGTTGCACGAAGCGGACTCCCTTCTCGACCAGCCGTCGCGACAGAAGGCACATCCGCCCGAACAACGCTTTGTCCTTGTTCTCGTCGTGCAGCCCGTAGGAATCCTGCGTCTGTTTGGTTTCCAGCGACAGCTCCCCGATGTCGATCGCCGCCGATTGCATGCGATAGGCCAACTCGTAGGAGGCGATTCGCCCATCAAGATCGAGCACTCCCGGTCGCTCGGCCGCGTGCTGACGATTGAGCGTTTGAGCAAAGTCCAACGTCGAACGTTGCACGGCCGCGAGCTCGCTCGGCGGTTGCAGGTTGAGCACCGGAGAACCTTCATGCCGAAACTGCGTCCCCTGAAACGCCGCTGGCAGAAACGCATTGCTCCAATTGGCCGAACCGCCCAATCCTCCGACCTTATAGAGCAGCACATACCCCGGCAGATTCTGATTCACCGAACCGAGTCCGTAAGTCACCCAGGAACCCAGGCTCGGCTTGCCGCCGAGGATCGCCCCGGTGTTCATCAAGTAAGTCGCGGGCGCGTGATTGGAGCTTTCGCTGAACATCGACCGCACCTGACACAGCTCGTCGATGTGCTTCGCGGTATGGGGCAGCAGTTCCGAAACCCACGGCCCGGACTCTCCATATTGAGCCCACTTCCACGGCCCGGCCATCAGCTCGTCTTTGCAGTGATTGAAGACGCCGCCGACTTTGTCCGGATTCTGCTTGAACGATGCGGGCACCGACTGGCCGTGGAGTTTCAGCAGTTCCGGCTTGTAGTCCAGCAAGTCGAAAGTCGAAGGCCCGCCGTATTGAAACAGGAAGATGACTCGTTTGGCCTTCGGTGCGAAGTGGGGCAACCGTTCGGCCAATGTCTGCAACGGGTCGATCGGTTGCTGTTTTGGTGCCGCTGCCCGGAGTTCATCGGCCAGCAGTGCGCTCAGCGCGACGCTCGCAAAGCCGCCACCGGTTTGGGTGAGAAAATCTCGACGTGATTGCGGATACATGTTGGG
>CAMDPX010000400.1 GCA_945905295.1 Planctomyces sp. SH-PL62 | reverse complement strand
CAAACCAATGTCGTCTCACGAACTGGGAGGCGGCCTGAAAAAGACTCCCGACCCCGTCACGTTGTTGCCCGCAGAGTTCGACCAAACTGTGTGACCGGCAATCTTTGCTTGGGTCTATTCCGCCGACATTGCCGATCCAACGAGGTGACAGCTTGTAAGACAAGCGAGCCCACTCTCCAAGGAAGCATGATGCCGATTCACGCGTGGTGGAAACGAATCGTCACGACCTGGAATAAACTCCGTCCGGCGCGACGTCGGCGCTCGTTGGGCGGTTTCTCAGCCGAAGCGTTCGAGCCGCGGCGGTTGTTGTCCGCGTTTGTGGTCAACAGTCTGGCGGACTCGCACGATGCCATTCTCGGCGACGGGATCGCCGCCGATGGTCACGGCCGCACCACGCTGCGAGCGGCCCTCGAAGAAGCCAACGCTCACGCGGGAGCCGACACGATCACGCTGCCCGCCGGAGTCATCGGCGTCTCTGCCGCGAACGGACCGCTGGTGGTGACGGATGACGTCACGATCATCGGCACCGGGACCACCGTCATCGACGGCACCGTGTTCGACGAAGTCTTCTCGGTCAGCGGCGCGGGACGGTTGCAGTTCGATCACGTCACCGTCCGCTCCTCGAAGGACATGGCGATCCCGCGTCCCATTCTCCTGACGACGAACACTCGGCAGGCGGATTTGATCGTGGCGTTTTCGGCAATCACATCGGAACCATTCACGGCCGAAACGAAAACACCCAACGGTCTGTCGCCGCTCATCGGCATCACGATTCCCGAAAGCGTCTTCGATGAAACGCCAACCGAACCGAGTTTAACGCCGAGCAAGCCACCAGCTTTGTTGGACGACTTCGTCGTGCCGACTCCCGAACAAGCGATCGACCAAATCATCAACGCGCTGTTCCGCAACGAGCCGGACTTCGTGCTGCCCATTGGAACCGAGCAGACACCGGAGCCAATCTCCAAAGAGAACGCTCGGCCGATGCCGAAACCCGACGCGGAAGATCCGGCGTCAGACGATGAGCAATCGCTGAATGGCTCTGGCGACGATGAAGCGTTCCGCACCGTCCTGCGTGGCTGGGCCGACGAAGCGGGCTGGCAGGAATTCGATTTCTTATCGCGCGGTTCGAATTCCGTGGCGATGCGTTCCCAACACGGCAGTCGCGTGGCAACGATGGCGGGAATGCTGCTCGGTTCGGTCGCGGCCACCTCGTGGTCGCGAGACGATCGCAGCTTGTGGCGTGAATCGTTGTCTTTGTCCGCCTGGAGGACTCGCCTTGAGCGATTGCGCCGGCGACCGCGATAGACCCCGCTCGTCTGTGTCGGTGGGGACGTGACTCCGCCCTGGATTTGTGTCGGCGTTGTCGTGCGAGCAGAATATGCCCTCTGACTTCGCCTCCAGAACCGAGCCACTCAACAGGAGACCGCGCAATGACCAGCCGAGCCGCGACCGAATGGCGTTACGAGAAACTGACCTGGCCTGAAATCAACGAAACGATCGAGATGCGGAAAGTCTGCATCATTCCCTGCGGGGCGGTCGAGCAGCATGGCCCACATCTGCCGCTGGATGTCGATTTGATGTGTCCCGGCGGGATCGCTCGGGGCGTGGGCGAGGCAATGCGCGACAAGGTGCTCGTCCTGCCCACCATCGCCTACGGCTACACCGGGCATGTGATGGACTTTCCGGGGACGATCAACACGCACTGGGAGACCTTCATCAAGCAGGTGCTCGACGTCACGAAATCGCTCGCCTATCACGGCTTCAAGAAGATCATCCTGCTCAACGGCCACGGTTCGAATATGCCGAACCTCGATCTGGCTGCCCGCCGCACGAACTTGGAAACCGATGCCGAGTGCGTGCTGATCGCGTGGTGGAACCTGCTGACCGTCGACAAAGCCTTCTTGCCAAGCTGGCGTGAAAGCAAATTCCCCGGCGGCTGCTCACACGCTTGCGAGTTGGAGACGTCGCTGTATCTGTACCTCGACGAAGACGGCGTGCGCAAAGACAAGATCAAGAGCGGCACGATCAAGATGAACGATGAAGAGAACCCGTTCAACTGGGTCGATCTCTTCGGTGCCGGACCGGGAGCGTTGATCTCCTGGACCAGCAGCTACAACGACACGGGAGTACTTGGAGACGCCGAGAAGGCGACGAAAGAAAAGGGAGAGCGAGTCTTCCACGAGTCGGTCAAGCAACTATGCCGCTTCATCGACTACTACCGAGACCGCCCCATCGACGTTCGTGGCCGGCATCAATCACACAAACCCAAGATGCCCATCCCCTGGGGCCAATACGACGCGCTGCCGTAACGTCGCCCCGCTGTGTTCCATCCGTGTGTGCCGTTTCGCATCCGTGTGCGAAGTGCGTTCGTCAGGACTTGAACGGGCTTCGCACACGGATGCGAGAGGCGCACACGGATGAAGACTGGCTCAGTCGTTGATGACTCAATTCCCCGTTGGCTTATGCAGACTCGCTGCCAAGACAGAGGCGGCTTCGGGGCCATGCAGAAGCTGATCTGCATGATGTGGCGAGTAAACCGCGAGCGGCTCAAAGCCGGATTGGGTGAGTGACAATCGCAGCAGATCCTCGGCCGCCAAGGTCAATCGGCCGGCGCGTCGCGTGAGCGGGAACTGCATGCCGCCGATGCCTTGATACGAGCGGTAAACAACCTCCGTGCAGACCAGCCGGTCGGAGCGGGTGAAGTCGAAATCGAAATCGTACGCCTTGCCTTCGTGCAACATGCCTCGGCCAATTGCCTGCGCGATGTCTTCCGGCGAAAGCATCGGACGCATGACGGCGATGGCATCGGCTCGGAATGGCGTGCGCACTGAGCGCAGCCAAACGCCGTCGCGCATCGCTTCCAGCACGCGACCGGGTTCGTGCTGATCGAGATCGACCATCCGTCGCCAGCGCGGCTTCATTTCCAGATGCTCGCGGAGGCCCAGGCGTTCCAGGTCACCGGATTCGCCGAGATACAACGCCGCGTGCGGCCAGTAACCGGGCAAAAAATAATTCGTCAGCGCGAATTCTTTGCGATTGACGATCACGTCGCCTGGGAGCAGCAGCGATCGCAACTCCTTCGCGACCGAGGCTGGCAGCGATGGCTGATGTCCCAGCCGAGTGAACCGATCCGTGACCATCAAGCAGGCGACCTTCTGCAACCCGTACAACGCGCGGTCGATCAAATTGCGACGGACCGTGTTGGAGAGTTGCCGCGTGCGTACACGGATTCGTGCCTTCGCGAATTCGTAAACCGAGACTTGCAGACGCGGCCCCAATCGGTCCACGACCTCGACCAGCGGTGCCAGCAGCGGATCCGCCGCCAAGGCGTGCAACTCGGTGGCTTGTTCTTCCTGGTAACGGACCGCGTGGTAGAGATGCCAGACATGCACCGGACTGGTCAGCGACCGCTGCACGGTGTCGTAGGATTCCGGTGGGATCCCGAAGTGCGATTCCGGCTCGTTGAGCTTCGCGCGGATCACCGGTTGATCGTGATAGTTCTCTCGCAGAAACCGCGCCGCATCGACCAACAGCAGTGCGGCGGCATACCCGATCAAGAACCGCGCCGGCTTCAACGGCGGCGGCATGCTTTCCGCATCGCGATAGCTGATGACAACTTCGAAGAGTGCCGTCCGCGCCATCCAGTAAGAGATCAACAACTGTCGCGCCGCCTCATCCTCGCTCGGCGAAAAGAAGCCCCGCTCGCGGACGGCGAACTGGTCTCGCAGACGCAACGCCGCTTGCTTCAACTCTTCAAAGTACACTGCCAAATGCGCGACCGTCCGAGCATGAGCTTGCAGAGCATCCGGCAACATGAGGGCCTCTCCGCGCAAGAGATTTGCTGAGCGATGCTCGGCATCATGGCAAAAGCACCGCGCCACCGGCAGTCTATCGTCGTCCGACAAGAGATCGTCGGACGGATCAACGTGGCTCGAAGTCCGGAGCGTGTTTCTCGCGCCGGAACCTCGGCGGCACGAGCAGCCACGACAGCGCGACGACTGCTCCGAACGAGCAGTAGCAGAGCGTGAAGACCCACGGCTCGGCGTCGAAGAACATCAGGTCGTGGACCCAGGTGGCAATGAAGTCGCCGCGATAGCTCTCCTGCCCCGCGAGGTCTCGCAGATGCTGTTCCCACACCGTCAGCGGACAAGTGACGCCGCACAGACTCTCGGCCACGACAAACCCAATGGCCGCCAGATGGAACGCTCGAAAGCGCACGTTCCGCACCCACTCCCAACGCCGCACGCCCCCCACCAGCGTCAGCAGCAACCCGAACACCACAAACGCCACGAAGGCGAAGTGAACGACAACGACAAGATCAGCAGTCAGTCGGTAAACTGTGGTCATGTCACTCAGGAGACCGAGGGGGCTGCCGATATTCCGTCAATGACTGCGGTGTTTGCGGATGCCTGCTCGCGACAAACGACGGCTGCCGAAATGGATTTCTCCAAGCACATCCAGCCGCTGCTGCGGTCCCAAGCAAACCGCTCATCGTCATCCGCAGCAGCCGGTCACAAGCGCTCCGCTGCATGTTATTCAAGCTCGCGCAGTGGTTTTTCCAAAACGAGCACGACGCACCAGCGTGTGAATTCAGCCAAGGATCTTGGCAACACGCGCGGTGATTTCCGAAACAAGTTCCAGCGGCAGTGGCCCACGGCGGGCCGCCGCCAGGTTCTCGGCCAGATGAGCGAGGTTGCAGGTGCCGACGATCGCCGTGTGCCAGTGTGGATGGGAAAGCGTGTATCGCAGGAAGAGTTCCGCGCGTGTCATGTCGTCCGGACGCAGTTCATCGAGCCGGGCTTTGTTCCAGATTGCCTCAAACGCCGGTCTTGGGATCGGCGAGATCCTCGTGTAAGCCGAGCCACATCGAGATGCCGGCTCCGGCGGAACCGCCGTAACAGGCGACACGCTTCGGGTCGATGTTCCACTCCTTCGCCTTACTGCGCAAGAACTGCACCGCGCGAGCTCCGTCGTGTTGCGGGGCCGGAAAGATGACCTCTTTGCCATCGACGAAGCGGTAATGAATCGCGGCCAGGCTGATGCCCGCATTGTGGAACATCTTTATCTGTGCCGGAGCAACGTTCTTGTTGCCGCCGACGAATCCGCCGCCATGAATGTAGATGGCCAGCGGCGTCGGTTGCTCGGACTTGGCTTGATAGAAATCGAGCACGTTTCGCTCGGCGGGGCCGTACTTCACGTTCGCCTGCGTCGGCTTGACCGCATCAACGGCGGACTGATCCTGTTTCTTCGCGGCGGACTTCTTGGCTCCGTCTCCTTGTGCCGTTTGATAATAGGCCTGAGCCTCCTCGCGGGTGAGCACGCCATCTTTGTTGGTGTCGGCCTCAGGAAATCGCTTGAGCAATTGCTGCAGTCGCTCACGAGCGGTCTTCGCGTTTTCGTCTTTGGGTTTTTCCTGGGACCACGCGATGCTGCTGACGAGAACCAGGGCGAGCAACCCTGTGAATCGTACGATCGAGGTCATCGCGAATCTCCTTCGTAGCCGCGTTTCGCCAGAACGCGGGTTTGGCCACAGTTCACCCGCG
>CAMDPX010000399.1 GCA_945905295.1 Planctomyces sp. SH-PL62 | reverse complement strand
TTTATCACGCAGGCGGGGCTGATCGCGGCGTTGCAGGCGTGGACGTTGCAGAAGTCGCGGCTGTTGGGGGAATTGTTGGTCGAGTTGGGTCACATGTCGGCCGAGGATCGGGACGCGCTGGAGCCGATGGTGGATCGGCATGTCGCGCGACATGGCGGCCGCGCGGAGCAGAGTTTGGCCGCGATCAGTTCCGTGTCGGAGATCGCCGCCGAGTTGCGGGAGCTCAACGACGCCGATGTGCAGCAGAGCTTGCAGCACGTCGCGGCCTCGGAGTCACGGCAGGCGGGCAGCTTGTCGGGCGTGGTGGCGGACGAAGATCCGCCTCAGCTTCAGCCGACGATGCAGGAAACTCAGCAGGAAGAGGCTCAACCGGCGATGCGGTTTCAGTTGTTGCGGCCCCATGCCGAGGGGGGTTTAGGGAAGGTCTGGATTGCCCGGGACCGGGAGTTGAATCGCGAGGTCGCGTTCAAGGAGATCAAGTCGAAGCGTGCTCAGGACACCAACAGTCGCGCCCGGTTCGTCCTGGAAGCGGAGATCACCGGCGGGCTGGAGCATCCGGGGATCGTGCCGGTGTATGGTCTGGGCCATTTCGAGGTTGGACGGCCGTTTTATGCAATGCGGTTCATCCGAGGCCGCAGTTTGAAAGAAGCGATCGAGGCACATCATGTCGGCTGAGCGGCATTTGCTCTTTGCGGTCTTGGCGTTTGAGAGCGAGCTGATCGACTTCGAGCAGCTCACGTCGGTCTGTCGAGCGTGGGCGGCGGACAAGTCGAAGCTGCTGGCCGATCTGCTCGTCGAGCGTGGCTGGCTGACGGAGAAGCGCCGCGAGTTCCTGGAAGAGCTGGTCGAGTACAAGCTCGCCAAGCATCAGAATGATTCACGAACCGCGTTGAACTCGATCGTGCGCGGCCATGTCTGCGATGCGATCAAGCAAATCGAGGATGCCGACATCCAGCAGGCGCTCAGTTCGTGGCCGGCAGTCGGGCCGGTGTTGGTGGAAGTGGTCTCGCAAACGCGGGCGGAGGAACCGCGAGAACCACGAGCGGACGAAACGCAAACTCAGGAACTGCGGGTGCCGATACCGCCGACGGAATCTCAGCGGCTGCAATCCCGTTATTCGTTCATCAGCGAGGTCGGCAAAGGGGGCCTTGGCCGCGTGTGGTTGGCGAAAGACAACGTCATGGCCCGCGAGGTCGCGGTCAAGGAGATCAAGCCGGGCAAGTCGGCGGCGACACAGGAAGCGGTGCGGCGGCTGATCAAGGAAGCGCAGATCACCGGACAGTTGCAGCATCCCAACATCGTCCCGGTCTATGAAGTGAACCACAGCGTCCAGCCATTTTACACGATGAAGCTAGTCAAGGGCAAAACGCTGTCACAGGCCATCAAGGAACATCACGAGCAGCACCTAACTGGCAAGGATGCCCGTCTGTCGTTGCTGCGTCTGCTGAACGTCTTCGTCAGCGTCTGCGAGGCGATGGCATACGCGCACTCGCGAGGCGTGATTCACCGCGACTTGAAGCCGCTGAATGTGGTCTTGGGAGATTATGGTGAAGCGATCGTGCTCGACTGGGGCCTGGCGAAGCTGGTGGACGAGAAGGAGGACGAGTCGCAGGCGGTGCAACTGACAGACGCCGCCCGCGCGGAAGCCACAGTCGCCGGCGGGGCACCCGGTACTCCCGCCTACATGGCTCCGGAGCAAGCCGCCGGGCAGATCGATTTGCTGGACGCTCGCACGGATATTTATGCGCTGGGGGTGATCCTCTTTGAGGTCCTCACCGGCCGGCGGCCATATGAGGGGACCATTCCGGAGATATTGACGGCCATCAGAACGTGCGAAACGCCGAGTGCCCGTCAAGTCGCTGCGTCACTCCGTGACGTGATCTCGCCGGCCGGGGACTACATTCCGTTTGTGCCGAAAACCTTGGATGGTGTCTGTGCCAAGGCTATGTCCAAGCGTCGAGAGGATCGCTATGCGAAGGCCACTGAGTTGGCTCAGGACATCCGCCGTTGGCTGGCGGAGACGTCCGAAGAGGCCGCGCGAGTGCGCCGACTGCTCTATGTGGCTCAGATGAACTTGGCCCAAATGGCCTGGGAAAACAATCAGGTCGCACGGGTGTTGGAACTGCTAGAAAGCCAACTCCCGCAAGAGGACCAAGAGGATCTGCGGAACTTTGAATGGTTTTATTGGGAGCGTAAGTGCCAGAATGACCTGCTGACGTTCAAAGGGAATTCTTTCAGGGTCTTAGGCGTTGCGTTTATCGCAGATGGAATACGGCTGGCTCTGGAAAGCGATGACGAGAGGGTGCAGGTATGGGATGCCAAAAGTGGTCAGGAGATGCTCACGCTGAAAGAGCACATCGGCTCAGTATCGAGCGCGGCGTTTTGCGCGAACGGAACACGGCTGGCTTTGGCAGGTGAGGATGAAATGGGGACGGTGAAGTTGTGGGACGCCATGAGCGATCAGGAGATGCTTACGTTGAGAGCGCATATCGGCCCGGTGACAAGCGTGTCGTTTAGCGCGGATGAGACACGACTGGCGTCGGCAAGCCACCATGAGGTGAAGTTGTGGGATACCACGAGCGGCCAGAAGATGCTCACATTGAAGGGGCATACTGACGACGTCACGCATGTGGCGTTTAGCCCGGATGGGGCACACTTGGCGTCGGCAAGTTGGGATCAGACGGTGAAGATATGGGACGCCATGAGTGGTCAGGAGACGCTCACTCTGAAAGCGCGCACCGGAAGGGTCGCAAGCGTGTCGTTTAGCGCGGATGGCACACGGCTGGCGGCGGCAATCGGCCAATTGGTGCAGATTTGGGATGCCACGAGTGGTCAAGAGATGCTCACGTTGAAAGGGCATACCGACCGCGTCACCTGTGTGGCGTTTAACCCAGACGGAACGCGGCTGGCGTCGGCAAGCTGGGATCGGACTGTGAAGATGTGGGATGGCATGAGTGGTCAGGAGATGCTCACTTTGAAAGGGCATACCAATTGGGTCACCAGTGTGGCGTTTAGCCCAGACGGGACACAGCTAGCGTCGATAAGCAAAGATAAAACGGCGAAGGTATGGGACGCCACCAACAGTCAGGAGACACTCACGTTGAAAGGACATACTGGTCCGGTCCTGAATGTGGTATTTAGTCCGGATGGGACACGATTAGTGTCGGGAGCCGAACGGGACAAAATGGTAAGGGTGTGGGACGCCTCGAGCGGTCAGGAGATGCTCACACTGAACGGACACACGGCCGGGATTAAAACCGTGGTGTTTAGCCAGGACGGGAAACGGCTGGCGTCAGCAAGCGATGATCAAACGGAAAGGATCTGGGACGCCACGAGTGGTCTGCAGTTGTTTATGCTCCAATGCGACAACGGCACGACGCAAAGTATGGCATTTAGCCCGGACGGAAGATGGTTAGCGTCGGCCGTCAGAGATCGGACGGTGAGAATATGGGACGCCAACAGCAGTCAGGAAATGTTCAAGTTGGAAGGACACGACGATTACCTCAGGTGTGTAGTATTCAGTCCGGATGGGACACGCTTGGTGTCGGCTAGTGATGATCGGACGGTGAAGGTGTGGAACGCCACGAATGGTCAAGAGACGCTCACGCTGAGAGGGCACACCGATGGCGTTACCAGCATAGCGTTTAGTCCGGATGGGAAGCGACTGGCGTCAGCAAGCAGGGATCAAACGGTGAAGGTGTGGGACATCACGAGCGGTCAGGTGACGCTCACGTTGAAAGGGCACACCAACTGGGTCTTGAGCGTGGCGTTTAGCGCGGACGGGAAACGGCTGGCGTCGGCCAGCAACGATGGGACGGCGAAGGTCTGGGACGCGACGCCGCGTCCGTGAGCCAACACGATTGCCAGGAAGTCACAACCGGTGCTCAGATTGGAATCGCTGATTGACGGAGTGTGATCAACTCCGAACAAGTCATTGCTCGTGATTCTCCAGAGAGCGTGACCAGAGCCAACCCCAGTCCGCATAGCTCGACGCCATCGCGGCCGACCAGACGATCGGCGAACCCGTCCGCCAGCGCGCCCTGCAATTCGCCCGCGAATGGAAATAGCCTAGCTCGTTGTGTCGGTAGGTCTACTGAGCGCGGACGGATGAATGCTCATGCGGCCGGTGGCTTCAACCAGTTTTCGATCTTGAGGTCGGGAATGGGAGTGAAGTCTTGATCGGTAGTCAGCAACGTCAGATCGTGCCGCAGAGCGATGGTGGCGCAGAGCGCATCGACGGTCTCGAGTTGCCGGCCACGGCGACGCATCTGGACTTGGAGGTCCGCGGCTTGTTCGGCGTCAGACTCTTGAATGGTGATGAAGGCCACGAACGGTTTCAGACGTTGCCATTCGGCGCGGTTTTGCTCGGCGCGCGGAAGCATGGAGATGCCGAACAACGTCTCCGTCAACACCGGAGCCGCGATGGCGAATGAGTGGCCCGCTTGCATCTCGTTGAGAATGCGTTTCCGCAACGAGTGACTAATCGTGACCAGCGGCGAGGCGTGATTCGCGTCCAAAAGGTACTTGGCCATGTGTGGCTACCCACGTCCTTCGGTCATCTCGTTAAGCAGTGCGCGAGCCTTCATCGAGGACTCGACGTCGGCCCATTGCTGATTCCATTCGCGCTCGTTGAATTCGCCGGCATCGTCCTGGGGCAGTAACAGCGATTCATTGGGAATCTGACACGCGGGACGAATGGCCGTCGCATCAGGTGGGGTGCTGCGAATCCTGGTGACGACGGCTGACAATTCAGAGTCATTGATGGCAACGTGCGATGGAAATAAACGCTCCAGCAATCCATTCGCGACCGAATCGATCGACGTTCGCAGCAGATCTGCCTCGCGTTGCAATCGCCGTGCAAGGTCATCTTTCAGAGAGACGGTCGTAGACATCGCAAAACTCCTCGAAGGGACGCCAGCCATGTTACGCGGCCGATGTGAATTGCAGCAACAATGCTGTGGACGCCGGACAGACGGGAATCATGTCATCCTCCCAGACGATGCACGCTACCGCTGCATGAGAAGCCCGTAGTGCTCCGGACGTCGGTTCCGCGCGGGGAAGACACCTTCTTTGTACGTGCGACACAGGTCCAAGTCGCAGCGCTCAACGATGAGTTCATCGCCCAGCGTGGTGGCTCGCGAGACCACTTCTCCGGACGGAGCGACGATCATGCTGCCTCCGATTTGCTCAACCCCCTCTTCGACTCCCGCCTTGGCGGCGGCGACGATCCACATTCCGTTTTGATAGGCACCGGCTTGCAGGCTGAGCTGATGATGAAAGTCGGCCAGCCGGTCGGTCTCTGGGTACTCCGGGTAATGCCGCGGCGTGTTGTAGCCCAGCAGCACCAGCTCGCAGCCTTGCAGGCCGAGACAGCGATACGACTCCGGCCAGCGGCGGTCGTTGCAGATCAACATTCCGGTCTTGGCTCCGAATGCTTCAAAGACCGGAAAGCCCAAGTCGCCGGGTTCGAAGAATCGCTTCTCCAGATTTTGAAACGGATTGCTCGGCCGATGATCGGCGTGGCCGGGGAGATGAATTTTTCGGTA
>CAMDPX010000398.1 GCA_945905295.1 Planctomyces sp. SH-PL62 | reverse complement strand
TCTTTTTCAGGCCGCCGAATATCGAGCGACATCCAATGTTGATCGACGGCGGCCTGAAAAAGACTCCCGACCCCTTGGCTTCGCTACCCGTTCATCCGCGCGAGTTCGCGAAGGAAGTCGAGAGCCTCATCGACCTCCATCACCTGCATCCCACGCACACGTCCGCCGCGATCACACTTTTGGAGCAGCATCAACTCGTCGTAGTCGGGTGATTCGCGCAGCCGATGCCGCGCGCGGAAGCCGATGGTGCCATCGGCGACGAGGTGCGCCTCCATGTGATGCTCGATGAACCACGCGGTGCGCGGCGTGATGAACTCGCCCAGCGCTTCGAGTGCGGCGGCGACGTGATCATCGGGATCAAGTCCCTTGCCGATGTCGTGCAGCAGCGCAGCCAGCAGGAATTCCTCGTCGTAGGGGAGTTCGTCGCGAGCCAGCTCGAAGACTTGCAGGCTGTGATAGAGCACGTCCCCTTCCGGATGATGCTTCTTCGATTGGCCGACTCCCTCCAGCGGCAGCAGCAGCGAACGAAAGACTTGGAAGCGATCGACCTTGCTCTCGGCATCGAGCACTTCGTCGTCGAGTTCGATGTCGGGATACTCGTGGCGAAGCAGTTGCTCAAACTCGGCGAGCGACGCCCGTTCGATCGCTTTGCCGGTGATCGAACTCTTGAAGACGTATGCCAGTTTCTCGACCGAGTAGAGCGTCAGCTCAATCGGGAATCGGTCTTGGATGTGGATGTGAGTGAAGACCCGCTCCTCACCGTGCTTGCGGACGCGCTTGTTCTCGATGTCAAACGTCATCCCTTCCTGGTCGAGCACCATTGCGACCGATTCGGCGCTCGACGTGAAGACGTGCAGGTCAATGTCCGAACCGTGCCGCACATGCCCGGTCAACGTGCTGCCGATCAGCTTCGGCTTGAACGCCGCCAGCAACCGCATCACCCGCAACGCTTCGATGCGCATGTCGCGGAGATGATCGTGCCGCGAGTCCCCTTCGAAGAGGAACGCCATGCGTTGAATCTCGTCGCGGATTTCGGTGTTGCTGGGCAGGTCGGAGGGCTTCACCCAGCCTTGGCAGATGGCTCGCGCGGCTTTGAGCTTCGCGCGGTAATACTCTTTCTCTTCGCGGCGGTACATCAGCCGAGCGGCCTCGAAGACAATCTGCCTCCGCAGCTTTTCGTTGCCGCGCTTGCGAGCGGAACGGTCACGCTCTTTTGAACTCGGATCGGGGCCGGACGTGTCATCCACGTCCTCCAGCGGTTTGTCGTGCGACATAAAAGCAGTGTGCCGAGATCAAGCCCATCAAAGCGGCACCGGGCTGGGCGGCATGATACGCCCGAATGAGCTATCGGCAAGTCGGCGATGAAAATGAACGACTGCCAGTGAATTGATTCATTGAGGCAAAGCTAGTCGTTATGGGTGGCACGTCCCTGACCATCGGGAAGGGCGTGGAAATGCAAGCCGATCGCGGTTCCCACGCCCTTCCCGATGGTCAGAGCGTGCCACCCAGATTCAAGAACTAGCTTGCAGTGCGAGAATGACTGACAACAGCCGAGCGATGCTTGCATCAACTTGCCGATCCGATAAGTTTCCGACGTGCTGTGAGGCAGGTTTCCAACCTGCCCGCCCCTCTGCTGGCAGGTTGAAAACCTGCCCCACGAACAAGGATCGATCATGGACCAGGACGACATTCTGCTGGACTGCGAAGAGCGCATGGAAAAGGCCGCCGCAAATTTTCGCGGCCAGATCAAGGGTCTCCGCACCGGCCGAGCCACGCCGGGACTCGTGGACAACATTCGCGTCGAAGTCTACGGCTCGGAAACGCCACTCAAGCAGATTGCTCAGGTCAGTGTGCCGGAACCGCAGCAGATCATGATTCGGCCTTACGATCAGGCCAACGTGGCCGCGATCGGCAAGGCGATCCAATCCAGCGACGTGGGCCTCGCCCCGAAGATCGACGGCCGGGTCATCCGTTTGAACATCCCGCCGCTCTCCACCGACCGCCGCAAGCAACTCGTCTCGCGTGTCAAAGAATTCGCCGAGGAAGCCCGCGTCTCCATCCGCAACGTCCGCCGCGACGCCAACAAGCACGCCGATACCTCGGAGAAGGACAAGATCCTGACCGAAGACCTCTGCAAAGCGACCAAAGAGGAAATCCAAAACCTCACCAAGAAGTTTGAAGGCTCGGTCAACGACGAAGCGGCGGCCAAAGAAAAGCAAGTGATGGAGGAGTAGCTCCAGAACTAACGCGCGATCGCAATGACGCCTGACATGATCGGGGAATCGTTCGAGCGGGATTGATTGCCGTCGGAAGGAATCAGAGGCGTGTCCGAGGATTGGGGCCTTCGATCCAGGACTTCACAGCGCAGTATGGGTACCGTCGGAGGTGCCGTGATTCCCAGTCGCACCTGGCCGCCGCGCGTCTCCAAAACCGTGATCCGCACATTGCCGTTGATCACGATCTCTTCGCCATCACGACGCGCAAGAACCAACATGGGATTCGCTCCTTGACTGGAAAGCCGCTGTCTCAATTCCATTTCGACATTCGACCGCAGGTCTCACGAACGTGCGCGAGACCTGCGGTTGGCTGAATCCGCGAAGGGCATCGGGAACCCCGCGCTGGTTATTGTCCCACGGCTCGACTTGGATGCGAGGCTTTGTCGGCCGCATACCCCAGCAGGGTCCGGCGAATCTGAGCTCGGTCGTGGTGGGTCAACCAATTGTTGGGAATGAACAGCGCACAGGGCGAACCGGAAGTCCAGAAGCGAATGCTGTGAGTTTCCGGATGTAGTTCCGAATCGAGTTTCACTTCCCAGCGATCCAGTTCGCTCCACGCGATCGCGTAACCGGTGAGGCCGGGACGAACCGCGATGCCGGTCTCGTCGATGTCCAGACGACCGAACAGATCGCCAATGGATTTCGTCAGCAGGGCCAGACCGCCGACGGAGCAGACGGCTCCCAGAATCGCCAATTGCGTGACGAGTGCCGGAGTCGAGCCGATCTGGCTCAGGAGAAATAAGCCCATGCCAAGCAACCCGGTCCCGCTGGCTCCTTGAGCGAGACCGCTTCGCCAGCGTTGCCCCGCGAATGCGAACGACTGCGCGGCGGCGGTCGTTGCCTCATGACTGTGAGCATGCGGGTGCAAGGCAATTTCATGAGCGACGGGCAGAGCGAGGGTCGTAGCTTCGGACATCATGGGTCTCCAGAAAAAGGCAGGGTTGGTAAAGACGAGTTTCGTAGCCTGACTCTCCGAGTCGGGTCAGAGGCGGTCCCGACTGAGAGTGCTTGGCGAGCGGGGCGGCGTCAGCCCCCCCCGGTAGTCACGATGGCCGCTGAAAACCGGAGTGCTGATCACCGGGGGGCTGACGCCGCCCCGCTCGCCTGAGAGTCGTATTTCGTCACGCGGGTTGTGGTGCGGGGATCGGGCTGGCGATGTGGACTGAGCTGGCGTGTTTCGACAGTCGCAACATCCGCTCCAGTCCGACGACCTTGATCGGGACTTCGCCGTGAGCGGACGACTCGATCAAGTAGTGCAGCGTCTCGCAGGACGTGTGGTCGATCAGGGGGACTCGCGAGTCGAGGTGCAGGCACACCGACTTGGTTTCGATCGGCAGGTCGCTGAGTTCCTGCTCTAGCTTCATCGCGTTGAAGCAGACCAGCGGCTTGTCCACGAACAGATTCAGTTCTCCATTTTCGAGCGTCTTCATGGCCACCGGATTGCGGAAGAAGTCCAGCATGTAGCCGCTCATCGAAACCGATTCGTCATCGGACGCGGCGACCGCCTGGCGGCAGAGCAGCAGGTTCAGGAAGTACTTCGCGACGACGCCGGCCATGATGCCGATCAACAGGTCGGTCAGCAGCGTGACCAGCACCGTGAACGAGAACAGCGCCAGTTGCTCTTTGCCGATCTTGGCCATGTGCCGCCAGATCAGCGGCTCGCACATCTTCCAGCCGGTGAAGATCAGTACGGCGGCCAGCACACACTTCGGGATCATGTTGATCCACTGCTGGCCCACCAGCAGATAGACAATCAGGCAAATCGCATTCGTGAAATTGGCCCACAGGGTGCGGCCGCCCGACGCGATGTTGACCTTGCTCTTCACTCCGCCGGGGATGATCGTCAGACCGCCGACCAGGCTGGAGGCGATGTTCGCGACCCCCATCGCCAGCAGCAGGCGATTCGGCTCCGACTTGCGGCGGAACGGGTCGATGCGGTCCACCGCCATGGCGGTCGCCAGCGATTCGACGCCGTCGATCATCGTCAAAGTCACGACACCCAGAATCGCCGCGTACCACAAGTCATGCCGAGCCAGTAACGCCGCGAAGTTCGGCGCGTGAATGCCATGAAACGGCGTCTCCGGCAGCTTGATGAGGAAACTGCCGTCGTTGATGCCGCCCAGATTGACGAAGTAGCCCAACGCCACGCCGAACACGACGGCGATCAACTGCGGCGGCACGATCTGCAAGAACTTTACCTTTTTGGACAACGCTCCCAGCGTGAACAGCAGCACGAGGCTCGCGGCGGCGACGCCGAATACCGGCGACGTCATGTGCCGGGCGAACTCAGGAATGTCCTGGATGAACTCGAAGAACTCGTGAGGATGATCACCGCCGGTGTATCCGAAGAGCATCGGCAATTGCTTCACCATGATCAGCAAGCCAATCGCGGCCAGCATCCCTTCGACCACGCTCACTGGGATGATCGCCGCGAATCGAGCCAACTTCAGCAGAGCCAAAACCAACTGCAAGCAGCCGACCATGAAGATGATGACCAGCAAGTGTTGATAGCCGGCTCCGAGATGCTCGGCATCACCGACACCACCCATCGCGACCATGATGGCCATCAGCGCGGGAGCCAATCCGGCGGCCGGACCGGCAATCGTCACATACGCTCCGCCAATGAATGGGAAGATCAGCCCGGCAATAATTGCAGAGATCAACCCGTAGATCGGCGGCACGCCTGATGCGATCGCGATGCCCGACGACAGCGGCAAGGACACCAGCGAAACCACCATGCCCGACAGGATGTCGTGCCGCAAATGCTTGAAGCCGGCAACGCCGTTTTGAGGTTTTTCCATCGCGAGTGCTGAACTGCTGGCCGTCATTGCGATTCTCCTGCGACGCACTCCGCCGCATCACAAGACCGGCGAAGCGGTGCCATCGGAAATGGCAGTGCGTTTCGTCGTACCTTGTGATGAGCGTGCGTCGGCAAGCGACAAAGCAGCGAGCGTGCCGTCATCGAAGCGGCGCTTGCCAATCGCGCGACTGTGCGGCACGCCGCGCGAGGTTCTTCCACACAAAGGCCGAGAGAAGTCGTGTGCCGCGAAGTTTCTGACATTCTCGTCAGCCGCGCGGTGAGCGACATCGAACACTGATCACAGGCTAGTTTGAATCCGTTCGTTCGCTCGCTGGCTAATGATTAGCCACGCGCGCTGGCCAAAGATTGTTCGCTGGGGAGCAACGACCGCGACAGCTATATTCCTCTCGCAACGAACGAAACAGGCGAGCGGGGCGGCGTCAGCCCCCGGTGCATTCGCCGCAGCACCGGGGGGCTGAT
>CAMDPX010000397.1 GCA_945905295.1 Planctomyces sp. SH-PL62 | reverse complement strand
GCCCCCCGGTGGTCTGCGAGCGACACGATTCACCGGGGGGCTGACGCCGCCCCGCTCGCCTGCGGGTCACTTGGGGCGGAGAATGTCTAATGTCCAAGCTTCAATGTCCAACGCAGGCCGATGGAAACTCATCCGGAGCGTGATAACCGTAGCCCGACTCTCCGAGTCGGGTGGCAATGCCTCAGGTTCTCCCGACTCGGAGAGTCGGGCTACAGAGGAGGGTCGCGTGCTTTGCACGCCGGACGTTGTCATCCTCTCTCCATGCAACTTGGTCGCCTCCGTATTTCGCATCCGTTCGCGTTGGCTCCGATGGAGGAGCACACCAACCCGCCGTTTCGTCAGTTGATGCGGCAGTTCGGCGCGGGTTTGCTCTGTACCGAACGGATTGACGGCTCGGATGTCGCCAAGCGAGATCGTCGGGCGATGCGTCTGTTGGAGACGGCGCCTGGCGAATCTCCGTGTGCGGGACAGATCAGTGGAATCGACCCCGCCGAACTGGCCGAAGCCGCACGGGTCGTCGAAGAACGTGGCTTCGCGATCGTCGACTTGAATTTCGAGTGTCCGATTCGACGCTTGGTGGAGCGTGGCGAAGGGGGCGCATTGCTGTCCGATCCCGCAGCGATTGGCCGCATCGTCGCGGCGGTCGTGCGAGCAGTCTCGGTTCCGGTGACGCTCAAGATTCGAACGGGGCCCGATGAGACGAATGAAACGTGCCTCGATGTTGCTCGTGCTGCCGAGCAAGCGGGAGCGGCGGCTGTGGACCTGCATGCGCGCAGCGTGCGTCAGGCGTATGTCGGCGAGGCGGACTGGCCGACCGTCGCGCGATTGAAGCAAGCGGTGTCGATTCCGGTACTCGGTAGCGGCAGTGTGCGCTCACCGGCGGATGCGGTTCGCTTTCTGCGCGAGACTGGTGCGGACGGAGTCGCCATTGGCCGCGGGTGTCTCGGCCGGCCCTGGATCTTCAAGCAGTCACGCGAACTCTGGCAAACCGGCGTCGCCAGCCATGAGCCCTCGCCCGCCGAACGAGGTCGCGCGCTGCGACAACTCATCGAAGGAGAGTTTCGCTATTACGGAGCGCCGGTCGCGCTGCGGCGACTCGCGCGTACAAGTTGTTACTTCGCGAAGTTTGTTCCGGAGTTCGAGTCGTTCAAAAAGTCGATTCACGAAGTCCGCGATCTCGCAGCGTTCCGCCGATTGGTGACAGAGCACTTTCGCTCGTAGTGACCGCGCTTGTAGTGACCGCGCTCGTAGTGACCGCGCTCGTAGTGACCGCATTGATGCGGTCGTGGGACCGACCCGATAAATCGGGTCACTACAAGCGCCGCCCCGGTTTCCCATGCCGGTTCGCGGCGTTAGATTGACCGCGTCTGCTGTGCTTGTTGTTTGACTCGCCAAGGATTCGCTGATGCCCCGCCTCGCGCTGCTCGCTGTCACGGTTCTGGTCTGCTCGGCCGCCACGTTGATCCCTGCGGCAGATCCGCCGAAGGAGCCGGTCGATCCCGCACATGCCAAGCAACGCGCGGCGGGACTGGAACTCTTCAAGAAAGAGGTCAAGCAAATTCTGGTCGGTCGCTGCTTGAAGTGTCATGGCGGTGAGAAGACGGAAGGGAAGCTCGACCTCACGTCGCGCGAGGGATTGCTCAAAGGGGGCGAGACCGGCATTGTCGCCGAAGCGGGCAAGTCGAAGACAAGTTTGCTGATGAAGCTCATCAAGCAGGAAGAAGAGCCACACATGCCGGCCGATGGAGCGAAGCTCTCGGACCTGCACATCGATGCGATCGCCAAGTGGATTGATCTCGGCTTTCCGTATGACAAGCCGCTGAAGGAAGAGGCCAAAGATCCGAAGGCATGGACTCGCCGCGAGGTATCGCCTGAGGCTCGCGAGTTTTGGTCGTTTCAGCCGCTGAAGGTCGTCGCTCCGCCGCCAGTTTCCGGTGACGCCGCGAAGTGGGTCCGCAACCCGATCGACAATTTCGTCCTTGCGAAGCTGAGTGAGAAAGGTCTGTCGCCCAACCCCCCCACGGACCGCCGCACGCTGATTCGCCGAGCGTACTTCGATCTCATCGGTCTGCCGCCGACCCCGGCCGACATCGAGGCGTTCGTGAATGACGCTGCCCCGAATGCGTTCGAGAAGGTGCTCGACACGCTGCTAGATTCACCGCAGTACGGCGAACGTTGGGGCCGACACTGGCTGGATGTCGCGCGGTTTGCGGAGAGTCACGGTTTCGAGCAGGACTACGACCGGCCTTTCGCGTTTTGGTTTCGCGACTTCGTCATCAAGGCGCTCAACGCGGACATGCCGTTCGATCAATTCGTGAAATGGCAACTCGCCGGCGATGAGATCGAGCCGGGTAATCCGCTGGCGATGATGGCGACCGGATTCCTCGGCGCGGGCGTGTTTCCCACTCAGATCACAGCGAACGAAGTCGAGCGGACGCGTTATGACGCGCTCGACGACATGACGGCGACAACCGGTACCGCGTTCCTCGGCCTGACGGTGGGGTGTGCTCGCTGTCACGATCACAAGTTCGATCCGATCCCGGCGGCCGATTACTACCGGATGCTTTCATCGTTCACGACGACGGTTCGCAGCGAGATCGACCTCGACCTCGATCCGGCGACATTCAAGCGCGAGAAATCGGCGTTCGATGCCGAGCACACGCCGCTCGCGGCTTCGCTCACTGCGTTTGAGAAGGACAAGTTGCCGGGACGGTTCGCTGAATGGGAGAAGGCGAACGCAGCCAACGTGCTCAAAATGGGTGAGTCGGGGCAATGGATGATTCTCGATGTTGCGGAAGCGAAGTCGTCTGGCGGCACGACGCTGACCAAGCAGGACGATGGTTCGATTCTCGCGAGCGGAAAGAATCCGGACTTTGACACTTACACGCTCGTCGCGAACACCGACTTGGTGGGGCTGACGGCGCTGCGGTTGGAAGCGTTGACTCATCCGAGCATGGTCAAGAACGGGCCCGGTCGCGCGGATAATGCGAACTTTGATCTGACCGACGTGAAGGTTGTGATCACGGCCATCAGCCCACAGCCATCAGCCGACAGCCAGAAAGGGCAACCGGTCAAACTGCTCAATCCCGTTTCGACGTTCGATCAGAATGCGAGTCTGTCGGTCAAGCTGACGATTGATGGCGATCCGAAAACCGGCTGGGCGGTCGATCCGCAGTTCGGTAAGGATCACGCGGCGCGGTTCGAGTTCGAGAAGCCGATCGGATTCGAGGGAGCCTCGACGATCACGGTGACTCTTGCGTTCAACGGCAACAACAAGCACAACCTCGGCCGCGTCCGGTTGAGTGTCGCGACCGCGAAGGAGGCAGTGCCGCTCGATGCGGCGGCGACGTTTGGCGACATCATCGCCGCGCTCAAGAAGCCAGCCGAGCAACGCTCGCCGCGCGAAGTCGAAAAGCTGCTGACGTGGTATCGCGGCCGGGACGACGAATGGAAGAAGCTCAGCGCCGTCGCGCAGGAACACACGGCGAAGGAGCCGAAACCGAAGCTCGCAAAAGTCATGGTGTGCAGCGAAGGGGTGAAGCCGATCCGGCATCACACTCAAGGAGCGGACTTCTTCGAGCAGTCGCACTTCCTGTATCGCGGCGACACCACTCAAAAGATTGATGTCGCACCGCAAGGATTCTTGCAGGTGCTGATGCGCTCGCCCGATCGCGAGAAACGCTGGCTCGAAACCGCACCGGCGGGGGCGACCACTTCATACCGCCGCAAGTCGCTGGCGAACTGGATCACGGACACCGAACAAGGCCCCGGTCATTTGTTGGCACGAGTCATTGCCAATCGCGTTTGGCAGCATCACTTCCATGTGGGGCTCGTCTCCACACCGAATGACTTCGGAGCAATGGGGCAGCGGCCAACGCATCCGGAATTGCTCGACTGGCTGGCGGCATCGCTGATGACAAAGCCCAAAGACGGATCTCCCGCGTGGCGACTGAAGCCGCTGCACAAGCTCATCATGCTCAGCGCGGTCTATCAGCAAGGCTCGGCGTTCGATGCCGCCAAATCGAAGCTCGATCCGCAGAATCAGTTTCATTGGCGACACTCACCGCGCCGGCTGGAAGCGGAGGTCATCCGCGATTCGATGCTCGCGGTTAGTGGCGAGTTGGATCGAACTCAGTTCGGTGCGGGGACGCTCGATGATGGTCACAAACGCCGCAGTATCTATTTCATGGTCAAACGCAGCCGGCTTGTGCCGATGATGCAGCTCTTCGATTCGCCCGAACCGCTCGTCAGCGTGGGCGAACGGCCCAGCACCACGATTGCTCCGCAAGCTTTGCTCTTCCTGAACAATTCCCATGTGCGAGCTTGGGCGATGTCGTTTGGTCGCCGCCTGGCTCCGCTCGCCGAGAAGTCGCCGGCCGACGCGATTCGCCAAGGCTACCTCGCCACGGCGGGTCGGTTGCCCTCAGAGGCGGAGTTGGCAGAGACAACGGCGTTTGTCCAAGCTCAGTCCGCGAGCTATCAGTCCGCCGGTCAAGCGCAGGCGCGCGAGTTGGCCTGGTCCGATTTCGCGCAGGTGTTGATGAGCCTGAATGAGTTCATCTACGTGGAGTGAGCGTAGGTTGGGACTCCGTCCCGACCAATTCGAATCGACGTTGCGGGTCGGGACGGAGTCCCAACCTACTTTTCCGAATCACTTCCGGCTGGGATACAGCGGCTGGCCGCTCCAGCCGAGCTTGCGTTGCAGCGTCGTGTAGTAGCTGCGGCCGGGGAGCTTCGCGAGCTTGAACGTCACCGGAGCGCGGCGAATCTCGACCGTGTCGCTCACCCGCATCTCGCGGCGGTACTGGCCATCAATGACCAGCAGAGCGTCGTTGGAAGTGTCGGCCAGCTTGAGCGAGTAGATGCCGTCGGCCCCATCGACCAGCGGGCGATTCGTCAGCGTGTGTGGGCAAATCGGCGTGATGACGAACGCCTGCAAGTTTTGTCGCAGCATCGGGCCGCCGGCGCTCAGGCTGTGTCCCGTCGAGCCAACGGGCGTGCTGATGATAAGGCCGTCGCAACTGTAGGCCGTGACCGATTCCCCGTTGATCGACAACCGCGCTTCGATCATCTGCAAGGGAGTTGCCGCGCTGATGATCGCCTCGTTCAGCCCTAGATATTTTTCGACCGATCCGTCGGCATGGCACAGCGAGCACTCAAACATCAAATGTTCGACGACACGAAACTCGCGCTGCACCAGTTGCGGGAACATCTCGCGGAATTCGTCCGGCGTCAGATCGGCGAGAAACCCCAAGCGGCCGAGGTTGACACCCAAAACGGGCCGTTGATTCCGGCCGAGCTGATGGCAGGCTCGGAGGATCGATCCGTCTCCGCCGAGCACCAGCACGAGGTCCGCTTCAATCTCGTCGAGCGAGACCTCTTCCGATTCGACATACGCGGCGACCTGCACACCTGGCTGAGAACGTAGGAACTCGACCAGTTCTTCACCGGCACGTTGGAGCCGCTCAACGTCGCCGCGAACCAGCACGATCAGTCGTAGAGGTGAGTCGTTCATGGACTCAGAATAAGCGGCGTCAGTCCGGAACGGTAGCACGCCACGGTTGCGATTCGCGATGCAAACACTCATCGTCTTGGCTTGGCGAGCGGGGTGGCGTCAGCCCCCCGGTGTATTCGCCGTGTGACCGGGGGGC
>CAMDPX010000396.1 GCA_945905295.1 Planctomyces sp. SH-PL62 | reverse complement strand
CATCGAGACCCTGCGTGACGAAACCGCCGCCTGGTCAACCGACGTGAACTCGACCCAACGCGGCGTCGACTGGCAAATGAAAATCGACGACGCCCGCTGTAAGCTCACCTCCGTCTACCCGAAGATTAAGCTTTGACGCGGCACTAGGGACGGAAACGACAGGTGCGGATTACGACTTGCGCTGGCTCGTAAATCTAGTGGAGAAATCGTCGCCGCAGCTCAAGCCCAGGGTCTCACACTCACTCACCAAGGTTCCCTTGGTGGAAGTGGAGTTCAGGACGAAGGCGAGACCGGTTCGCGTCCACCTCGTGCCGTCCGATCAGAGTTTGCAGTTGTCGGCGAACGAAGCCGGTGAGACGGTGATCGATATTCGCTTGTTGTGGGTGCGCGCTCACAAACGCGCGAATGGCTGGCGTCGCACAACTCCACTCGTGGCGGCGAACTCTCAAGAAATCGTTCACTCGGCCAACGCGATGACGCTGGCGTCCGCTGGATCGGAGGTCACGATGCGGCGCGAGGCTCACCGGGTAATTCTTCAATCTCGCATCAATTCGCGGCCGGTTACGGAAGCCGAATTGTTTCTCGCGTTGCGCCACCAAATGACGAGCGCCGAGGTGGGAGCCACAATCACCGACCTGTTGCGAACCGGTCAGATTGTCCGCGCCATTGGCCACGAACGTCGTTTCGGTGGTCAGCTCATTCGGGCTTATCGCACTCGCTAGCCACTCGTGTACTTAGGAGCAGACGTCTCAGGAGCCGGACACCCTTTTATTCCACTTCAAGACTGATGACACGCATGAGCCATTTTCACAATTCGATTCGCAAGACCATCAAGACTCGCTTGGCGTGGCTGCCGTGGTGGCTGCGAGTCGTCGTCGGATACCCCGCAGCGGCTGCCATCGTCTTTATCTTGGTGATGCTGTTTGTGCTGGCGATCCGTTGGCTCGCAAGTTTCTTTGGAAGTGAGATCGCCATTTTTGTGGAGTTGGCGGTGACCTGTGGCGACGTGATCAGAACTTTCGTTGGTGACGGCATGCGAGTGTCACGAACGCTTGGGGCCGGGGGCATCGCGGCAGGTTACTCGATCGTGCAGTTGACGACCTTGCTGACTCTGGAGCCGTTGTTGCGTTGCGGTGCCAAGCGCTGGGTTCTGGGTTATGCCGCTCTCTCGGCGCTGATTGCGGGTGGGACGTACTGTCAATTTCACGATTTGGAAGCCATCCAGGGGATGGGCAACGCGGGACCGGTGATCGTGGGATTGTTTTATCCGGCAGTGTTGTTTCGCTTGTTAGGCAAATTTGATATCGCAGCCAGCGAAGGTAATCCCAACGACGCGCAACAGGTTCATGCCAATCTGCTCGCGATTTTTGTCGCCGGAATTCGTCGCAACAGCCTGCGTTATTGGGCCTATGTTTCCAGCGTTCTGGATGAGCTTACCGAACCCCAGTTGCTGCGGCTCTTGCTGGGGGTTCTTTCCAATCCAACCTCAATGCGCGACTCTGGAAAGCGGGAGCAATTGTTCAAAAAAGCCCAAGCCGAACTTGATCGTTGGTCTCTCTCCGACTTGCAGATGGCTGAAACTTCTCCTGCACCATCGGATATTGCGAATGGTCCCGACGCAGATTCTGAAGCAACGGACACCGATGCTTCGTTAGAACCGCCAGGTCAAAGTCCGCCCTCCGATTCACAGCTCAAGGAAAATTGGTCCAAATGGACAATCATCGAGAAGTTTCATCTTCTCGGTAGCCCGGAGTTGGTTCTGGATGCGGTCGAGCCAGAAGCCGAAGCTCTTTGGCTGATTGGGCACATGCCCCTCGGCGAGCAATGCCAGCTCGCCCTTGAGTGGTTCGATCAGACTCTCGGCGATGAAGACCGGCAAACACTCAAGAAAGTTATTTGCAATTCCGGTGTGAATTCGAGCGCGATCGGCCCGCCGGCACTGGCTGGAGACTCGGAATTCATCGACCATGACCCCGCACGCTTACTCATTCGGATGCTTATTCGGCGATATGCGACACGCGAGTTTTACGACAACATTGTGTGCGATTACCGCAAGCGACGATTCCGCTGCTGGGGACTTCCCTCCGCCTGCTGGAAACGCCGCCGGTCGGGAGCACATTGCACGGGGTGTGATGGACAATGTCCGCAATGCAAAGGCAAGACGCGAAAGCCAAGCGACCCCGCGTCGCCAGCCGATTCCGGTCACGATCCGGTTCATTGAACAACGTGACGCGAGGCGGCACGATCGCTCAAAACCATTTTCGCTTATCCACAACGTTGAGCAGTGGTTCGCCCGCGACAAAGCGCCGGACGTTTTCGAGCAGCGTGGCCAAGTGCCGTTCGGCAATGCGCGGCGAAGCTCCCGCGACGTGAGGCGTGAGGATGACATTGTCCATTCGCCACAGCGGGTGTTCGGCCGGCAGCGGTTCTGTTTCAAAGACATCCAGGCCCGCTCCGGAGATCAACCCGGTCTGCAACGCGACGGTCAGGTCGGCCAGATCGACGATCGCGCCGCGTCCGATGTTGATCAGCACCGCCGAACGCTTCATCGCCTTGAATCGCGGTGTGCGAAATAGCTTTGCTGTCTCTGGCGTGTGCGGCGCGGCGATGACGACGTAGTCCGATTCGGCCAGTAAGTCGTTCAAACGGTCGGTGGGCCAGACTTGATCGAGGACTCCCGGCACGCTGCGGCAGACGGGATCGACGGCCCGCAGCGTCATGCCGAACGCGGCACCGCGGCGGAGCACTTCGCGGCCGATTTCACCGGCTCCGACGACTCCCAGCGTGCAATCGGCGAGGTGTTGATGTCGGCGGTCGATCTCCGAGACGGTGGCCGGGCCATGACTGAATCCCGACCGCTCGGATTCGCCGCCGACGGGAACCCATTCGGCTCGCAACTGCCTCCGAATGTAGGTGTGCAAGTTCCGGGCGAAGCACAGCACTAGCCCGAAGACATGATCGGCGATCACGTCGGAGAAGAGTCCGCGCATGTTCGTCAGCACGCAGGGATGCTCGATCAATTCGGGGAAGAGATAGTGTTCGAGGCTCGCTGTCGGCGATTGAACCCAGCGCAGTTGCCGAGCGCTCGCGAGCAAATCGGACGTCAGCTTCCCGAAGAAACCATCTGCGTCGCGAATTGCCTCGCGAGCTTGCGCGGCGTCGTGGCAATTGATGATCTCCAGCAAATCGCTGACCTCGTGCAGGCGTCGCAATCGCTCGTCGTCGATTGCCGGTGAGACGATCAGCTTGAGTCGTCGTGATGTGTTTGTCATGCCGGCTGTTGGCTTGTGTTCGGTCACCGCACGTGCTCCACAAGATGTGATTGATCAAAACGGAAACGTGTCGATGCGATTCAATCTGTCAAGAAATTTCATGCGCTCTCGACAAAGATTTTTTTCGTGATGTTGGCCGCTTGCTCTGTCGAGATAGCGAAGTCAGAATGCCGCCGCGCTTCATGTCATCTTGTTTGACTTGTTCTCTTCTCCAACGTTTCTCAGGGGACTTCGATATGCAGATCATCTCCCGCAGTGTCAACGAGGGATTAGTGATTGATGACAACGTTCGAGTGACAGTTTTGGAAATTCAGCACAACCGCGTGCGACTGGGAATTGAAACGCCAAAGCAGGCTCCGTACTACCGAGAAGAGATGGTGTACTTCGGCGATGGAGATGGCGGGATGCTCGCCGATACGGAAGCTACGCAGCCGGTCGTCGAACCGCTGGTTCCGGCCACCGCCCTCTGACCTTGGTTGTCCATGGGCCACGAATTCGATCAGCCGGAACGCGCTAGCGTCCGGTTTCCGCGTAACCGGGGCTTGCGCCCTGCGGCTCATGAATAATTCTGGCTCAGGAGGCGAAGAACGCCGTGCCTTTTGATGCGATTAAAGCGGCTCGCCGATTGAGCGATTTGGGCCTTTTGGCCGAGAAATTGCCAAGGCACATCGCAATCATCATGGACGGCAACGGACGCTGGGCGAAAGCTCGAGGATTCCCACGCATCGAAGGACATCGCCGGGGAGTCCACTCCGTTCGCGAGACCATCGAAGAGTGCGCGGAACTCGGCCTCGAGCAGCTCACGCTGTATTGCCTGTCGAGCGAAAACTGGAAACGCCCCCAACGCGAACTCGACATGCTGATGCGGCTCCTGGAGCAGTATCTCGTCGAGGAACGGTCGGAGATCATGCGACAAGATTTGCGATTCGCGGTGATCGGTCGCCGCGAAGGCTTGTCCGACGGAGTGCTGCGTGAAGTTGCCAAGACGGTCGAGATCAGCCGCAATAATCGTGGCACTCGGCTGTGCCTGGCGGTGAACTATGGCGGCCGTCAGGAACTGGTCGATGCCTTTCGTCGCATCGCGGCACGACTGCAAGACGGCTCGCTGACCGTGGACGCGATCGACGAAGAGAAAATCGCCGAGCATCTCGACACCGCCGGAATGCCCGATCCCGATTTGGTGATCCGCACGGCTGGCGAAATGCGGATGAGCAACTACTTGTTGTGGCAAGCCAGCTACGCCGAGTTCTGGGTCACGTCCAAATGCTGGCCGGAGTTTCGTCCCACCGATTTGCACGACGCCCTGCGCGACTATGCGAATCGCGAACGCCGCTTCGGCGGACTGTCGAGGTAAGCGGACATGTTGAAACACCGCCTGCTGATGTCCGCGTTGCTGATCCCCGCGACGATCGGGCTGTTCGTGTGGGATTACAAGTTGGGCGATCGCGCGCCGGTGTTGTTCATCCTCATGTTGCTGCTGTCGGCGCGTTGTGTTTGGGAACTCGTGACTTTGGTCCGCGCGGCTGGCTATCGACCTCAGTCGGCACTGGTTCTGTCCGGCACATGGTCGATGATCGCTGCAGCTTGGTGGCCGCACTGGCTGTCACATCAGTGGCCGTTGCGATTTTTCGACGACCCGCTGGCCTGCATCGCTGGAGCGTTGGGTGTGGTCGTGGTGGCCTTGTTGCTCAACGCGGTTCTGC
This sequence comes from Planctomyces sp. SH-PL62, assembly GCA_945905295.1. Classification (GTDB taxonomy): domain Bacteria; phylum Planctomycetota; class Planctomycetia; order Planctomycetales; family Planctomycetaceae; genus SXKJ01. The sequence continues at coordinate 691 of CAMDPX010000396.1, read as the reverse complement.
GATTCCCAAGTTTGCAACGCGCGACAGAGATGGCATCAGGCACGCCGCGTGCCGGCCATCAGATCGCAACACTCGGCATCGAATTATTTACCGTGGCCTACATTGGTGGATTGCTCGCGTTGACGTGCCAGTTGCGTTGGACGATGTATGCGGGCGATTGGCTGGTCAATATCGGCTATTTCCCACTGTCGGCCCTGGTGGTCGTCACGAAGATGGGTGACGTCGGTGCCTACACGTTTGGCCGTTTAATCGGTGGGCCGAAGATGACGCCGAAGTTGAGCCCCGGAAAAACAATTTCGGGAGGCATCGGCCATTTATTGACGGCCGGGTTGTCCGCTGTGGCGTGGTTGATATGGCTCGGTCCGATGATCGGTCCACATTGGCAGAGTTGGTCGCGAGTCGGACCAGCCTTCGTGTTCGGAATCGTCGTTGGATTTGCAGGGTTGATCGGTGATTTGGCCGAGTCCCTCATCAAGCGAGATGTCGGAGTGAAAGACGCTCCGGCATTGCTGCCGGGATTCGGCGGGTTGCTCGATTTGATGGATAGCCTCTTGCTGGCGGGGCCGGTGGCTTACGGAATGTGGCATCTGTTGCAGTAGCTTCTTTGGCCGGATGCCTTGGGTTTTTCTGAGAAGGTGCTATCACTCGCGGCCCAAATTTGGAATCACTGGTTGGAAACCGTACCGCGACC
>CAMDPX010000395.1 GCA_945905295.1 Planctomyces sp. SH-PL62 | reverse complement strand
GTGCTGGTCGCTCAGGGGCCGGACCTGCTGTTCCTCAAGGACACCGACGGCGACGACAAGTACGACATCAAAGAGCGGCTCGTTCACGGCTTCGACACCGCCGACACGCACCACACCATCAACAGCTTCGTGCTCGATCCGGGCGGAGCGGTTTACATGCAGGAAGGGACGTTTCACCATTCGCAAATTGAAACCCCGTGGGGCCCGCCGCGCCGGCTCGCGAACGGCGGAGTCTTCCGTTACGAGCCGCGAACCCAAAAGACCGACATCTACGTGACGTTCGGCTTCGCCAATCCGCACGGGCACGTCTTCGACGCCTGGGGCCAGGACATCGTCGTGGACGGCACCGGAGCCAACCCATTCCACGGCCCGCTGTTCTCCAGCCAGCTCGATTACCCGAACAAGCACAACCGCCCGCCGCAGGTCTATCAGCAGCGGACGCGCCCCTGCTCGGCCATCGAAATCCTGTCGAGCAGCCACTTCCCCGAAGAGCACCGCGGCAACCTGCTGGTCTGCAACGTGATCGGTTTCCAAGGCATCCTGCAATACAAGCTGCACGGCAGCGCCGGCGTAGCTGAACTCGCCAGAGTTCAGCCGAAAGACGGAAAGACTCCCGACCCCAAGAAGCTGAACTCTGGCGAGTCCAGCTACGGGGCGGACGCCGGCTCCTCCCTCGGAGCCACCGAAGTCGAACCGATCGTGTTCTCGTCCGACGCGAACTTCCGCCCCGGCGACGTCGAGGTCGGCCCCGACGGAGCCATCTACTTCACCGACTGGCAAAACCCGATCATCGGCCACATGCAACACAACCTCCGCGACCCCAGCCGAGACCACGACCACGGCCGCGTCTATCGCGTGACCTATGTCGGACGAGAGTTGGTCATGCCGGAGCCGATTGCTGGCAGGCCACTTTCATTGGTGTTCGATGCGCTGAAGAGTCCCGATGACCGCGTGCGGTATCGCGCTCGAATTGAACTGTCGGGTCGGGACACTGACAAAGTCATCAAAGAGGCTCAGAGTCTTGCGCCTTACGTTGCTCAGAAAAAGAAAGAATTCTCTCACTTGTCGTCACAGTTCCCCGAGTTGCAGCGCATGGAATTGGAACTCCTTTGGCTCCATCAGTCCCATAACGTCGTATCTGTCCCATTGCTCGAACAAGTCCTCACTTGCCCCGACCACCGCGCCCGCGCCGCCGCCGTTCGCGTGATCGCGGCGTGGCATGACCGCTTGCCGAACGCTCTGGACCTGCTCCGCCGAGCCGCCGCCGATGAGTCGCCGCGAGTCCGCTTGATGGCCCTCTGGGCCGCCAGCTTCATCCCCAGCCCCGAGGCCGCCGAAGTCGTGCTCATCGCCAACGAGCAGCCGACCGACCTGCACCTCGAATTCCTCAGCAAGGAAGTCCTGCGCACGCTGCAACCGCTGCTCGACAACGCCACCAAAGGAGGCCAGCGAGTCCCCTTCAAATCCGAAGCCGGTGCCCGCTACTTCCTCAAGGGCCTGTCGAACGACGACCTGCTCAAAGAGAAACGGGACCGCCTCGTCCTCACCGAGATGCTCTACCGCCCCGGCCTCCGCGACGAACACCGCCGCGAAGCCATCCGCGAAATCGCCAAGCTCGACAAGAAACCCGAACTGCGAGTCATCATGGACGGCATCGCGTCGCTCGACGGCAAAGCGTCGAACGTCGATACGAGCGTCGTCTTTGATTTGGTCCGCCAACTCACCGGCCGCAGTTCGTCCGAACTGACGACCGCGCGAGCCGAACTCGAAAAACTCGCGACCTCCGCCAAGCAACCGATCTTCCGCCAAATCGGCTACGTCTCGCTGATCAACGTGGACAACAACGTCGATCCCGCCTGGAAGCTCGCGACCACCGACGCGAAACGTCTCGTTGATTTCGTCAACGCGATGCCGCTGATTTCAGACGCCAGTGTTCGCGCGACGTTGTACGACCGCGTCGCCCCGCTGCTCACCGAACTCCCCGAATCGCTGCGCGGCCCGAAGTCCAAAGGCACTCAAGGCCGCTTCGTCCGAGTCGAACTCCCCGGCAAAGGCACGCTCACGCTCGCCGAAGTCGAAGTCATGAGCGGCGGAGTCAACGTGGCGCGCAAAGGCCGCGCCTCTCAGAAAAACACCGGAGCCGGCGGCGACGCCTCACGAGCAATCGACGGCAACAAGTCCGGCATCTACGGCGACGGCGGCCAAACTCACACCGAGGAAAACACCAACAACCCGTTCTGGGAAGTGGACCTCGGCGACGAACACCCGATCGACCAGATCGTGATCTACAACCGCACCGAGATCCCTGATCGCCTCAACAACTTCACTCTGATAGTGCTCGACGAGAAACGGGCCGAAGTCTTCAAGTCCGAAAAGAATCCCGCCCCACCCGTGAAAGTTGAGTTCACGCTACAAGGGGGCGGCTCCGAAAGCCTCGTCCGCCGAGCCGCAATGGGTGCCCTCACAATCGTCCGCGGCCAAGAACCCAAGACCTTCGCCGCGCTCAGCAAGTTCGTGAAAGAAGACGTCGATCGCCTCACCGCCATCCGCTCGCTGCAACGCCTGCCCAAGCAGACGTGGCCGAAGGAAGACGCCCCCGCGCTGCTCAGCGTGATGGTCGAAGCCGTGAAAAAAATCCCGGCCAAAGACCGCACGCAATCCCCCGCCATCGACATGCTCGAATTCGGCGACGCCCTCGCGTCCCTGTTGCCCGCCGCTGACGCCAAGCTCGCGCGAGCAACGCTCGGCGAACTCGGCATCCGAGTCATCAAGATCGGCACGGTCTTCGAGAAGATGAGCTACGACAAAGACATCATCGCCGTCCAAGCCGGCAAGCCGGTCGAGTTCATCCTCGATAACAGCGACCTGATGCCGCACAACCTCGCGATCACGCTGCCCGGCGCGCTCGAAGAGATCGGCCTGCTCTCCGAAGCCAACGCGCAGAAGCCCGGCTTCGCCGAGAAGCACTACATCCCCGACTCACCGAAGATCCTCGCGAAGAGCACGCTGCTCCAACCGCGTGACAGCCAGCGCCTGAGCTTCAGCGTCCCGAAAGAGCCCGGCATCTATCCGATCGTCTGCACGTACCCAGGCCACTGGCGTCGGATGTACGCCGCGCTGTACGTCGTCGCCGACCTCGATGCCTACGAAGCCGCCCCTGAAGCGTATCTCGCCGCGAACAAGATCGAAGCGGCTGATTCTCTGTTGAAAGACCGCCGCCCGCGCACCGAATGGAAGTTCGAAGACTTGGCCAAAGTGATCGAAGCTCTCGACCACAAAGCGATGGGCCACGACCACGCCGATCACGCGGACCACTCGAAGCGCAGCTACACCGCCAGCAAGCAACTCTTCACCGTCGCCAACTGCGTCGGCTGCCACAAGCTCGACAACGCCGGCAAAGAATTCGGCCCTGACTTGTCCAAGCTCGACGCGAAGCTGAAGCCGAGCGACATCCTCAAAGAACTGCTCGACCCGTCTGCGAAGATCAACGAGAAGTACCAAACGAACGTCTTTGAACTCCAAAGCGGCAAGGTGATCCAGGGTCTCGTCGTCGAAGAGAGCGGCGACATCATCAAGGTCGTCGAGAACCCGCTCGTCAGCACGAACCCCATCCTCATCAAACGCAACGATGTCGCCGAACGTCAACGCTCAAAGGTTTCGATCATGCCCAAGGGGCTGCTCGAAAAACTGACCCGCGACGAAATCCTCGACCTCGTCGCCTACCTTGCCTCACGAGGCGACAAGAACAGCCCCCTCTTCAAAGGGGGCCACGATCATTGATCCGTGGGGCAGGTTTTCAACCTGCCCGCTCAGAATCGCATGGCAGTGACCACCGTTTCGTCGTACTCTGGTAAGCGAGGCCGAGCAGGTTGCAAACCCGCCGCACGTTTCGGAGACCAAATCATGCCAGCCTATGAAACCACCGCGACAATCGAATCGGGCGGCGAACTCCGTTTATCCGACGTCCCGTTTGAACCAGGGACGCAAGTCGAAGTGTTTGTCACGCCGAAACGTGCGACCTCTGAAGAGTTCGTTGCGCGATGGCATCAAGTCTGCCAAGCCATGCGAGGTGAACTTGTCGGCCCAGAAATCACCGACGAAGAGATTCAAGCTGAGATCAATGCCTACCGAGCCGGACAATGATCGTCGTGCTGGATACCAACGTGTCATTGTCCGCCGCGCTGCGGGACCGCTTGCCGGAGCGAGTTGTCTTGTTCGTGGCTACTCACTCGGACCTGCAATGGTTGGTGACGACCGAAATCCTCGGCGAATACGTAGAGGTTCTTCATCGACCGAAATTCAAGTTCTCCGCCGAGAATCGGAGCCGATGGCTCGAAGTGATCAGATTGCGAACCGTCCTCGCGAATTCGCCACCGGCGGAGACCAGTTGGCTGCGAGCCCCCAAAGACGAGCCATTCCTCGCGGCGGCGACGGCCCATCATGCCGATTATCTTGTGACCGGCGATCGCGACCTCCTTGATGTGAGAGCATCCCTGTCCATTTAAGTTGTTACCGTTGCCGAGTTCGCCAAGTTGTTCAACATTGCCTGAAATGCCGCCAAGTTGTCTTTTAGAAAGTCGATCGATGACCTCCCCACCGCTGAGTATCAAAGCCCGCCAACAAGAGGGCGTCCTCGAACTCGAATGGTCACACGGCACATACCGGTTGCCATTCCGCTTCGTGCGCGGCCGCTGCCCGTGCGCAAGCTGCGTGAGCGAAACTACCGGCATCCGCGTCGTCGATGTCGAAGACGTGCCGAGTGAGATTGCTCCAACCAGCATGCAATTCACCGGCAACTATGCGATCAAGATCGCTTGGAACGACGGCCACGACACCGGCCTCTTCACCTGGGAGAACCTCGAACTCCTCGGCAAAGAATTCGAGGCGGCGGCGAATTAGTGGTCCCCAAGCGCTCGTCAGTTTCATGCTGGACACGATGAATTTTTGACGGCGAACCAATTCATGACCTACGAAGTTGAGTTGAAATTTCCGCTGGCCGACGTCGCCGCTGTTGCGACTCTTCGCCAGCGCATTGCTGAGTTGGGTGGACATCCCAGCCAACCGCTCGATCAGCGCGATATCTACCTCGCGCATCCGAGCCGCGATTTTTCTCAAACCGATGAGGTCTTCCGCCTGCGTTGCGTCGGTGACGACAACTTTCTGACCTACAAAGGCCCGCTCGTCGATCAAGTCGCCAAGACGCGCCGGGAAATTGAGGTTCCCGCAGCGTCTGGACTCGTCGCTCGCGAGCAATTGCGCGAGATGTTCGCGTCGCTTGGCTTCCGCGAGGTCCGCGATGTCGTCAAACGCCGCGAGCCGTTTCATCTCTGCTGGAAAGGCCGCGATCTGGAGGTCGTCATCGACGACGTCTGCGATCTTGGCTGGTTCGCCGAACTGGAAATCATCGCCGAGGATTCTGACCGCGACGCGGCGCGCGATTGCCTATTCGCACTCGCGCAAGAACTTCAGCTCGGAAAACCTGATCGCCGTTCGTATCTCCGCCTACTGCTGGAGAAGGACGGGGCAGCGTGATCGCGTCGAGCCTCTGAAACACAATTGGCGAGCGGGGCGGCGTCAGCCCAATGGCACTTACTTTGTCGCATTGGGTTTGGTCTTTCGAGTTCCACTGGTGGATTTTGAACGTTTTGGGAGAGCTTGTCTGGGATAGCTGCGGTGAGGACGGATCGGGAGTTTTTTTTGTTGGG
>CAMDPX010000394.1 GCA_945905295.1 Planctomyces sp. SH-PL62 | reverse complement strand
CACCGCAGAATTCAGAATTGGCGGAATTGAGCTTTGAGTTGCATTACGCTTTGCTCCGCCAATTCTGAATTCTGCGGTGCCTGACCCCAGACCCACACTTTGCTCAAGGAATTCCCATGAACGTGCAGGACTCGATTTTGGACTTGGATACTCCGACCGGCCCGATGCGGACCTACGTCTACACACCGGTGCTGCCGAATGGCCGCGACGATCGCGTGCCCGGCCTGGTTTTGTATTCGGAGATCTTTCAGCAAACCGCTCCGATCCGCCGACTGGCGGTGCAGTTCGCTGGTCAGGGGTTCGTGGTCATGGTGCCGGAGATTTTTCACGAGCACGAACCGCTGGGAACGATTCTCGGCTACGACGACGTGGGGAAGGACAAGGGGAACGCCTACAAGCATCTCACGAAGATCGATACGTTCGATGACGATGCGAAGGTCGTGATCGAGGCGCTTCAAAAGCATTCACGATGCAACGGACGATTGGGTGCGTTCGGAGTTTGCATCGGCGGTCATCTGTCGTATCGCGCGGCGTTCAATCCAGAGATCCTCGCGACCGCGTGCTTCTATCCGACCGACATTCACTCCGGCACGCTGGGTGTTGGCAAGAATGCCGATTCGCTTGCGCGAGCGGCGGACATCAGCGGCGAACTGTTGATGGTCTTTGGCCGCCAAGACCCGCACGTGCCGCTCGACGGCCGCGTCAAAATTCACGACGCGCTGGAACGCTCCGGAGTGTTTTACACTTGGCACGAGTTCAACGCGGCTCACGCTTTCATGCGTGACGAAGGGGATCGGTTCGACCCGGCGCTCGCTCGGCAATGCTTTGGGCTTGCTCGCGATTTGTTCAAGCGCGTGCTGTGAACGCGGACCACCAACAAACAGGCGATGTCGCACCCACCCCTCCGAGCTTGCCTCGGTGGTTTCGGGCCTTTGCACTACGCTGTCCTTCACACTCTCGTAGTGCAAAGGCCCGTTTCCACCGAGGCAAGCTCGGTGGGGTTTTTGGGATTAGCGATTCGATCCGATGCGCCGGCCGTCGAGTTGTTCGCGAGCGACGTCGAGGGCCTTGCGGATGTCCGGGTCGTCTTCCAGCGAGTTGGCCATCGGGCCGCGGTGCAGCACGACGTGATCCGGCAGTTCGACTTCGACATCCGGCTTCACTCCGACTTTGCCGAGCGTCTTGCCGGCTGGCGAATAGAACTTGGCCGTCGTCAGTCGCAGTCCGGTGCCGCGTTGGATCGGAAAGATGCTCTGCACGGACCATTTGCCGTACGTCTTGCGGCCGACGATCACGCCGCGTTGATGATCGCGCACCGCACCGGCGACGATCTCGCTGGCGCTGGCACTGTTTTCATCGGTCAGCAGGACCAGCGGCACGTTCCACTTTTGCTGGCGGTGGGCCGAGTACGAAAAATTCTGATCCGAGGTGCGACCCTTCGTGGAGACGAGCACACCGGTGTCAATGAATCGGTCGAGCACTTCGACGGCCGCGGTCAACAGTCCGCCGGGGTTGCCGCGCAAGTCCCAAATCAAGACGCGCATTCCTTGGCGATTGAGCTTCTGCAACGCCTCGTCGAGTTCAGCAGGCGAGCCTTTTTGAAATCCGGTCATCTGGATGTAGCCGACGCCACGCGACTCATCGACGATCTTCGCGATCGGGATGCTCTTCACATGCACGGCTCGGCGAGTGACGTTGACGCTGCGGCGATCGGCGGCGGTTAAGCCGGTGATGTCCAATCGCACTTGCGATCCTGGCGTCCCTTTCAGTCGGCCGGCCGCTTCGTCCGTGGACATGTTGCGGCAATCGTGGCCGTCGATGCCGACGATGTAATCACCGGCCAGCAGGCCCGCTTCAGCGGCGGGACTTTCGGCGAGCACGTTGACGAGATTCAGCCCACGTCCGCTCTCGGCCTTCATCTCGATGCCCAGGCCGACGAACTCGCCGTCGATGTTGTCGTACAGATCGCTGAGCCGATCGGGCGTCAGGCAGTTGCTGTAGTCGTCCAGTGCGTGGCAGCCACCGAAGACGTATTCCAACACCACTGCGGTGCTGCTCAGGCCAATCTGCGTTTCGGCCATGCCGGCGACTTCCGCCACGGTTTGATGCGCCGCGTAGTTTCCTTCGAGCCGCTTGTTCCAGTAGCGATCGAACAACATCTTGCGAAACTGAGCGATGCTCTCGCGAGTCGCGGGCCGGCGATTCGGCAAGTGATGATCGAGAAATTTTTCGTTCGCCAGGGCGATGTAGAGGCTCTCCGTGCCGTGAGCGACGAAAGTTCCGGAGTTGAGTGGATCGACGAAGTGCGACTTGATCTTGTTGATGACCTCATCAAACAAGTGCAGCGAGTCGGTCCGCGAGAGGTTCAGCAGGTTCTTACGGAAGCTGCTGTCGGAGTAGCGTCGTTCGACACCGAAGTGAATCTTCGAGCGCCGCAAGCCGTAGCTCAGATCGCGATCGTCGGGCCATTTCTTGGACGACGCTTCGTAGTGCTCGATGGCGTCGATCCAGCGGCGAGTCCGTTCAAACTCCTCGCCCGCTTGCAACGCTTGCCGAGCGTCCGTGATGTCGGACTTCAGCTTGGGAGCCGCCAGCGACTGGCCGCTCGTCGCAAACAACGCGCAGCCCAACAACAGCACGAGCCACAATCGCTCGCGAAATAGTCCGAACGCCATGCCCCTCTCCCCCCGAAGCTGGATGACACGAAACCGATTCCTAGGGCAGCCGCGCTCACGCGGACTGCCTTCCACACCGGAACAGGTCCATGCCCCGAACCCAACCTCCGCGTCCCTGAGTCCCCCCGAAGGCTGACTCGCGACGCCACACCAAACTCCAAGGTGACTGCCCGCCGTAGCCTGACTCTCCGAGTCGGGTTCGCCAGATCAGATCTCCCGAACTGATCATGGCTCCCGACTCGGAGAGTCAGGCTACGAACTGTGGCAGCGACCTCAAGGTGTCAATCAATGTTGGTCTGTGGTGTCACCGCCTCGCGAGCGTTGCCGCATCGCCTCAGCCGGTGACTCTGTGATTACTTTAGGCCACCTTTTGCCCGATGCAAATTGGCCACTTCAGAAATTGCTGTTGAAATCGTCACGACCATCACCACTGCCCACCTTCCGCCGAGTTGTGCCGATGAGCCGGAGTTTTCCGTCAAGTCGCCGACGGTTTCCGACGGGATGGCAGAATGACCGCGGCCGAATCATCATCCCGCGACCGTCTAAGTAGACCCGCACAAGAAACGGGGTGGCACGCCCTGAGGCTTTGCGAAGGGCGTGCGAACTGTCCACGCCCTTCGATGACTCAGGGCGTGCCACCCACCGTCCTTGAGGATCTCTCATGAGCAGTGACCTCGCTCCGCCGACCTCGCCGTCAGCACGCCGCTCGCCGCGTCTGACATGGTGGAAGCGCTGGCTGTTGCTGCTGACGGTGCCGTATCTCGGAGCGTTGATCATGCTCGCCGCGTTTCAGCGTTCTTTGATCTATCACCCGTTCGCGGCGAAATCGCTGCCAGCAAATCAAGCGGGATTCGGAACCGGACGAGCGCACGATGTCTCGGCTCGAACGGAGGACAACCTCGATCTGCGCGGCTGGCTGGTTCTGGCGAAAGGACACGTTGCGGGGACCGCCGAGCAATTCTCCGCCGAGTTGGCCAAGGGCCGGCCAGTCGTCTTGTACTTCGGAGGCAACGCGGCGAATCGCAACTATCGAATGCTCGAAGTCCAGGTGCTGACGGAGGCCGGAGCCGACGTGCTGATCTTCGACTACCGCGGCTACGGCGATAGCCCCGGCGAGCCGAGTGAAGAAGGACTCGCCCGCGATGCGCGAGCCGTATGGCGTTTCGCCACCGAATCGAAAAAGATCGAATCACAACGCATCGTGCTTTACGGCGAGTCGCTCGGCGGCGGAGTGGCCGTGCGTTTGGCGAGCGAGATGTCGCTCAACAAGACTCCGCCCGCCGGCGTGATTCTGCGTTCGACGTTCAGCTCGCTGACCGATGCGGCCGCGTCGCATTTCCCGTTCATCCCCGTTCGCTGGGTGCTGATCGACCGCTTCCCCAGCGACCAACGCATTCGCGATGTCACTTGCCCGCTGCTGCAACTTCATGGCCGGCGTGACACGATCGTCCCGATCCGTCTCGGCCAAAAGCTGTTCGCCGCCGCGCCCGACAAGTCCGCGTCCGGCATCCCCAAGATTTTCGTCGATCTCCCGCAGGCCGACCACAACGACGTGATGGAAACGTCTCGGTCAGAGGTCTCGAAAGCGGTTCGCGATTTTCTGCCGCTCGCGATTCCCTAATCCTCAAACAAGCGACCCCACCGAGCTTGCCTCGGTGGTTAGCTGGCTTTTGCACTACGTCGATTGTGGTGTCGAATGAATCGCCGCGTAGTGCAAAAGCCCAAATCCACCGAGGCAAGCTCGGTGGGGTTTGCGCACATCGCGGGGTTGAGGACTAATCGTTCCGATGTTCACGTTTGAAATGTCGAGGGGCCGCCCGCATCATCTCGTCGAGAAGGGGGCGAAGATCGCCGAGTTGATCAAACCGTAATCACGATGTTCTCATCATGAATCCGTGTGGTCCGTGTCATCCGTGTTTTCTGCTTGGAGTTTGTGGCAGAGAAAGAACACGTATGACACGGACAACACGGATGAATCTCAAGGAGACAACTCTATGTTGCTGGCACCACTTTCTCGCCGTGATTGGTTGCGTTCCACAGCGGCTGGGTCGCTGACTTTGCTCAGCCCAATACTCTTCGCTGCGCCGCCGAAGCCGAGCAAGGCGCGGATCGCGATCACGCTCGATCTGGAGATGAGCGCGCAATATCCGAAGCGCGAGCAGACTGAATGGAATTTCGAGAAAGGCAATCTCGACGAGGCCACGAAGCAGTATTCGCTCGCCGCCGCAAAGCTCGCGAAAGAGCAAGGTGGGGTGATTCACTTTTTCTGCGTCGGCCGAGTGCTCGAACATCCGAGCGTCGATTGGCTCAAACAGATCGCAGCGGAGGGGCACGCGATCGGCAATCACACCTACGATCACGTCAACGTGAAGGCCACCAAACCGGAAGAGACGCAGTTCCGGTTTCAGCGTGCTCCGTGGCTGGTCGAGGGACTGACCGCTCGTGAGATCATCGACCGCAACATCCGCGTGACGACGAAATCGCTCAAGGCGCGAGCTGGTATCGAGGCCAATGGCTTCCGCACGCCAGGTGGGTTTAACAACGGACTCAGCGACAAACCGGACGTGCAACAGATGCTGCTCGATCAGGGTTTCACTTGGGTCAGCTCGAAGTATCCCACACATCTCTATGGCAAGGTCGGAGAAATTCCGACGGCGGAAGTTCTGGAGAGCATCGTGAAGGCCCAGGCGGACGCTCAGCCGTTCGTCTATCCGAGCGGCTTGATCGAAATCCCGATGAGTCCCATCAGCGACGTGGGCGCGTTTCGTTCGACGCGCTGGTCGCTCGATTCGTATTTGAAGGCGATCCGATTGGCCGTCGAATGGGCGATTGAGAATCGAGCCGTGTTCGATCTGCTCGTGCATCCGTCCTGTCTGGTTGTGGAAGACCCGGAATTCAAGATCATCCGGCTGATCTGCGACTTGGTTCGCGCGGCGGGGGATCGTGCGGAGATTGTGACGCTGGATCGCATCGCGGCGGGGGTCGCCAATACGTGAGGGGTCGGGCGTTCAAATTTCAAAATTGCCGAGGCAATTTTG
>CAMDPX010000393.1 GCA_945905295.1 Planctomyces sp. SH-PL62 | reverse complement strand
CGGCACCTGCCGCGAACAGCGCCGAATTGGTATTGCCCGTGATCGTGTAGGTCAGAGTCTGTCCCGCTTCATCGTCCGCGGTGACCGGCCCCGGCAGACTGCCGCTGGCGAAGCCCATGCCCGCCATCATGATGGCCGCGGCGGAGGTTTCTTCGGCAATGTTGAAGCGATTCATTCCATCCACGACGAGCACCGGAACCGGAGCGTCATTGACCGGCGTGACCGTGAATTGCACGACGTCTGTGTCGGACTGCGGATCTCTTTGACCGGTCTGAGGATCAACCCAGAACTCACCCAGGTCGTTGACCACAATATTCAGCCTGATGTCGTCGTTCGGCGGACGGACTCCGCCCGTGTCCACGCGGTCGGCGGCGGGCGTGAAGACTAAGCCGTTCAAAGCCGTATTGATTTCGGACAGCGTGCCACGGAAGACCATCAAGGAGTCGTTCGTGCCGTCACCGGTTCCAGTACCAAAACCATCAGTGGGGAACGTGAAGTTCAACGCGGCAATCGCAGCCGCAGACGACAGTGAGAACGTGCCATTCGTGGCCGTCAGCGTCACCTGCATGTCGCCGTTCGTGATGAACTGGTCCGAGTCGCTAATTTGAAACGCCCTGCCATTGGCGATCGACAGCGTGATCGGCGTTTCTTCGGCAGTGCTAAAGGCGACCGCGGGAACCGTGATCACCGGGGCGTCGTTGGCTCCATCGGTCACCAGGATGTTGAACTGCGTGCTGCCGTCCCCTTGGTTCGCCCTCAGCACGTTGTTTGCCAAGTCGAAAATGGCGTCCGGATCGAGCGGATTGTTTTCCACGCGAATGTTGTATCGCGCCTCGGTCGGGAACACGGTCAGCGACGTAAAGATTGCCTCGTTGGTATTGGCGTTGTAGGCGTAGGTGTAATCGGTGCCGGAGACCAAAACTCGCGTGCCGGTGATGTCGGTCTGCGTGAGCGTGAAGGCCGAACCGGTGACCAGAGAGGCCAGCGTGTCGTCTACACCGATTCCGTTGATCCCGGTGGTGTTGTCGAAATCCAGCAGGGTCACGATGAGTTGCGTGAACAACGTTGGGTTATCAATCGCCACGACGGTCAGGATCGTCGGTTCCAAGTCGTCCGCGCCATTGTCCAACGGTGTGGTGAGGTTCGCGGTCGGTCCGGCGAAGTCGGCGCGTTCGATGCCGCCGATGTCTCGGAAGATGCCTAACGCATTAAACGTGCTCGGATCGTCGCGACGAATCTGGCCGAACCGGTCGATGTTCGGAGCAAACTGGTCCTGGCCAGGAATGCTCAGATCCAGTGGATTCGGATCGGGCGGAATCCCCAACGGATTGGTGATCTGCGTGTAGTTCGTTCGAGCGAACCGCTGATTGAGCGAGGCGTCAATCGCCTCGTTGGCATTCCCGACGATTCCCGCAGCCAAGTAGAAGTTCCCAACACCAGGATTCACGAACAACGGCGACGCGTTACCAGCATTCAGGATCGGGCTGTTACCTGTCGTGCCGTTGACGAAGTTGTTCTGGAACAGCGTGGTGCTGATATCCGTGGTTCCGGAGGTTCCGTCCACGTTAATCCCGAACGTCGTATTGGCCACGATGTTGTTGATCAATGTCGGGCTGGCGTTGTTGCTGACGATGATGCCCGTCCCGGCAACGAGGGTTCCGCCAGTGAGAGTGCCGCCGCCGAAAATCGTGTTGTTGATGAGTTTGCCCATCGGGACGGCCGACACCGGATCAGCGGCCGCCGTATTGTCACCGCTGAAACGGATGCCCGCGGTGCCGAAGTTCGTGATGACGTTGTTGATCAGCGCCGCGTGCGTCACCAATCGGTCGAGATTATTGAGTACCGGAGTCTGTCGCACCGCTCCGCCGTAGGGCAGGTTGGTTGGATTCGCGCCACCGCTGTCACGGTTGCCCGGCTCAACGATGATGCCGGTGCCGCTGACATTACGAATGAAGTTCCCTTCCAGGACCACCATTCCCTGCTCACGTTCAACGTTCTGGTCGCCGAGCAGCGGGTTGTTCTCAGGCAGCACAATGAACAGGTCGTCGATGAAGGCAGCATCGGCCCGGAAGGACCCGGCGTTGACTCCCTTGGCATACCGCCACTCGAAAGTATGCGTGCCGGCCGTGATGTTGAACGACAACGGGACAAACGCGGGCGTGGTCGTACCGGTCGCCGGCAGAATAAAACCATCCGCCTCGCCAGCACCACCATCAAACAATCCTGGAATACTCGGTATCGCCGTCCCTGAAATAACAAACTGTTGCTCAACACCATCGATCAAAAACTTCAATCCATTTAACGTTCTCGTGTCGGGGACAGGATTCCCCAGGAACGTGGCGGTCGAGAAATTCGCCCCATCGACTGCTGCCAAAAAGCTGATCGTGCCGGTCCCCGTCGCGATCGTCAGTGTCACGCCGGATTGCTCGCCAGCCGTAATCACTCCCGAACGGAATGCGTTCGGCAAAGAACCGCCTGCGGGGAAGCTGCCGACGGCCGTCGAGAACCAAGCCGCAGCGCTGCCGACTGCCGGTTGGAAATTCGGATCGGACACAGCCTCTGCCGGGTCGAAGTTCTCCGTCAACGGCGGTTGCTGCCCCACCGCACTGAAGATCAACGGATCGTTGGTATCGAACGTCTGATTAACGGCGATGTCGCCTCTGGGTTTTGCCGGATCGTTCTTGGCGGCGTACTCCGTACCGCGACGGATTTCAAACTGGTACGAGCCGGTTGTGATCGGCGTCGGAGCCGGGACCAAGTTGTTGATATTGGCGCGACCGCCCGCGAAACCGGAGGAATACAGGTTGTCAAACGTCGTCGTCGAGACGGGCGCGTTGGTCACCAACTCACCACGTTCAGCAAAGCCGACGATGATGTCGTCGATGTAGAAACCCTCGAACTGGTTGTTCGTGGCGCGTTGTGCCGACCTGTCGACATCGTCGCCGATTTCGGCGGAGAATTCCCCGAATTCCTCGCCCGGTAGCGTCATCGCGAGGGGATCTATCTCCTCGCCGATCTTGCCAGCGGTGGCGAAATCGAAGCGGAAGGAAACGGTCGCTTCACCGGCGAATCCCGACAGATCCACGCGAGCCTGACGCCATTGGTCGGTGTCGAACAGTTCTTGGACCAGCGTGGATTGGAAGTAGCTCGACGAGTGGGACAAGTACTCGGCCAATTCCGCATCCAGCGTGGTGTTGTTGGTGGCGATCAGTTCCCAAGTCAGGCCACCGTCGCGCGAGGCGAACACGCGGGCGCTGTCCCGCATGGCGGTACTGCCCTGAGCGGCTGCGGAGTTCTGCGTGTCGAGGTAATAATTGAAATACATCGTCGGCTTGTCGTTCGCCGCATAGGCGGACAAGTTGATCGTGTTGGTTGTCAAACGGCCAAACGCACCACCCGGCAGGTTGTAAGTGTTGGCGATGTTAGCGCTGTTCGTGCTGGTGGTGAGGTCGCGTTGCCATTCATCGTTGATGACTCCCAACTGACCAACCGCCGATTCATAGTTGAGATATTGCCCCCCTCGTTGTTCCAAACCGAAATAGAAGCTGGCACCACCTTGACCTTCTGTTTGAGTGCGTGTGTTACCTTGTTCGTCGGTAATGTCCTGCATTTCCTCGGCAGCGTGTCGTGAGTTGTCGAAGGGATCGTTGATGCCATGCCCCGCCACATCGGGCTGACCACGTCGCGTGGTCGTATGCCACAAATTGACATCCAACGGCGAGAACGCCAGCCCGGTTGCCCCGCTCATGACGGCGTCCGAGACGATGAAGTTGTCGGCCAAGCCATCGCCAATGGTCCCCGTCGTCGCCACCGACGCAATGGAGCCATTCAGCATGCCGAAGGTCAAGCCGTCTCCGTTTTCCACGACCATCTGACTGACATTAGTGCCGCCGAAGACGCCACCGAAGGTCACGCCCACGGCGGTTCCCGGCAGATCACCACCCGTCACGAGAATGTCGTTGGGGCCAATGCTGGCCAGGCCAACCAAGGCGTCGAAAACACTCAGATTGCCGTTCTGAGTCGTGGTCACGGGCACACTCACTGGCGAACCAGCGCGAGCAGTCGCCGGAGTGGCCTTGAGGTCGCCATTCACGAGCGTATTACGAGACACACTGGGCGTCGTGCCTCCGGTGAGGTTGTTGGCCTGCAAGGTCATCGTCGCGGCGATGTTGTCGTCCGCGACCAAAGCGCCATCGAAGACGACCGTCGCGACAGCAGTCGCGACATTCAAGTTGGATTGGCTTAATGAGGCGGTGACAACACCGACGCCGAGGGCCGTATCAAAAGCGGTCTGAATCTGACCCACCGTCGCGTCGAACGGGATCGTGATGTTGGCGTTGATTCCATTCGCTGCGTCGGTCAGGTTCAACGTGAAATTGCCACCGGTCGGTGCGCCAGTCAGGTTGAATTGCTGAACCTCATTGTTCGTCAGTTGGACGCCGGCACTCTCATCCAGAACGACTAGGCCAGAGACGTCGGTGTCTTGAAGCGTCCCGCCAAATTGAATGTTCAATGTTCCCGGCAGGGTGCCCGTGACCGTGACCGCCCCCCCAACACCACCGATGTTTGACAGGGCGTTCAAGGCGTCTTGGACGGTCGCGGCCGAGTCATTGAAGTTGAGCGGGACCGTGTTCTGTCCATTGAATTGAAGCCTGTAGTTCCCAGCCCCTGTTGTCAGCGCGTTGTTGAAACCGACATTCAACGAGACAGATTGCTGCTCGTCTCCTTCCAAGCTAGTGGTGTCTCCAGTCAACGCGAACAAGTCTCGTTTTCCCAGCGAACCGGTGAACTGGATTGTCGCCGGAGTTGCTAAGAATGTCGGCGAACCGCCGGTCGGTCCGAAGGTCGCTATAAAGTCTGTGAGTGCCACCGGAACACCGTTGACGGCGACTCCGGCGGCGCTGAAGGCGTTGAATAATTCCGTCCTCACCTGCGCCGCCGTTGAGTTGAAGTTGAGTGCTCCTGCCGCAGTCGTAATCAGGCGGAAGACCGTGGCACCGTCGTTGTGCATCGCAATCGTGGTTCCATTGATGCCACGGATCACGTCGAACTGTCCGGGGACGGCTGATGACGTCACCTGCATGTCCTCATTGTCGACACGGATGTTGAACGGAGTCGTCGGGAAGGACGTCGAGTCGTCAATGAGAATCGTCTGGGCCGCCAGAATTTGGGTGACGGCTGCGCCAACGGTATGACGCGCGATCGCGGTCCCATTGACTCCACGAGTCGCCGTCAGTTGATTCAAGCCCGTGTCACGGATCGTGACGAGCATCTCCTCAGCACCAATGCGGATGGTGAACGGCGCGGCTGGGAAGACGGAGGCGTCGACCACGTCAAACGTCACCGGGTCCGTGACATTGTCGATGTCCGCAATGGTGAGTGTGGTGCTCGGCGCGGCCAGCAGTCCTCCGTTTAGATTCGTCGTGAGCACCTCGAAGACCGCTTCGTTCTGGCCGTGGAATACGTCCCCCGTGCCATTCGTATTGCGCGTGACGCCGTTCAACGTCGTCCCCGTACGGCTGGTGACGCGCATCTCTTCGTTGCCGATTTTGATCTTGAAACTACCGACGGTCGGGAGTCCAGAGGCATCCTCAATCTGGAACGAGGTGACTCCAGGGTTAAGGTCACTCACCAGGCTGGTCGTATCAAACAGATCGTTGACGAAGCTCAGCGTGTAGGTGCCGTTGTAGGCCACGACGTCGGTCGTCTGAAATTCATCGGCACTGACCGC
>CAMDPX010000392.1 GCA_945905295.1 Planctomyces sp. SH-PL62 | reverse complement strand
CAGCCCCCCGGTGCATTCGCCACACGACCGGGGGGCTGACGCCGCCCCGCTCGCCAATTTGATTCGTGATGGCCGTTATCCTTTTCCTCGGTCCCAAACAGTATCCTGCACGTCGCCCACACATTTGTCCGTCCAGGGAGTTCGCGATGAGTATCTTGCCACCCCACAATTCCGCCAGTCGCAGGACGTTTTTGAAAACGCTCGGAGCGGCGGCTGTCGGCAGCATTTCGCCCGCCATCGCATTCGGTGCGGATCAGCCGCCGTCACAAATTCCAATCGGCTTCAGCCTGTACGGCATGAAAAGCTTGCCCGTCGCAGATGCGTTGAAGGTTTGCTCGGAGATCGGCTACGAGTGCGTTGAACTCGCGGCAATGACCGATTGGCCCTGCGCACCGGAGAAGCTGTCGGCCGAACAACGCCGAGAACTCCGGCAGCAGATGGAAGATCGCCATCTCCAACTCGCATCACTGATGGAAAACTTGCCGCTGGCCGTGGACGGCGAGAAGCATCGCGACAACCTCGATCGCTTCAAACGAGCGTTCGATCTTTCACGTGACCTCTCACCCAAGCAGACCCCGTTGATCGAGACGATCCTGGGAGGCTCACCCGACAAGTGGGAGATGTTGAAGGACAAATTCGTCGAACGCCTGCGCGACTGGTCCGCCGTCTCGGCCGAGCACAAAGCGATCATCGCCATCAAAGCTCACGTCGCCGGAGCGTTGCACTTGCCTCGGGACGCCGCCGAACTCGTGCAGACGATCAACTCGCCATCGCTGCAACTGACGTTCGACCAGAGCCATTTCCAACTTCGCGATGTGCCGATGGCCGACGCTTGGAAGGCGATGGCCGAGCGAACCCGATTCGTGCATGTCAAAGATGGCCGAGGCAAACCCGGAGCGTTTCAGTTTCTGCTCCCCGGAGACGGCACGATCGACTATGTCGAGTTGTTTCGCTTGCTGAAATCCAGTCGCTACTCCGGCCCGGTCGTCGTTGAGGTCAGCGCTCAACTGAGTTCCAAGCCAGACTACGATCCCATCGCCGCCGCGAGAAAGTGCTGGCCGGGGTTACGCGATGCGAGAAGGACGGCAATGGAAAGCGAGAAATGAGAACCCAAACGCTGACAGAAAAATGGGGACAGAAAAAAACGGAAAACCTCTAATCGCTGGCGTCCGATCACAACGGATTGGACTCGTCTTTTTTCTGTCCCTATTTTTCTGTCAGCCCCCTCGAATCCACCCCAGTCCATTCACCATTTCTCATTTCCTCCACCACGCACCAGAATCCCACCGACGAAAGGATGAGTCGTGGATCACCGAGAACCCATTGAGCTGCCGGTCGAACGCATCTCGAACGCTCCAACATCTGACGCAGCGAGACCGCTCGTTTTCCAAATGCAATTTGGCAACTGGAATTCGTCGGCGGCGCAACCGCCGCTGCGTCAGGTGCGACGCCGACGATTGCTCCCGTTGTTGCTGTTCCTCGCGACTTGCCTGAGCACCTTCGTTGTGGGGAGCCAAATGTTTGGCCGGAGCCGACTCGTCATGAGTACGCTTCCCGGCGAAGTCCCGCGCATCGAGATAGAAGTCGCATCGATGGTGCTGGGCGGCTTGCAGTACTCGCTGGGCTTGATGGCGATTCTGGTGGCTCACGAGATGGGACACTTCTTGCAGGCGCGGCGCTACGGCGTGCCGGCGAGCTGGCCGTGGTTCATCCCGATGCCGTTCTCGCCGCTGGGGACGATGGGGGCCGTCATTGTTCAAGCCTCTGGTCATGCCGACCGCAAACAGATGTTTGATATTGGCATCACAGGTCCGCTGGCCGGCTTGGTGCTCGCGCTGCCGCTGACGATCTTTGGACTTCGCGAAAGCCACATCATCGACGTCAATGTGTTTGGAGGGGGGTTCAGCTTCGGCAATCCACCACTGCTGACCTGGCTGGCCGAATGGCATTTCGGCCGGCCACTGTTGCCCAACGAGGACGTCGTGATGACGCCGTTCCTGCACGCGGGATGGGTCGGCATTTTGGTCACGGCCTTGAACCTCTTGCCGATCGGCCAGCTCGATGGCGGTCATATCTTGTACGGATTAATCGGCCGCAAGGCTCATCGAGTGGCGGTCATCCTGCTGTGGACGGCGGTGTTCTGGATGTTCCGCACGGGGAACTGGTCCTATTCCGCGATCGTCATCCTGATGCTGATTACGGGAGCTCGTCATCCACCGACACGAGACGACAGCGTGCCGCTGGGCCGCTTTCGCGTGGTGCTCGGCTGGTTGACGCTGGCGTTTGTGTTGATTGGGTTCACTCCCAATCCAATCAGCATTGATGACCGCGTGCCGCAGCATCCACAACTGAATGTGAAACCTGAGACCGTGTTCGTGTGGCGATATCCGGAGAAGTCGGAGCCGGCGTTAGATCCGGCGCGTAGCCGCGAATGAAATCGGCGTGCAGAGGACATTGACACCAACCCCACCGAGCTTGCCTCGGTGGTTTTCGGGCCTTTGCACTACGAACAGTCGTCTCAACGTTGTTCACTCGTAGTGCAAAGGCCCATTTCCACCGAGACAAGCTCGGAGGGGTTTGTGCCATTTCGATGAGTGCTCAGTTTACCTGGCGGCCATCGTCAGCGCGATGTTCCACAGGTTGAAGAAGGCGTGAGCGATGACCACCGAGAGATAGCTGCGACGCCAGTCATACAGGCTTCCCAGCAACAGCGCGAGCGGCAGCAACGCGGCTCCGTCGAGCGGTCCGTGAACCATCGCAAATGCGATCGACGAAATCCCGATCGCGTGCGTGGAGGAGGTCTTCGTCTTAAGCCAGCCCAACAGGATGACCCGGAAGAGCAGCTCTTCCAGCAGCGGTGCACAGATCACGGCGGCGACCAAAACCCACGCGAGCGTGATCAAACCGAGATCCTGTTCCAAGAGCCGCAGCAACAGATTCTTCTCGGCCGGTACTCGCCAAAAGGACGTCGCCAACAAAAGAACGAGTACCGGCAGGAAGCTGGCGTGCGCGGTCTCCAATCCATCGGAGATTTGTCGACGCCAATGGTCGAGCGTGAATCCAAAACCGCGCAGCGATCGGGACTCGAAGGCCAACAACCCACACAGAATTCCGGCCATCACGAACCGCGTCGCACAGGCCGCTTGCACGGCCGACAACGAGATCGTCGTCGCTGGCTCACGAACTTCCGGCATCACCACGGCGATCAAGCTCAGCCAGACATAGGTGATCGTCAACACCAGCGCGACGATGTTGATCGGCGTCGGCGGAAACGACTCGCTCGGACAGATCTCTCCAAATCGCCGCCAGCGACGCCACCACAACCACCAGACCGCCGCGCTGATGGCGACCATCACCAACACGATCGCCGCTTGAGCGTTCGCCATAACCGACACTACTTTCGATACGCCGGGAACTCGACGAAGACTTTGATCGCTCCATCGCGGCGGTCGCGGAAGGTCTCGAACGCGGTTTGCATCTCGGACAGCTTGTAGGTGTGAGTCACCAACGGATTCACATCGACTCGGCGTTCGGCGATCCACTGCATCGCCAGCGGGAAGTCGCGACGAAAGTCGGGATTGATGCTGGTGTGGACCGTCCCGTTCTTGAAGATCAGGTCGCGCCACCGCAGCCCGTTGATGATCTCCGGAGCGACTCCGAAATACAGAATCCGTCCTCCATAGCCGAGCAACTCAATGCACAGATTGAATTGCTGCTCGGCATGTCCGACCGCCTCAATGACGATGTCGGCCCCCTTACCTCCGGTCAGTTCTTTCAGCTTGGTGGCGGCATCATCGACCGCATTGCAGATCGTCGAAGTCACACCGCACTTCCAACTGGTCTTCAACCGCGATTCGAGCTTATCGATCCCGATGACTTGCCGGGCACCGAGCGCCTTCACGCTCATGTTGAAGAGCTGCCCCATCGGGCCTTGGCCGACGATGGCGACATCGAGATCGACGAGCGTCGGCAACTTCTTCAACGCGAAGAGCGCCGTCCCCAACGGCTGAGCCAGCACCGCCTCCTGATCCGAGCAGCGTGGGTCGATCGCGACGCAGCGATCTTCGGAGACCGTGTATCTCTCCCACAAACCGTTTTGTTCGGGAGGCACACAGAGGACTCGATCGCCGACTTTCCAGCGTTGGCCGTTCGTCGCGACGACGCTGCCGATCATCTCGTGCAGCGAATGCCCCAGACGGATCGGCCATTCCCCGCTGTGAGTGAAGTAGGGCGTGTCCGACCCGCACAGGCAGGTCAACTCGGGCTGAAAGATGATCTCGCCGCTGCCCCCCGGCGTGAGCTTTGGCTCCGGCGCTTCCACGAGATCAATACGATGCGGTGCGGTGAATTGTCCTGCGAGCATGTGGTCTCCGAGTCGTAGGTCGGCCTTTCCAGGCCGACGCGGTTGAGCGAAAAATTGTCGATGGCCTCTGGGTCAGCCTGGAAAGGCTGACCTACTTGCCCAAGCAATACAGCGTCTTGTTGGATCGCGAAAACATCTGCCCTCGCGACGGAGTCAGCGATGCACGGAAGATTTCATCGCGTGCTGCCGGCAAGAGATTTCGGGCGACAACATCGAACTTCTCACCCGGTTTGATCACGACCGTCTCGCCAGAGTTGCTTTGGAAATAGACCAACCCGTTCGCGGCGATCGGAGACGAGACGAAGTTGCCCCCTAAACGATCTCGCCAGAGTTCCCGCCCCGTCTTTTCGTCGTAGCCGATGCCCACTCCCTCCATGCTGACGACGGTGACGACTCCCCCCGCGACGATCGGTGAAGGTTGATCGCGTCCCGCTTTGCGAGGCGTATGCCAAGCCATGTGGCTGCTGGTGACATCCCCCTGACCGCCGGGTTGCACCGCATAGAAATCTCCTTGCAGTCCATTGAGCATGAAGACGACACCGTTCCCCGGTACCGCGGTCGGCTCTCCGCGGCCGGCGAAGCTCTTGCAGAACCACAGCTTCTTGCCGTCGGCCGGATCGTATCCGGTAACACCATTGAAGCCGTTGAGCACGACCTCTCGCTTCTCCCCGTGAGTCAACACGGGAGAACTCCAACCGCCGCGCTGCGGCACATCTCGCGGAGTCTCCCAAACTGTCTTGCCGGTCTTGAGATCAAAGGCCGCGATTGACGCCTTCTCCTCGGCTTCACAATTCTGAATGACGGTGCCGCCGACAATCACCGGCGATGCCCCCGTGCCCCACGGGCCTGCGAACTCTCCGAGGTCTCGTGACCACAGCTTCTTTCCATCCACACTGAAACCATGCAATCCGCCACGGCCGAAGAACGCGACGACATACTGCCCGTCAGTCGCACAGGTCGCCGAAGCCCAGCCATTCATCGCATGCGACTTCTCCGGCTCGCCGGTCCAGACGGTTTCTTGCCAGACAATTTTTCCGCTCGTGCGATCGACACAGAACACGATCCGCTCGCGTCCCTGTTCTTTCTCAGCCGTCAGAAAGATGCGATCGCCAGCGATGACCGGAGACGATTGACCGTTCCCCGGCAACGCGGTCTTCCAGAGGACCGACTTCGCATCCCACGTCACTGGCACGTTCGTCTCCAACGAATGCCCGTCGCTCAACGGACCGCGCCACTGCGGCCAGTCTCCGTCCGCACCGATCGCGGACTGAAATAGCCACGGACTCATCAAGCCAACTACCAGCCAACATCGAATCGCGTGCATGGAAATCTCCGTGTTTCTGTAGCCGCGTTTCGCCAGAACGCGGGCCGTGTCGCGAACGGCCCGCGTTCTGG
>CAMDPX010000391.1 GCA_945905295.1 Planctomyces sp. SH-PL62 | reverse complement strand
AAGAAAGTCCCGCGTGCAACGGTAAAGATTCTCCCGTTGACGCCGGTGACTTTCATTCGTTCGCTGCCGACTTGAATCGTGAACGGATTCGCGACGGTCGCTGAGGTCGGGAATCTTGACGCATCGACGAGCGTGATCGTCGTGACGGTCGGCGAGGCCACCGGAGCCGCCAACGTTCCAGTCCCCAGCGCGACAGGGTTCAACGTCGGAGGATTATTAAACGGTGCGACTTTGACGACGATCTCTTTGAAGATGGCGAGGTTGTCGAACGTCCGGTTGATATCTCCGTCCTGCCCTTCGTCGACGATTTGGACCCTCAGCGTGGCGACTCCAGAACGGTTCTGGGTGGGCGTGAAGGTCAGCCTGGCGAGCGAACTCCCCGACGTGTAGCTCACAATCGGGGTGGGGATCAGCGTGGGATTGTCGCTGACGACCGTGACCCGCAACTGTTGCGTCGTTTCGAACGGCCCGGCGTTGATGCCCGTCAAGTCGATCGTGTGCGAGGCGAGCGGGGTTGTGAGATTCGCGTTCACGAGGAGCTGGCCGGTCGTGGGGCCCGCGC
Organism: Planctomyces sp. SH-PL62; assembly: GCA_945905295.1. GTDB lineage: Bacteria > Planctomycetota > Planctomycetia > Planctomycetales > Planctomycetaceae > SXKJ01. Next base: position 5,213 of record CAMDPX010000391.1, on the reverse strand, counting down.
CATCTAACGAGACCGCAGCGGCAACCTGCGGCAAGTCGTTGACGGGTGTCACGGTCACCGTAAAGAACCGGGTGATGGTCAGGTCATCGGTCGTTCCGAAACTTAAATCGGCACCACTATCGGTCACCATCAGCGTGATGGTCGCCTCACCGCTCCGTTGAGCCGCCGGCGTATATCTGAGAATGCCGGCTGACGGAGCAGGCTGATTCAACTGGACGAACGGCGTCGCCGCGAGATCTGCCCCGCCAAAGTTGAAGAACAGGCTGGCATCGGGAATCAACGTCTGATTGCTGCTGGTCGCGCTGATTCGCAGGCTTTGAGTGTTCGCGTCTCCGTCCGTGAGGTTGCCGAACGTCACCAACCGCTGTGTCGGCGTCGCGCTTTCCGGGATGGTTGGCGACGCTGGAGTGTCCAGTGTCGGTGCCCCCGGTAACGTGCCGACATTCACGATGATCGTTTTCGTCACACGTTGGTTGTCGCCGAGCGTACTGAGATTGCGATCAAATCCTCCGTCTTCGACGGTCACGGAAATCGTGGCCATCCCAGAGACATTCGGAGCGGTCTTGAAATAAGCCGTCCCGGTGGGCAGGTTCGGCGTGTAGGCGACAAACAGATCTTGGATCAAATTGGAATTCGAAGTTATTGCCGTGACTTTGAGTGGTTGCAGACCACTGTCGCCGTCTGTGATGCCCGTCAACGCCACCGCGTGCGGTCCCGGATCCGCAAACACCACTGACGGCCCAGGAATGAGGTCGTTGAGCGTCGGGTTGTTGAGCCCCGACACCACCGTCACGACAAACGTGACGCTTCCCCGAGCATTCAGCCCATCCACGGCAGAGAGCGTGATCGTGGCTGTCCCCGTTTGACCGGCGGCGGGAATGACGGTGACGGTGCGATCTTTTCCGCTGCCGTTCATGACGATCCCGGAGAGCGGCACCAAAGTCGTGTTTGAGGAATTCGCAACAACATTCAATTGCGAAATCGGCGTCTGAGTATCGCTCACAGTAAATGGGAGCGGGCCGATGCTCGTGTTTGAGTAAGCGCTTTGGTCCGGGATAAAGCTGAATGTCGGGGGCGTGTTGTTCGCGTCGAAAGACAGAATCGCCGTTGAGGGGACGCTGGAAACTCGCGTTGCAGTGACGTTACCAAAGAATTGCCGGCCGGTCGTGAACGGAAACGCGGCGTTGCCTGCCGCGTCGATCGTCATGAAGTAGGCCTGCGTGCCGTTGGGATATTCGGGAGTGACCGTGAAGCGGGAGTTGTACATGTCCAGGTCACCCAGTCCTGGCGTGAACTCGAAATCCTCAACGAAAGTTCCCAACGGGAACTGCCCACTGACTGCCGGACCGAACAAGGACGCTGTCAGTGGAAATTCGCCTTGGGCATTGAGCGGGACGTTGTCCCCGAACTGCGCCATCGCGGCGAATCCAGGCAGCGATGTCCGGGTCGTGATGTTTCGCAGTTGATAGCTGGAATCCATCCGCTCGATCGGGCTGGTGTCATCCATGGGATCGGCGTAGCCATACGGCCCATAGATGGGATACCCATCCAACGCCCAGCCTAAGATCGGCGAATGATGCAGATTGGCCAGGACGGATTCTTCGTCGTAATCGTCGGAGTCAAAGTCAGGTTGAATTTCGACCGTGGACCAAGTCCCGCCGCTCGTATACGTCCCGTTGCCGACGGAGCCAACCAGCTCGAAGGTGTTGGCCGTGACGTTCGCCACCGTGAAGAGTCCATTCGCCGCGGTGTTGCCATTCACGCCCGTGATCGAGACCTGATGGCCATTCGCCAGGTGATGACCGGCCGACGTGATCACGATGGGACTGCTATTGGTGGCCTTGGTGATGACACCGGTGTCGAACGGAAAAAGACCCGTGGACGTCGAGCCGGAGTAATAGATGTTGTCGTGAAGTTCCGCTCGCAGAGCGACCGGGTTGAGGTGGTTGTGATACTCGTTCGTGCCAGTGACTGTTGGATGAGCGTTGGCATGATCTAGCGTCGTTGCATCTCCGACCGCCGTATTGCGATTCCAGATTCCAGAACCCTTCGGCATCATAAATCCGCTGCCGCTCGTCTGATAAATGCCTGGAGGAAATAACGGTGGATTACCGGTGTTATTCCACGAGAATCCGTCCTGTTGGTCATAGATCGCGACACCATTCACGAGCAGCCCGGTCGCTGTCTGTTGTTGCGTCGCAGTGTGGAACCCAGTCGCCGCTGGAGTCGGACCTTGATCGAATTGAAAGATCGTCCTCTGGTCTCTGGGCAGGGCCTGGAACGGATTTTGGTTAAACCAGGGCCCCATCACATAGTCCGCGAGTTCGGGGGCTGTGATGAAGACGCTGCTGTTTGTGAAATCGATCCTCGTCACGTCGGAGAGCACGGGACTGGTTTGTCCGGTCCAGGTCGTCACTGGACCGGCTCCCGTACTGCTCTGATCAATGAGTTGAGCAAACTCACCGGGCGCCCCGCCGCGCCAGTTCGAGATCAAGACCAGCGGATCGTAGACCTCGATCGTGACGTCAAAAAACGAGGGCGCATCGATGCCATCATCAAGCTTTAAGGTCACCGTGTTCGTGCCCGAAAGGCCCGCGGCATTGATCGTGTATTGCAAAGCGGCTGTGGTCTGATTGCCGGGAAAGACCACGTTCAAATTGCTCAGTAATATGTCATTGGTGATCAGCGTCGGCGTCAGCGGTTCGATCGTGATTTGTCCGGCCATCAGCCGGCCCAGGTCTCCATCCGTGATGCCGGTCAGGTTAATCGTCTGCGTCAACGTCACGTCATTGGCAATGGGCGGCGGTGTGGGGATCACATTCATGGTTGGCGGATTGGTCAGCACCAGCCGCTCTTCCAAGCGTTCCACCATGTGCGAGCGATGCGGGCGATGACCCTGATGTTTCCGAAGCGAACCTGCTCGGCGGGAGGAAAGGCGAACCGTCTCTTGAAACGACTTCAGCCAGGACATCAAAAACATGAGCGCACTCCCCGACTCTGTGGCGAACGGATTCTCGGCCCAATGAATACGATTGTGCCAATGACGCCGCACTTCGTTTTGGCCCGCGAAGCAACAGCAATGTGCCTAACCTGATAAAAGTACCCGGCCATCATGGGGGGGGAAAGCCGACACGCAGAATTTTCTCGGCTTACCCAACCGGATGGCCACGACACAGCGGGTAGTCCGATCTCGACGTGTCGCGAAGGTTTGACTGTCCCGCGAGTCGCAGCGTTCAACACGGTTGTCCTTCAGAAGTTTCTGGACTTCCGGCAGATTTGACTCAAGCCGACACCCCTCGTTGCCGCTGCCAGAGAGCGCCGGTAGAGTCACCGCCATGCCACGACGATCGATCCAACTCCTGCAACTCCCAATTCCTCAGCCGGGCCTGGAGCCTGCCAAGGGGAACGTGCCGCTCGCCGCCGGCTACCTGAAGATGTATGCCCAGCGGCGCGGGTTGCATGAGTTCTACGACATCGAAATCTTCCCGCCGGGCCTGTCCAACTCGCTCAGCGACTGCGGCTTGGTCGAGGAAATCCTGACTCGCGACCCGTGGATGGTCGGCTTCACCTGCTACCTCTGGAACATCGACCGGACCCTCTGGATCGCCAGCCGGTTGAAAGAACGCCGGCCCGACCTGCGGATCATCATCGGCGGCCCCGAAGTCACCGCCGACAACGCCTGGGTGCTGCAACATCCGGCCATCGACTTCGCAGCCATCGGCGAGGGCGAGCAAACCTTCGCCGAACTCCTCAACGCACTGCGCGATCAGCAGACCCCGCGCGAACCAATCGCCGGGTTATACGTCTCACTGGGAACGCTGCTCGGCCCGTTGCCCGCGTTCCGTCAGCCGCTCGCCAGTCTCGATGAAATCAGTTCGCCGTATCTGGAAGGCATCCTTGATGCGGCCGACGAAGACATGCTGCTGCTCGAAACGATTCGCGGCTGCATCTTCAAATGCAAGTTCTGCTACTACCCCAAGAGCTACGACGATCTCTATTTCGTCTCCCGCGAGAAGATCATCGCGAACCTGCAATACGCTCGCGAACGCGGAGTCAAAGAGGTCGTGCTGCTCGATCCGACGCTCAACCAAGCCCGCAACTTCGCCGACTTCGTAAAACTGCTCGCCGAGCAGAACCCCGATCATCAGTGGCGTTACTTCGGAGAACTGCGAGCCGAAGGGCTGACTCCCGACATCGCTCGCCTGCTGCGCGAGGCGAACTTCACCGAGGTCGAAATCGGTCTGCAATCCATCGACCCGCTGGCGATGGAACTGATGGACCGCAAGAACAACATGAAAGCCTTCGAGCGCGGCGTGACCGCGCTGATGGATGTGGGCATCGACGTCAAAGTCGATCTCATTATCGGCCTGCCCGGCGACACGCCCGACTCGGTCCGCCGAGGCATGCACTTCCTGCGCGACACCGGTCTGTACTCCAGCGTCCAGGTTTTCAATCTCGCGATCCTGCCCGGCACCGCCTTCCGTCAGGAAGCCGAGATGCACGGCCTGCAATTCCAACCGCGTCCGCCGTACTACGTGCTCAAGACGCCGACCATCGACCTCGCGACCATGTACGGGTTGATGGAAGAAGCCGAAGAAATCTTCGACACCGAATTCGACGCCCTCCCCTCCCCGGCCGAACGCCGAGAGCCGATCGCCGAAAGCCGTCATCCCACCTTCGCCGAATACGCCGTTGATCTCGACGACCTCGCACGCGATCCGCTCCCGCTCCCCGCTCAACGGCAGGGAGCATTCGAACTGCGTCTGCAATCCACCGACTTCCGCAAACACCGCGACGAAGCATGCCAGCTCATCCGGCAACTGCTCGACGATAATCCGCACTCGACACTGCGCATCGTGCTCGAACCGACTGGCGATCCGGCCTCTCTCAAGATGTCGTTCCTGCAAGCGATCCGCACCGCTTGCCTGAAGGAGCCGTCCTACCTCGATCGCTTCTATTCCATGCAGCTCGGCCGGCCGAAGGGAGCGAAGCACATCGTCATTCGCTTGCCGTGGTCCGCGCGCGAATCCGTCGGCCTCGACTGGATCGACGACGTCGGCCAGTTCGCCTCGATCGTCTGGACCGGCGAGAACATCCCGTCCGAAGACAACATGACCGAGGAACTCGAAGCCCACGAGTTCGTGCTGGCATAGTGCAGGGGTCAGGTCTTCAAATTTCAAAATTGCCTCGGCAATTTTGAAATATGAAGACCC
>CAMDPX010000390.1 GCA_945905295.1 Planctomyces sp. SH-PL62 | reverse complement strand
GCACGGTCGGGTTCGACGTGGAGACGAACCGCCGGCTGGGCCTGCTCTTCCCGTGGCTGACCGGCGACCACTGGCTCTGCCTCGGCCCCACCGGCCACTACCGCGGCAGCCCCGGCGTCGAAGACCAATTCGTCTACGTCGCCATGCTCCCCGACGGCTCCCAACGCACCTACACCCCCGCCGAATTCGCCAAAACCTTCGGTTGGCAGAACGACCCGGAGAAAGCGGAGTTGCTCGGCAAGTAGCACGACGCGCAAGCGAGTGGTTGTCTTGGTCGCAGAGCGACCGCACGACGGTAGCCGTGGGTTTCAACCCACGGTTGGCGATCGCGCCAACCAATGTCGTCGCGGAGCGACGATTGAACCGGGGACATGTCATCGACAACCCTTTTCATTTGTCCCAACCCCACCACATGTTCAATCGTCGCTCCGCGACGAACCATTCTCGTGGCATCCGAATCCGTGGGTTGAAACCCACGGCTACCATCGGCTGTCGCTCCGCGACAAAGACGGCGCGGTCGGGTTCGACGTGGAGACGAACTGCCGGCTGGGCCTGCTCTTCCCGTGGCTGACTGGCGACCACTGGCTCTGCCTCGGCCCCACCGGCCACTACCGCGGCAGCCCCGGCGTCGAAGACCAAATCGTCTACGTCGCCATGCTCCCCGACGGCTCCCAACGCACCTACACCCCCGCCGAATTCGCCAAGACCTTCAATTGGAAAAACGACCCGGAGAAAGCCGAGTTGCTTGGCAAGTAGCGAGGATGTAGCCGCGTTCGCCAGAACGCGGATGTTTTGGTCGCGGAGCGACCGCCCGACGGTAGCCGTGGGTTTCAACCCACGGTCGGCAATCACGCAAAACCATCTCGTCGCGGAGCGACGATTGAACCATCCCCATGCGATCGCGCCACCGATTGAATGCGTGCCATCATCCCCGTGTTTCGATCGTCGCTCCGCGACGAACCCATTGCGCGGCATCCCCAACCGTGGGTTGAAACCCACGGCTACCATCGGATGTCGCTCCGCGACAAAATGCACCGGCATCGGAACGCGATCAGGGCGGTCGCTTCCATGATTTTCCACGACCAATCGTTCGGGAGGTGCCTCAATGGCCAACACCTACACCGCTCTGCATTACCACGTCGTTTTCAGCACCAAACGTCGCGAGCGCTGGATCACGCCGGACATCGAGACGCGGATTTGGTCTTACCTCGGCGGGATTGCTCGCGACAACGGCATGAAGGCGCTGTGCATCGGCGGGATTGAAGACCACGTTCATCTGCTGCTGGGAGCACCGCCCACGATGGCACCGTCCAAGGCCGCACAGCTCATCAAGGGCGGTTCCTCCAAATGGATTCACGACACGTTTCAGAAGCTGCACGATTTCGCCTGGCAAGACGGCTATGGGGCATTCACGGTCAGCAAGTCGAACATCTCCAGCGTGATCGACTACATCCAAAAGCAACGTGAGCATCACAAGGCCCAATCGTTTCAGACGGAGTTCGTCGAACTGCTCCAACGCCACGAAATCGACTACGAAGAGAAATACCTCTGGGACTGAGCAAACCTCGTTTCAAGCGAGCAACTGTGCGTGGGCCGCGAATTGAGTCCGTCTGTCGTCAGCAGGGGTATGAACCACCCGTCATTTGCACGCCACAAGAGCTCTTGGAGATCAATGATGCAACCTGACCCCCTCTTGTCCGAAATCCGCGAGACTCGTGATCGGCTCGCCGCCAAATTCAACTACGACGCGGCTGCCATCGCGCGTGACGCACGAGAGCGAGACGCGGCTGGTGACCGGCTTGTCGTTCGCCGAGAACCTCGCCCCGTCGTAACGCTCGCCAGCCGTCCTGCGAAGACGGCTTGATTCTCGCGCAGTGGCATCCCAACAGCCGCCGCTTCCTGGGTTGGGAGCCGGGCTGCCGCACGGTCGGGTTTGACGTGGAGACGAACCGCCGGCTGGGCCTGCTGTTCCCGTGGCTGACCGGCGACCACTGGCTCTGCCTCGGCCCTGTGTTGTTTTCTTTCGGGGCCACTACCGCGGCAGCCCCGGCGTCGAAGACCAATTCGTCTACGTCGCCATGCTCCCCGACGGCTCCCAACGCACCTACACCCCCGACGAATTCGCGAAGAACTTCGGCTGGAAAAACGACCCGGACAAAGCCGAGTTGCTGGGGAAGTAGACCAGTGATGGCCAAAGTAGACCGGTCACTCCGTGAGCGATGCACCGAGACTGACTCGCCGCTCGTTGCACCAACCGCCGTCGTTCGCGGTGGTATTCGATTCGACGTCTGTGCAATGATCCTTGCGGGGGTACTCTTCGCGCAGAACCCCAAACCTGATTCCGCACGCGACGACAAACACTGAATTCCTCGGAGTGGCCAATGACGTCTTCGGCAACCGACACCAAAACCGAACCGTGGGTTGAAGTCACTGGCTCGCTGCACTTCCCCAGTTGGCTGGCCGCGCAGCATGTCAGCCTCGCGTTCACGACCTATCAATCGGGCAAGCTGTTTCTGTTGGGGCTGAATCCCGAAGGCCGGCTCGCCGTCTTTGAGCGGACGTTCAATCGCGCGATGGGTCTGTGGGCCGACGGACAAACTCTGTGGCTCAGCACGCTGTACCAAATCTGGCGATTCGAGAATCTGCTGCGCCCCGACGAACGACACCAGGATCACGATCGGCTTTACGTCCCGAAGATCGGGCACACGACCGGCGACCTCGACGTGCATGACATCGCGATCGACCACACGGGCCGAGTTGTGTTTGTCGCCACCGCGTTCGGCTGCATCGCAACGTTGTCGGAACGAGCCAGCTTCGCTCCGCTCTGGAGCCCGCCGTTCCTCAGCAAGATGGCAGCCGAGGATCGCTGCCATCTCAACGGCCTGGCGTTGGACAACGGTCATCCGCGCTTTGCGACCGCAGTCAGCACCAGCGATGTCGTGGATGGCTGGCGAGATCGACGTCGTGATGGAGGAGTCGTGTTAGAGATTCCCAGCGGCCGAGTGATCGCCTCTGGCCTCTCGATGCCGCACTCGCCGAGGCTGTATCGCGGTCGCCTGTGGCTGCACGATTCCGGGACCGGAAACTTCGGCAGCGTCGATCCCAACGGTGGTCAATTTGAGCCGCTGACGTTTTGCCCCGGCTATTTGCGAGGTCTCGCGTTTGTCGGCGACTTCGCGATCGTCGGATTGTCCCGCCCACGTCACGACAAGACGTTCGGAGGGCTCGCGCTGGAAGAAGAACTCGCGAAGCGCGGCACCGATGCTCGTTGTGGTTTGATGGTCATTGACCTGCGTAGCGGCGACGTCGCTCACTGGCTGCGAGTCGAAGGGGTCGTGACCGAACTCTACGACGTCGCCGTTTTGCCACGAGTCGTTCGGCCGATGGCCCTGGGGTTCAAGACCGATGAGATTCAACGCACGATCGCCATTGGCGAATCGGAATCGCTCGCCGGTTGATTGAAGCCGCGAACAAGGTGCCCGACGAATCGAAGGCGACGACGAATCCTGCGTCCCATTCGTCGTCTCCTTGCATTCGTCGGGCTCTTTTTTCATCCAGCCCCGCCCCGGTTGCATTCGTGCCAGTCCTTTCGGGATATTGGCGCAGGTTTCCTCCACAATCATTCGGCACCCCACGTCTTCATCGGATGCACCGAACAACGGAAAGATCAAAGATGGACTCGCTCCCCACGCTGATTCGCCACTCCCTGTTGGCCGCTGTTCTGCTCGCTTTGACTGGACTGCCTCTGACGAATGCGGCCGAACCGCGCGTGACCGCTCCGCCTGCCGAACTGAAGGTCGATCCGTTTCACAAGAAGTTCCTCAGCGCCAGCGGGTATCCGATCGTCGCGTCGGAGAAGGTCAACGATTACGCGCTGAAAGAGGCCGCGTATCTCGTCGATCTGATGTTGGCGAAACGGCCAGATGTCAAAGCCGCGATGATCAAGAGCGGCTCGCGATTGTGCGTCATCGCGCATAACGAGTTCACGACCGACGTCCCGGAGTTCGCGTGGCTCAAGCCCAAGGATTACTGGGATGCACGGGCTCGCGGGACCGGCGGGTCGCAGACCGATCCGTTTTGCTCGTGCGGCGAGGAGAACTTGCTGGGTTATCCCGGCGACCCGTACTCGACCGAGAACATCTTGATCCACGAGTTCGCGCACAACATCCATCTGCGCGGGATGGTCAACGTCGATCCGACGTTCGACCGCCGGCTCAAAGAAACCTATGACCGAGCAATGACCGCCGGCCTGTGGAAGGGGAAGTACGCGGCGACCAATCATCACGAATACTTCGCCGAAGGAGTGCAGTCCTGGTTCGACAACAATCGCGAGAATGACCACGACCACAACCACGTCAACACGCGGGCCGAGTTGCTCGAATACGATCCCGGCCTGGCCGAGATGTGCCGCGAAGTCTTCGGCGACACGAAGCTCGTCTACACGAAGCCAATCACGCGACTGAAGGATCATCTCGCCGGCTACGACCCGACGACCGCTCCGAAGTTCGTCTGGCCGGAACGGCTGAATGAGGCTCGCCGGCAGATTCGCGAGAAGGCGGTCAAGCGATCGGAACAAGCAACTGGCGAGCCGGTGGGCGTTAGCCCCCGGACGGATGCGAAACCAAGTCCGGGGGCTGACGCCACCCGGCTCGCCAACGCGCAACAGGCCGCCGAGATCGACAAATCGCTGTTGACGATCGATCGCATCTTCAATTCAACGGACTTCGACGAAGAGGGTGTCGGCACGATTCTCTGGAAAAAGCGTGGGGCCGGTTACTTCACGTTTGAGACTTGGCCGAAGCCGCCGGCTGGGGTGCAGCCGGTTGCAGGCGAGCCGCCTGCACTACGGCAGATTGTCTGGCACGATACGGGGAGCGATGAAACCAAGATTGTTGTCCCCGGTGATTCGTTCATTCCGGCCGATGCGGCGAAGGACGATAAAGGGAACAAGAAGCCGCTCAACGTCGAATCGTTTCTGTTCTCCGACGACGAATCCAAAGTGCTGATCTTCACGAACAGCCGCCGCGTCTGGCGGCGGAACACACGCGGCGATTATTGGGTGCTCGACATCGCGACTCGCGAATTGAAGAAGCTCGGCGGAGATGCGAAGCCGGCGACACTGATGTTCGCCAAGTTCTCGCCCGATGCGTCCCGCGTCGCGTTTGTGAGAGAGAACAATCTCTACGTCCAGAACCTCGCGGATATGAGCATCACGCCTTTGACGAAGGACGGTTCGGCGACGCTCATCAACGGTACGTCGGATTGGGTCTACGAAGAGGAACTCGACCTGCGCGACGGCTATCGCTGGAGCCCCGATGGAAAGTCGATCGCGTTCTGGCAACTCGATTCTTCGGGCGTGCGCGAGTTCTTTCTCATCAACAACACCGACGATTCGTACTCGAAGCCGATCGGCATTCGGTATCCGAAGGTCGGCGAACAAAACTCGGCGGCACGCATCGGAGTCGTCAGCGCAGGCGGCGGCGAGGTGCGATGGCTCGATGTCCCCGGTGATCCGCGGAACCACTACCTCGCTCAGATGGAATGGACTCCCAGCGGCCAGCAGGTCGCGCTGCAACAGTTCAACCGATTGCAGAACACAAACCGCGTGATGCTCGCCGATCCGGCAACCGGAGCGACACGCACGATCCTGACCGAGACCGATCCGGCATGGCTCGAAAACGAGAATCCGTTTCGCTGGCTGAAGAACGGCGGGAAGTTTCTCTGGATCAGCGAATGCGATGGCTGGCGGCGGCCGTATCTCGTCGAGTCGGGGTCGGGAGTCTTTTTCAGGTCGGGCGAAAAGCCTGCAACGGTTAACCGGCAAGACGACAGCGACAAGGACAACCCCCGACCTGA
>CAMDPX010000389.1 GCA_945905295.1 Planctomyces sp. SH-PL62 | reverse complement strand
GCTCAATCTGCACCGCCACGAGGTCTGCCCACGATGGAACTACACCATCAAACCTCGCTCCGCTAAAAACACGGAGTAATTCTTCCTCGCCCCCTAATCAAATCTCCTATGGTTGGTTGCTTTGTTGTTGAGACCGTTGGCCGAAGCGTTCGTAGTCCCGCCTTCAGGCGGCAAGTCGCGAGCAGCCGAAGCGTTCGCTGCCGAAATTCCGGCTGAAGCCGGGACTACAAACGACTCAGTGCTCCATCCCACGCTCGAGCATGCAGCGCGGTCCAGAGCCGCTGCTTGCCGTCGGGCGTCATCTTGAGCATGCAGGTTTCGATGTTCTCCGTCGTGTGAGCTGACACGTAGATCCCGGTCTGATCCACCGCGATTCCAAACGGAGCATGATGCGTCCCCGGCCCACACGCCGTCCGCCAATCGTTCCCCGGCGGATAGTTCGACCCGACGCTCAGCAGATACGTCGCCTTCAGCCCCGGAGTCTGCAACGACTTCCACGAGTACTCGCCCGCCGGCAGCGACTTGCCATCGCGATCAAGCCCATCCCAAATCAGCGACTGCCTGCCCGCCGCCATCGGCACCGCATGCAGCAACTCCCGAACAAGCCGCCCCTGCGAGTCATAAACCGCCGCCGAAACCTGCCCCGGCTTCTCCACCGAAAACGAAATCGGCAAGCCGCCGGTTCGGGGTTCATCTGCCAAGACGACGGTCGCAAGCGCGATCAACATTGCGGATAGGAATTGAATCATGAACGTGGTTCTCATCTTGGAATCCTGCTGCGGTTCTTCATCGTGATTGAGCTAACCGCCCCAACAAGGTGAGGTGGTCCCCTCGTGCGGAGTTGCTTCTCGCGGCGGAAGTCGGCATCGCGCAGTTGGTGCGGGTTAATCAAGTCCGCATACGATGCGCTCGAACCAACTCCACCAACCGACCGACGAGTTCCGAATGATGTTGCACTCGGAAAATGTAACGGGGGACGCTTCGCTCAAGAGTGCGGGCCATGAAGGGTTCGCCCCAGAAACTCAATAGGACTTCGGCACGCCCTTTGGCATCGGTGTCGGCCACAATGAACGAGATCGTTTCCGGGACTTGTCCCCATAGCGGCGCTCGCACCTTGCTGCCTCCGTCGCACTGCTGGACTTTGGGCAGAACTTCAGATTCCCACAGTGCCTTTTCCCTTTCGTCACAAATCAACTGGATCGAAGTCACATGAGGATTTTCAATGGCCAGCCGCAGCGTGGCGTCGAAGACTTCCTGGCGTTTGAACATCAAACAGCAGACGTTGTACCAAGTCAGCTCGCCGTGGGCAGCGAGTGCGAATCGCTCGAATTCTGGCCGCAGTCGCTGAGGTCCGATCAGCAGCGCATCAGGCGGAATGAGTGCTTGTTGAACGTCTCGTAACCGCTGATGGATGTGCTCAGCCTCTTCCGCCAAACGATGGTTGCGGCTCTCGGCTCGCAGGTCGCGCAGGAGCAACAACGCCAACAGCGTCAGAATGATCGCGAGAACGACATCACCCTCGGCGATGTGCAAGAAATGCAAGATCAGGGCGATGACGGCCGCCAAGACTCCGGCAATCACGTCCCAGTCGTACTGCAACAGCATTTTCTTCACGAATGCATTTCCTTCGAGCACAGCTTCTGTCGTTCATGCCATTTCTTCAACTTGTCGCTCGCCGACACCAAGCGGCGACAGCATCTCCGACACGACGCCTATGGATGCTTGCCCACCAAGAGCGTCACCAGCAGCGAAGTGTCGTCGATAGCCTTCAGGGAATGTGGTTCGCCTGCGGTCAGGTAAAGCAATTGGCCCGCAGCGAGTTCTTGTGTCTTGCCGTTCGCCGTGAAGGCGACTCGCCCTTCCAGACATTGCACGGTGATTTCTCCCGGTGCTTTGTGAGTGGCAATCTCCTTGCCGGCGGGTAGAACCAATCGGATCAACTCCAGATCGGCCGTTTTCACTAGCGGCGTAGTTTTTGAAGTGGTCAGTGCCGGACGAAACGCGACTCCATCAACTCCGCAAACTTCGGCTCAATTTCGGTCCACTTCGCTAATTCGCCTTCAGACCAGCCCGAATCTTGGCGAATCGCTTGCCGAAGGGCGTCGAGAACGTCGCCTACGCTATGCCCACCCTGTCGGCACAATGTGGATAAAGAGAACAAGGAACGGATGAGACCATCCGCTTTATCTTCAGCTTGCCCAAGCTCCTCGATGGCAATTTGGCGAACCAACTTACGATCCATCGCCCCGATCGTCAGTTGAGCAACTCGCGCAATGATCGCGGAAACGCGATCTGCACCTAGATCACGGACTACAGACAGGTCCGCTTTCTGAGAGTTGCGCAGCCGGATCTGGAGTGCCATAACTAACGGTCCAACAATGAGCGGCGTTGTTTGGGCAGCACCGTATTCTCAAGCAAGCGGGCGGGTTGTACCCACTTCAGTCCACTCACACCAGCGGACTAGGTATTGCGATTTAGCCATTAGAAAGGAACCCCCAGCGCATTTCCAGCGCTAGCTCCCACGATCCGCCAACGCTCGCAAAGTAGCGTCCCTCCGTTGTTGAGTTTTGCACTTCAACGGAGACCCAAACGTGACGGATCGAACGAAAGACGCTGCCGAGCTATCGCTTCCTGCGGCGGCAACGGTTCGCGAGCGGCTCGCTCGCAATCGACGTGAAGCGGCGATGCTGCGCCGGCTGCTCCGTGTTGCCAGTGACGCGGAGAAGCTGACCGAGAACGGTGAGCAACCAAAGAAAAGCGGGGTGTCCAATGGCTGACACCTCCCCGGATGTGATGTTGTCGCTCGCGGATGACGCCGAGTCGTCACCGAAGCGGCTCGCGAAGCGAAAGAAGATGACGAGCCGGCTACCTCGCTTGCATGTTCGCGCCGATGAAGCGGCGGAATTGAACGGCGTGAGTCTCGCGACGTGGTGGCGTTGGGATTCATCGGGAGCGACTCCGAGGGCGACAAAGATCGGCGGCGTGAAGTTGTGGTCCGTGCGATCGCTCAAGCTGTGGTCGCGGTGGAACTGTCCCAATCGGCGCGAGTTCGTGGAACGGTTGGCGGAGTTTGAAGCCGAAACGGTTCGACGCACAACGCGGAAAGGGGGTCGGACATGATCCCGAAAACCGAAGTCATTCGGCGCGTTCAAACGGCGATGGTGCGGGCGGTGGTCGAATCACCGACCGGACTGGCGAGCATGGATGACGCCCGACAGTTTGGACTGATCCCCGAATCGGTGGCGACGCCTCAATGGATCGGAGCGGCGGTCGCGGGGCTGGTGGCTCAACGATTGATCGTCGAACGGGACGTTGAGCGGTCGCAGCGGGAATCGCGCCACCGATCCAAGCAAGGTGTCTTCGCTACGGCGGACAAAGACACGTTGCGGCGGCTGCTCCGGTTGTGGCGGACTGATGACGACTCTCGGAAGTCGCAACGGCTGCTCTTTGATGGCAACGGCGACGGCGTTTGATCGTCGCGGCTTGGAACGCTCGCACGAGTGTCGCGGGTGAAGCAATCACACAAAACACCGACGCCCGATCGGTGGTCGAGACCGGCCGGGCGTCTTCAATCGAGGATTCAGCGGATGGATTCTATTCGTGCTCAGAAATCGTGGGGAGTGTCGCCGCACAATGCGGACGCGGAGTGTGACGTACTCGGTTGCGTGATGGTCGAGCCGGCTTGTCTCGACACCGTGGCCGGGTTGCTCAAGCCGGAAGATTTCTTCGATGCTGACCGGCGGGTGATTTTCGAGGCGATGTTGTCGCTCCGGTCACAAGGCAAGCCGGCGGGGACGCGCTTGCTGGCGGACGAATTGGAGCGGATCGGCAAAGTCGATGAAGTCGGCGGCTATGAGGCGTTGACGGAGTTGCTCGAAAAGGTCACGAACGCGGCACACGTCGAATATCACTGTCGGTTGGTTCGTGAGGATGCGATCCGTCGCTGTCTGATTCAGCAAGCGGTGAGCGTGGTCGAGCGGGCGAACTCGAAAGCGGGCTTGGAGGAACTGCGGCCGATGCTCGCGACGTTGGCGGAGTCGGTCATCGACATTGACGAAACCACGAATCGAGCGAGCGGCGGCAAGGATTCGTCAACGGGGGCGGGTGGTTTCGTCAGGTTCCCGGTCGAGGCGTTACCGTGGCCGTTGGATCGGTTCATCACGGAAGCGGCGGACGCGCTGCGGTGCGATCCGTGTTACATCGCGTTGCCGATGCTGAGTGTCCTGGCCGGAGCGGTGGGAAACTCGCGCGTCGTGAAGCTCAAGCGGAAATGGTCTGAGCCGTGTTTGCTGTGGACGGTGATTGTCTCGGCATCAGGAACGATGAAGTCGCCAGCGTGGGCACTCGCGAAAGAACCGCTGGACGCGATTCAGTCGGCGGCGTTCGCGGAGTATCGGCAAGCGAGACAGCAATACGACCAAGCCAAGCACGAGTACGACGCGGCAGTTCAAGAATGGAAACGGAGCGGCCGGCAACGCGGGGATGCGATTCCGCTGCCGCTCACCAAACCGGTTGCCAAGCGGTATTTGGTCGATGACCTGACCGTGGAGACGCTCGCGCCGCTGTTGGAGCAGCAACCGCGAGGCTTGACGCTGTGCTGTGACGAACTGGCCGGTTGGTTCGGCGGCTTCAATCAGTATCGCAGCGGTCGCGGTTCCGATGTCGAACGCTGGCTGTCGATTCATCGGGCGGGGCCGATCACCGTCGATCGGAAAACGGATCACCAATGCCGACACATTCCGCGAGCCTGTATTTCGGTGACGGGTGGGATTCAGCCGAAGGTGATGTCTCGCGTCGCATCGAACCCGGAGTTGCGGGACAACGGCTTGCTGGCTCGGCTGCTGGTAGCGATGCCGCCACGACGCCCGAAGCAATGGTCCGAAGCGGACGTCTCGGAAGAATCGGACGCGGCCTATCGGCACATCGTCGAACGGCTGCTGTCGCTCGACCTCGGCGCGGACGAACACGGCAACCCGGTTCCCATCGCGTTGCCGTTGTCGTCGGAAGCGAAAGAAAAGTTCGTCCGATTCTTCAACGCTCACAACCGCGAGCAGTCGTTGCTCGGCGAAGATCTTGCGGCGGCGTGGTCTAAGCTGGAATGCTACGCGCCGCGGCTGGCATTGCTCATTCAATTGGTTCGCTGGGCAGCGGAAGGCTACACGCCCGCGACCACCAGCGCGGTCGATGAACAGAGCATGGATGCGGCCATCGTGCTGGTGAAGTGGTTCGCGAATGAAGCGAAGCGGGTGTCCGCGCTGCTCGGCAACGGTGACGACTCGGAAGAAAGCCGGCGGCGACGCCTGGCCATCGACGCGGCCGAGCAACACGGCGGACGGCTGACCGTTCGCGCGTTGATGCGATCACGAGCCGGGTTCAAGTCGGCGGACGATGCCGAGCAGACATTGAACGCTCTGGTCGCGGCCGGCTTGGGACACTGGGAGCAATCCTCACCGGGCAAGAGCGGCGGGAGACCGACAGCCGTGTTCGTGTTGATGGAATCGGCAAGCGATCCCGCAAACGACTCTGACACAACCCCCGCGCCCAATGACACAACCTCAACGAACTCCGCAAGCGGCGAGGTTTCGTCAGTGTCAATGAGTGACGACGCGGCGGCGTGACCGGGGGGCTTGTAGCCACACTCGCCAGAGTGTGGGGCAATCACCGAACCCACGCTCTGGCCAGCCTGTTGAATTTGTACGTTTTGTTCGGTTGATTTTTGAAGTTCCCCCAAGCCCCCTGGCGCAGCGCCCCTTTACCCCTTGAATCAAGGGAGGTCACTGGCACTGCGATTGCGTGGAGGGGGCTTTGTTCATCGGACTTGTCGGCACGTTGACGTCACGGGCCGACCAGGAGAGGTAAGGCACGAGCCCTCGCGAGGCGAG
>CAMDPX010000388.1 GCA_945905295.1 Planctomyces sp. SH-PL62 | reverse complement strand
AAATTTCAAAATTGCCTAGGCAATTTTGAAATTTGAACACCCGACCCCTCCGTCTCATCGAGACTCATCACCACTCTGCAAGGAGGATTTTGAAATGACCGCCATCGCCACGACTGTCGAGCAAGTGCTCGTTGTTCCGACTCTGCTGTTTCATGAAGTCGGGTACTTCCAAGGGTTCAGCCCGGACGCCGATCGTTACTTGAAGACGCTGCTCGATCCGGCCTACACCAGCTATCGACCGCGTGATGAGATGGAGCAAGACCCCAGCTTCAAACAACTCATCCCGTATTGCGTGTTTCGCTGCGGTGGTGAGATTTTTTCCTACCGCCGCGACAAAGGGCAGGGGGAGTCGCGGTTGCTCGGCAAACGATCGGTCGGGATCGGCGGGCACATCAGCTCGATTGATGAGAACGCTGAAGGCTCGTCGTACTTGGAAGGGATGCGGCGCGAGATTGAAGAAGAAGTTTTCTTGGAATCCGGCTATCGGCACCGCTGTGTGGGGCTGATCAACGACGACTTGACCGAAGTTGGTAAGGTCCATCTGGGAATCGTTCACATATTTGAGTTGGACGCGCCCCAAGTTCGCCCCCGCGAACAGTCGATAATCCAGACAGGCTTTGCCACGCCTGCGGAATTGGCGCGCGATCGCGACCAGTTCGAGACGTGGTCCCAAATCTGTCTGGATTACCTGATTGCCGCAGAGTGACGCGCGACTGTGATCTGCACGACGCGAAGCGGTTTTCGACAAAGGAGTGTCGAGTGATGAAAATGTCTTTGCGAAGTGGCATCTGGGCCGGAGCCGTGATGACGGCGGCGGCAATGTTTCTGACTGAGTCCGCGCGAGCGGTTGACCCCGCGCCCGCACCCGTGGTTAAGACTGCCGCAACTCCCAAGGTCGTCAAGCCGGGACAGATCAACGAAGAGCAGCTCGGCAACCTGCTGAAGGCGATGGGCCTGGAAGCCACCAAGGTCGATAGCCGCTACGACTTCCAATTCAAAGCGATCCACAACAAAGAAGAGTGGGACTTGTCGATGACCGCCGTGCTCAGCCAGGACGGCTCGGCGATTTGGCTGATGGCATGGCTCGACCAGTTGCCGAAGTCGTCGGCCGATGTGCCGCGCACGGCGCTGTTGCGGTTGCTCAGCGACAACGACCGTTTGGGCAGTGGCAAATTCTTCGCATACGTCGCGACGAATCGTCGCTTCGTTCTGCAACGAGTCGTCGCCAACGAAGGGGTCACCACGAAGGTTTTCAGAGGCTGGCTGGATGATCTCGGCGGCAGCGTGGCCGACTCCTTTGACCACTGGTCCGTCTCCGCCTGGAAAGCCACCGACGGCAGCAACTCGACCGCGACGACCAAGTCAGTCCCCTCGAATTCCAAAACACAAACCGGCGAAGCGGACGACGATGCCGCCACAACCAAACCGGGAAGCGGGCCGAGCTTCAAAGGCGCAGGCCAGAACCCGATCCGCACCGCTCTGCCAGAGAAGCCGGGAACGAGCCGGAAATAGGCGGCAACTGATTGGCCACGAAAAACACAAAAAGACACAAAGAGGGCTCTGCTCTTTGTGTCTTTTTGTGTTTCTGTGGTGAAGTGAATTTGGGTGTCACCGGCATCCAGGATTTCAGGCCCAAGGGGGCGTGACTCGAAAGCCCAGGGCGATAGCCCTGGGAAAAGGACACACACGAATTCAACAAGGCCCAACGGGCCGTCACCCAACGACGAAAAACGACGAGTCACGGCCCGATGGGCCTTCAAGGATTGTTTTGCGGCGCAATCCCAGGGCTGCGCCCTGGGCTTTCGAGTCAGTCCCCGTTGGGGCCACGGCCGGAAGATTGGTTTGTCCCAAATGATTTTCTTGAGTCACTCGCCAGACGCGCCATCCTTCGGAAAAATGTCGGCTCTGGACATCAGCCATTTCGGCTGAGGTTTTGTCGGCAAGCCCTCCGAAGGAAGACAATATGCGCGGTTCTGTTTGTTGGCTTGTAATTGCGATGCTGTGTCCGACATCGCTGGTGGCCGCTGACGTCGCCACAAAAAGTCCGCCCTATGACATCGTCGTTTACGGCGGCACCTCCGGCGGGATCATCGCGGCCGTGCAAGCGACGAAGATGAAGAAGTCGGTCGTGCTGATCGAGCCATCGAGGCATCTTGGCGGTCTGACTTCCGGCGGACTCGGAGCGACGGACATCGGGAACAAGACCGCGATCGGCGGGTTGTCCCGGTCGTTCTATCGCCGCGTCGCCGAGCATTACGCGAAGGACGACGGATGGAAGTGGGAGAAGCGCGAGAACTATCGGAGCAATCGCCAAGTGGGCGAGACCGAGATGTGGACCTTCGAGCCGCACGTCGCCGAGGCGATCTATCGTGAGATGCTCAAAGAGGCCAAGGTGCCGGTCGTCACCGGGCGGCTCGATTTGAAAAACGGCGTCATCAAAGCTGGCGACCGGATCAGCAGCATTCGCCTGGAGGGCGGATTGGAATTCACCGGCTCGGTCTTCATCGACGCGAGCTACGAAGGTGACTTGATGGCCAAGGCGGGAGTCTCGTATCACGTCGGTCGCGAGGCGAACGCCAAGTACGACGAGACGCTCAACGGGGTGCAGACGAAGAACGCGAAGCATCATCAATTCATCAAAGCGGTCGATCCGTTCGTGAAGCCCGGCGATCCGACGAGCGGGCTGTTGCCGCTAGTTCAAGCGGGTGATCCGGGCGAGGAGGGAGCCGAGGACCGTCGCGTGCAGACCTACAACTTGCGGCTCTGCACGACCGACGTCGCCGAGAACCGCCGAGCGTGGCCGAAGCCGGCCGACTACGACGAGAAGCGGTGGGAGTTGCTCTTCCGCAATTGCGAGGCGGGGGACACACGCATTCCCTGGAATCCGATCTTCATGCCGAATCGCAAAACCGACACGAACAACAACTTCGCGATCAGCACCGACTTCATCGGCGCGAACTACGACTACCCGGAGGGGGACTACGCGACTCGCGAACGGATCTACAAAGAACACATCAGCTACACCAGCGGCCTGCTCTGGTCGCTGGCGAATCATCCGCGCGTCCCTGAATCCGTGCGGTCGCACTTCCAGCGTCTAGGCATGGCGAAGGACGAATTCACCGACAACGACAACTGGCCGCATCAGCTTTATGTGCGAGAAGCTCGGCGAATGATCTCCGACTACGTGATGACGCAGCACAACTGCCAGGGCCGCGTCGTGGCCGAGGATTCCGTGGGTCTCGCCGCCTATACGATGGACTCGCACAACACGCAGCGCTATGCGAAGGACGGCCGCGCCTGGAACGAAGGAGACGTGCAAGTCGGCGGATTCAGTCCGTATGCGATCTCGTACCGCAGTCTCGTGCCGAAGAAGTCGCAATGCTCGAACTTGCTGGTGCCGGTCTGTCTCGCCGCGTCGCACATCTCTTACGGTTCGATCCGCATGGAGCCGGTCTTCATGGTCCTCGGCCAATCGACCGCGACCGCTGCTGCGATGGCAATTGATGCCAAAACCTCCGTGCAAGAAGTTCCCTATGCGAAGCTGCGTGAGCGTCTGCTGGCCGACGAACAAGTCCTCGACTGGACCGGACCGAAGCGCGCGCCCGGCATCGACGCCGCCAAGTTGCCGGGTCTCGTGATCGACAACAGCGACGCGAAGCTGACCGGCGATTGGACACACAGCACATCCACCGGCGGCTTCGTCGGAGCCGACTACATTCATGACAACAACACCGCGAAGGGAAGTTGCCGCGCCGAGTTCACGTTCAAGATTCCAAAGTCCGGCAAGTACGACGTCCGCATCGCCTACACACTCAATCCCAATCGCGCGAAGAACGTTCCCGTCACGATTGGCTCGGGCGAAGGCGACAAGACGGTGAAGCTCAACCAACACGACGCCACCAAAGAAGGCTTTCGTTCTGTCGGCGTCTTCGCGTTTGATGCGTCGAAGCCGGCGAAGATCACGATCAGCAACGCCGACACCGACGGCTATGTCATCGTGGATGCCGTCCAGCTCGTTGCGGAATAGACTGGGCTGGCGACGGTCGACGATCTTGCTAAGGTGAGATCACTTTCGACGGGTAACGAAGGAGAAGTTGTCATGCAGATCACCACATTGATTGAACCGATCGCCGGCCGAGGCTTTCGTGCCTCGACTCGTAACCCCATTGAAATCTCCGTGGAAGCAGAATCGAGAGATGAAGCGATTCGGCAACTGCAGGCAACCTTGCGTGCGCGTCTTGCGGATGGTTCGGAAATTATCGGCGTCGAATCGAGTGGCGAGGAACTCGTCAACTTCGAATTGGAAGATGAACCGAATCCCTGGATCGAATTCGCTGGCGGATTGCAGGGGCATCCGCTGTTGGAGGAATGGAAAAAGGCAATGGCGGATTATCGCGACCTCGTCGATCGGGAAGAGGCGGAACGAGACGCCCTTCGCGAAGCGAACGCGTCATGAGCTTATATCTCTTCGACACTGATCTGCTGACGCTTTTCGCCGATCGCCATGCAACGGTTTGTAAACGCGCGTCCGAGCATTCTCAGGACGAATTGGCAACCTCGGTGATCACGATCGAGGAACAGCTCACCGGCTGGTACACACTGCTGCGCCAAGCCAAGACCGATCGGCAATTGGTCGCCGCCTACGAGGGGATGACGTATTCGATTCGGTTCGTGTCACGTCTACAGATTTGTTCCTACTCGGCGGAAGCTGCGGCCCGAGTCGCTGCGTTCAAGAAGGCTCGACTCAAAATCAAAACGATGGACCTGCGAATCGCGTGCGTTGCCTTAGAAGCTGGAGCGATTGTGGTGACTCGCAATCGGGCTGACTTTGAAGTTGTGCCCGGTCTCGAACTCGAAGATTGGACGATCCCGTAGGTTGGGACTCCGTCCCGACAGAACAGTGTCGGGACGGAGTCCCAACCTACTTTTGGTGGAGTGAGAAACTCACATGCTTGCGAAGCGAATTATTCCATGCCTCGACGTTCATGCCGGCCGAGTCGTCAAGGGGGTCAACTTCTTGAACCTGCGTGATGCGGGCGATCCGGTTGAGGTGGCTGCTCGGTACGAACAGCAAGGGGCGGACGAACTCGTGTTCCTCGACATCACCGCCAGCCACGAGGCGCGGCAGATCATGCTCGATGTCGTGCGGCGAGTTTCCGACACGATCTTTATGCCGTTCACCGTCGGCGGAGGCATCCGCACGATCGAGGATGTGACGCAACTGATTCAGGCGGGAGCCGAAAAGGTCAGCATCAACTCGGCCGCCGTTCGCACCCCGGAACTGATCACCGAGACGGCTCGCAAGTTCGGCAGTTGCGCGACGGTCGTGAACATCGACCCGAAGCGAGTCCAAAAGGACGGCCGCGAGTTCTGGGATGTCCACATCAGCGGCGGCCGCATCGCGACCGGTCTTGAGGCGGTCGCCTGGGCACGCGAAGTCGAACGACTCGGAGCCGGCGAGATCGTGCTGACCTGCATGGACGCCGACGGCACGAAAGACGGCTACGACTTGGAGATCACTCGCGCGGTTGCCGATGCCGTGGGTATTCCCGTCGTCGCGAGTGGCGGAGCCGGCAGCCCTCAACACCTGTGTGACGCCGTCACGATCGGGCATGCCAGCGCCGCGCTCGCGGCCAGCATCTTTCACTATGGCGAGTACACGATCGCCGAGACCAAACGCTTCATGGCCGATCGCGGAATCGCCGTGCGGATTTGAACGCTGAAACCTCTGTAGTTCGACTGTCTGACTTTCGCCTTGAAGACCCCATCCGGCTTGGGGCCTGTCGGTTTAATCGGAAAGAAGCCCTGTTCAGTACATTTACACTAATTTGAATTTGGCACTTTAAGCGTCCGAATGACATTTTTTTGAAGTGACCTGCAATTTGGACGCTTATACGCGAACACGCTTCGATTAAACCGA
>CAMDPX010000387.1 GCA_945905295.1 Planctomyces sp. SH-PL62 | reverse complement strand
TTCTTGCGGAACTGCGTCGAGTTCTCAAACACGCCGGTCGAGTCCGGCCGCAGCCCGGTGAGGAACGACGCTCGCGACGGATTGCACAGCGGAAACTGACAATACGCCCGCTCGAACCGCACGCCCCGCGCCGCCAGCCGATCAATGTTCGGCGACTTCACCAACGGATCGCCGTAACAACCCAGCCGCGGACACAAATCGTCCGACACCACAAACAGCACATTCAAAGACTTCTCCGCCCCCATCAGCGACGGGGTCGGGAGACCCGCGCCGAGCGCCGCCAACGCCATCAACAACCCAGCCACCAACACGCGACGAACGCTGCGAGCCACCATGCTGACCTCCGGACATGAGAGAGTCTGAGTTCGAGTTAATACACTTCGTCGTGGGTTCCGAGAGCCAGCAGCAGGATGGCTTCCGCTTTCTCGTGCTGCACAAACTCGAACACCACACGCAAATCGTAGCCCGCGCTGCAGGCCCAGCAATCAGCCAGTGCCCCGCGCAACTTGTGAGTCCGCAGCGACGGATGAGCGGAGTCCGCCGACAGTTGCTCCAGCGCCGCCGCAAGGGCGTCCGCAGTTCCCGGATGAGACTTCAGCCAAGCCCGCAAGTCCCGTGCGAACGCCGGCGACCGCAATAGGAGACGTCTCACAACTGACCCTCGCAGATCAAGTCGCCTGCGCTGACCACTTCGCACTGACCTGCGGCGAATTCACGCCGGGCTTCAACCACAGTGGCAGCCACACGCTCCCGGCCACGCTCTGCCAATCGGCGAGTCAACACCGCGACCAATTCGCACTGAGCCTCCGCGTCGAGGTGCTCTGCCGCCTCAAGAACATCAGAAAAAACGCTGAGTTGGCTCATTCAATCCTCCCGCTGAAAAGTGATGCATTCACCGTACTGCGAGTCCAAGCGAAGGGCAAGTTGTTTTGACTGCGGTGCCAGCCGATCAATGTTCGGCGAACGCTGCAAGCCACCTTGCTGACCTCCGGCCATGAGAGACAAGGAATGGACCGGAATCTCCTAAACGAAGCACAGCGAAAAACACAGCGGCGCTTGCTCGGTCGAGTATCCTTCGATCCCTTAGTCTGTAATCGGCACAGGTGGCCGAAATTTGAAATCGTCGTGTTTGAATGTCGCCGGACCTCGATTATGCTGGCTCAGCGAAATTGGAGAACGATGGATGACGACTTTGACCCTCAGTATCGACGAACAGTCGGCCAGAACCGCGCAGCGAATTGCGCAGCAGCGGCAGACGACGGTGGACGCAATCGTCCAGGAATTGTTGGATCAGTTAGGTCGCGAAGACTTCGACGTCCGACACCGCTCCGTGGAAGAATTAGAAAAGTCGTTCCACGAAGTGAGTCGTCCACTCGGTGGCAAACTGTGGAAGCAGCGTGACGAACTCTATGACCGCTAAACGCTTTTTCGACACGAATGTCGTGATCTATGCCTACGACGATTCGGAGCCGACAAAACAGGCGGTGGCTCGGTCGCTGCTGTTGAACGCAGCGGCCACGACGACCGGTGTCATCTCCACGCAGGTTCTCGGCGAGTTCTTCCACGCCACGGTCGTCCGGCGGCCATTGCTCACGGTTGCCAACGCTCGCACAGCACTGCGGGCCTTGTCCCGTCTCCATGTGGCGACAATTCCGCCATCGCTCGTGGAACGGGCAGTCGATTTGCACGAGCGCTTTCAGCTTCGCTATTGGGACGCGCTCATCATCGCCACGGCCAAGCACGAAGGCTGCGACGAAGTGCTCAGCGAAGACATGAACCACGGCCAAAATTACGACGGCGTGCGAGTCACGAATCCGTTTTTGATCGTTTCCGATGCTTCGCACACGCATTGAAGCAAGACGTGCTACCCGCGGTCGGGTGGCCCAAACACGCAGAAGCTGGGTGCCGCAGGCACAGGAAACCTGAGCAAGACGCTGCTGTAATCGGACGTCACACTCAAGTTTCCGATGCTTCGCACACGCCTTGAAGCAAGGCGTGCCACCCGCGTGAGCCTGCAAACTCTTGACCGACCGAATTATCACGCATTCGTCGCGGAAAAACCTTTACCCGCGATCCATTCATTGATGAGGTTTTGGATTCGTACAAAGTCGGGCGCACCTCCGAGGGCGATGATATCGCAAAATGATACTTCCAACGAAATGTCTGAAATGCCGTTGTCTCGAAGGAAGGATTGAAGTCGTTCGCCATACGGCTTTCCAACAAGGATTGCTCGAAACTCTTGGCTGAGTTCCGGCATCGCTTTTTCCCTTGCACGTTGTTCGCGACGAGAAATTGACTGTGAAGAATGAGTATCCATCTTGACCTCCTTTTTGAAGACGACACAAAACTTGATGACTCAGTGAACGATGCACGTTTTGCCTGCGCCTGCCAGTCATTAAAAAACTTGGATCTATTCGTTTTTTTACTTTCCGTCCGAGTACACGCATGGCATGTCATTACGAATTGGTTTTGCGTTTTGATAGTTTTCGTCAATGCCCGTGCGAGGATGAGAAGCATTTCTATTGTCGAAGCACCTCGTCGCCAGTCTGGTACTCACCATCTACGAAGGGCCAGCTCGTGCTTTTCGATATCCAAGAACCGTCGGTGTAATTGAAGGTCGCTGTATACAGGTAACGGCGACTGGATTTGTCCTTCCATTCAACACGATCCGATATTGCTGACTGTTTATCCTTGAAAAACTCATCGGGCTTTCCAATTGGATGAGCCCACTCTGTGGTCACGAAGTAACTGATCTTTGCCGTGAACGGCGTGACGATAGAGTCCGTTGCCTTGATGTCATAGCCTTCGATGTGGTAGGTCCACCGAGTACGGGACCACCACTCTAGGTCGAGAACAGTTTCTTCGTTGAAAATTTTTCCGGCGGCAGATCCTTTTGGGTCTGGTCGTTCGACCGGCTCATGATAGCTGAGAACATCGGGGTGCTCATTTTTCATCCGCTTGTTTACGGCCTCCAGAACTACCTGGAAGGATTCTTTGGCGGTAGGCGGTTTCAAAAGATACCACCCCCCAAAAACAACAAGCGTGACAAGCAACGTGCGACTGCCGATAATCGCGGTTCGAGGAAGAGCACCGTACCACCGCAGCACTTTGGCAAGAGTTGGTGGCGACGGTGGATTTGAAATCGCATCGTCCGCACTAACATCGGCAGGATTACTCACTGGTTGTGCCGCGCCGAGCACTGCCGCGTCGAACACAGACTTAGTGTCCTCACCAACATCAGATGCGTTGGCGGCATTTTCGTGAAACGCGAATACGCCCAGCACGTTGAGATTGTCTGGCTGACTCGGTGCGGGATCGGGATGCGGAACTGTCACCGGATGTTGGCAACCGGGGCAGCGTGTTGACCGCCCCGCATGCTGTGGTTTCACCGATAACTGTTTTCCGCAGTGACCGCAGGCAAAGCGAAGAATGTCCGACATATTGGAGCCTCTCGAAGACGACTGATGTTTCGATTCGGCCCCTCTCAAAACGAGAGGAGCGTCAAACCAGAGCCGCTCAACAGACCCCGACCAAGGGGCAGAAAGAACAGCACCCGGCCGACGCTCCCTTTCGGGAGCGCGGTCCAAGTACTGCCTCTTTCTGCATGAGCCTTGCGGCTCAAGTTGGTCGTTTCTGTTGAAGCAGAGCTTGACGCACGCGCGTCAATTTCAAATTGTGATCGAGGCCGACAATCGGCCTCGCATGGAGTGCTTGTGCCTTTCACAGAATGCTCGGCGCTCGCCACGTCCCAACGTGGCCAGCCACCGAATGGGCGACAATCTACAACTGACCATTCGTGATGGCCAGCATCGACCCGCGCCGAGCGCGAGCGCCTCGGATTCGCGCGGCGAACTACTTGCGTTCGGTGACGATCAAGGACGCACCGACGGCGGCGGTCAGGCGGTCGAGAACGTCGGAACGCAATGTTCGGTCTCCCGCCAGGAAATCACTGAGTTGCTGAGTCGTGATTCCCGCCTCGGCGGCGAGGTGCGTGATCAGCCGCCCGCTGCTGTGAATCGCTTGGCGGAGCTGGCCACAAAACGACGGCTCTTGCTTGGCCTCGTGAATTCGTTCCAGCTTCGCTTGAAGCTGCGGACGCTCGGTGGCGATTTGTTCGCGCTGCTGTTGCAGTCGAGCTTGTTGCTCAGTGGTGAGCTTGAAGTCGATGGGGCGATGGGCGGTCGGCATGGGATGTTCTCGACGGTTCGAGTCAGTGTGATTCACCGGGACGCGGCACTTCGTAGGCTGTCACCGGCAGCAAGGTCAGGTCGTCAATTTCCTCGTACACGCAAATGATGAATCGGCCACCGGCGGTTTCGCCCCAAGCACATGGTAATCCAGAAGAGTCGCTCGCGCCGACATCGTCCGGAGAACTGACGACTTGCTCAAAATCGTCCGGTGCGAGGTCATGCTCCGCGATGTGCTCAATGATCTCGTCGGTCCACATGAACTCGTAATAGGGCACGGCATCGGCCTTTTGAATTCTGCTGCTGTGTTACAGATTTCTGGAAGCGAAGGTCTTGAGTTCCAAGTCGCGCTGAGCCTGCCGCGCCGCCTGCCATTCGGCTTCTTCTTCCGCCGTCATTTCCAAAGGCGGAACCGCTTGAAACTCCGCGATCCACCGCGCGATCGCTGCGGGGTTGGTGGATTCAACGTCGTCGTTTGAGCCGTTGACGGCCACGGCGCGGACTTCCAATTCACACCCTTCCGGCCAATCGACCGCTTCATCAACGACGACTCTCCCGTCTTTCCACTTGGCATGAACCGCAAGCATCAGCCACCTCCTGACTCGTTGAAACTCCGCGTGGCATTGTCCACGAATCGGACGCTGCGCCAAGTTCCTTATGCCTATGGCACCGAAGCGACAATAGGGGCGGCGATTTGCGTGTTGCTGCTTGAACGATCGTTGATGATGATGTCTCCGCAATGGTCTGCGGTCGCACACAATCCACAGGCCGAGATTGGAAAGAGGACCACGTCATGGCATCCGTCACACTCGAAGAGGCCCAAGCGAATCTTGGTGGGTTGATTCATCAACTGGCACCCGGCGATGAGTTGATCGTCACGGAAGGGAATCAGCCGATCGCTCGAATCATGGTCCCCAAGCCGCGTGTGCAATTGGGGGCGATGCGTGGCTCCGTCGTCTACA
Source organism: Planctomyces sp. SH-PL62 (assembly GCA_945905295.1). GTDB lineage: Bacteria > Planctomycetota > Planctomycetia > Planctomycetales > Planctomycetaceae > SXKJ01. Next base: position 781 of record CAMDPX010000387.1, on the reverse strand, counting down.
TGGCTCCTGACTTTGACGCTCCTTTGGATGACTTCAAGGAGTACCAAGAGTGAAGTTGCTGCTCGACTCGCACACCGTGATTTGATCGATGGACGTCCTGGCGATAGGGAACGTCGTTGCATTCAGACCAAATCGAGAGCGACTCGCAGACAGACGTCAGCTCGCTCCATGAGGACGGGTGAAAGATGTCCTCGCGTCCGCAGAATCGCTGATTGATCGACGGTGAAGAGATTCACGAACACCGCCAAAGAAGGGCCGGTTAAACCTGAGCCGCTTCCGTCGGCCGTGTTGGGGTCGATCAGCAAATGAGTTGGCTCACCGCTGCGGCGCAGGTTTCCGGTGATCATCGCCACGACGGTTTTGGGAAGACGTTGATTGTCAGCGTCATTCTGCACGACCAGGGCCGGGCGGACTTTGCTTTGCCTCCCGCTCGTGAACGGGAAGTCGATGGTCACGACGTCGCCTCGCTGCACCATCATTCGCCCTTCGCCGTCTGATAGCTCGCCAGTAGCGGATCGTCGGCGTCGTATTCGGACATCGCATCGTCGACCAATCGGCCAACGTCGATCTCGCCCGATTCCGCCGCCAAGAGGCGTCGACAGACCTGCTCGTAGGTCTGTTCCGACAGCAAAACGAAAACTTCTTTTGACACGGGATCGAGAACCCGCTTGGGAGTCTGCGGGTCCGCCAGCGCCGAGGAATGCTGCTCGATTGTGAGTTCGATCATTGTGGTCTCGCTGTGTCAGCCGGCAAATCTAATTGTTGCCGGCGCGTTTACAAT
>CAMDPX010000386.1 GCA_945905295.1 Planctomyces sp. SH-PL62 | reverse complement strand
TAGGTCAGCGTGCCGGTTTGCGCGAGTTGGAGTGTCTGCGGATCGGCGAGCTTCACAGTGTCAGGCCGTTCGATAGTGTTTTCCGCGAGATAACTGTCTGCTCGCACTTCGTGGATTTCGACGGCAGCCTTCCTGGGCCAGTCCTGAATGTTGATGCGGGTCTCGACGGTCTGGTGCGCGTCCTTGTTCAGCAGGGCGACGTAGAGTCGATCTCCGCTCAGCGAAGCGCACTGCGTCACGCGCGCGAACGCATATTGCGGATCGAAGTACAAACCGGTCTTTGGGGCGTCGATCGAGTTGTTGCCTTGCAGGCGACTCTCGACAAGAAACTCGCCTCGTTGCTCACTGAGGAGCTTGAACGTCCAGTAGATCGGCATGCGATAGCCGTATCCTTCGTCGGTGCTCTTTCCCTTGTAGGCCAAGCCCTGCTCGCGCGTGGTCTGAATCGAGAACAACGCTTGAGCGTCGTTGGAAAAGGTGTGCCAGAACGCCGCGTGAATGTTCTCCGAGGGAACACTTTTCTGCATCATGTAGAGCAGTTGATCGGACATGAACACGCCGGAGGCCATCGTCCGCATCAGCGATCCGCGAAAGCTGTTTTCGTGTTGGCGGAAGATGCCACCGGTCCAGTCGGCGGACCATTCGCCGACGATCAGCTTGGGAGGTGGCTGTTGTTTGCACTTCGCTTTGATCAGCCCGTTGATGACTTCGTGACATTCGCGGAACTTCGTTCCCCAGCAGTAAAGGTGTTTCCATTCGTCGTCCGTTCCCAGGAAATCGTACTTCCCGTTCCAGCCATTGGCTGCATAGAAGTGCCAGTCGAAGTAGTCGATGTCGACGTTCAAGTTTTCGAGAAATGCCACGGCAAATTCGTGGCTAGTCGTGAAGTTGATGTCCGGGGCGCCGGGCTTGAGTTTCATCTCAGAACGCGGACGTTGCATGTTGATCAGCGGCACGAGCACCTTCGCCCCTGGTGACATCTTGCGGACCAGCGGCACGAAACGCTCCAGCGCCTTCGCATATTCCTTCGCGCCCGCGACGTTTTCGTGGAAGCCTTGCGGGTAGCTGTGGACCTCGTTGCCGAGCTGCCAGTAGGTGATCTTGTACGGTTGAAGGCGGCCGTTGGCTTTGCGTTTCTCCGCCCAATTGACGCCGTCGCCGTCGATGTCTCCATCGCCCACCAGGTACTCCAGGTAGCCCTGCACGGACGCTTGGGTTTCGCCGACGAAATTGATCTGCATCAAGGGCTCGATCTTGAAGCGTTCGCAAAGTTGGAGAAACGTATCGAGGTCGTAGACTTCGGTGGGCTGACGATCCGGATTCTGTCCGATGTGATCCTGCCAATAGAAATTGGCCCACGAGCCGCGGTGTTCGTCGCGGTTAAAGACGAACCCGCCGGGATAGCGCGCGATTCGCAACCCGGACTCCCCGATGTCGCGGAGCACCCTCTCCGGATACTTGGGCGCACGCAGCGGATTGGTTTTATGGTCGATCCCGGCGCCAAAAATGTACGGACTGATCCGTCCCTGCTGCACGCGCGGCTTGACCTGCAGTTCGACGCTCAGTTCGTCGGCAACCACCAACCTGCCCGGCCAGATCGCGCCGACGAACATTAGCAACAAAGTGGCGATTCCCAGTTTCGCCCGGGCCGCTTTCCGAACGGCGCGACAATTCCACGAAACGCAGCAGCGAATATCCATGACCGTGTCCTGAATGCAAAGCAGCGAATCGTCGTCGCCGCGTGGTGTGGTTTGGTTGAGTCAGGCATCGCATAATACCACTCCTGGAACGTGCCGCGTAATCTGGAATAGTCAATCGCGCACGAGACGTCCGAAAGCGTCACCGTGATCCGTCAGCCCTCAAGAAGGAATCAGCAACCATGCGATGCAGCCTGGCTGTGTTATGCGTCGTCGCCATCATGGCAACTGCGCCGTCGGGGTATGCGGCGGAGATCACGTTCAAAGTCGAGACGGACCGCGGCACGGATCGCGGCCAGAGCTTCGGTTCCCTGTTTGAAGTCACCAGCGAGGACGGATCGCTCGTCATCGGAGCCGGATTTCAGAATGTCTACAACACTCGCAATCGTGCCGACCGGCATTCATTGCAATTCTTTGTGCGGCCCGTCGATGGCCAGCGCGAGTTCGTCGTGCAGCCGCTTCCCCGCCCCAACAACCTGTGCGGCACGTACCTCTACGGTCGAGATGAAACTGTTCATTCGACGTTTGGCGGCCTCAAAGCCTGGGATGCCCGAACGAACGACTGGCGCGGCCTGTCCGACATCGGTGGAACTCAAGAAACCATGCGGGTAGGCAAGGGGTTGCTCGAATTCGGCGACAGCACGGTCAAGTACGACGGTGTGGCCGTTCTTTCTCGTCCAACCCAGGGCAGCTATCAACTGTTCTTCTACGCCAACGGTTACCTCTGTTTCTACCACGTCAATCGCGGCGAACGCGGCTACCGAACGTATCAGAATGACGAGGACGGCTTCAGCAAGCTGTATGCCTGCCGTTGGACACCAGGGGATAGGGAAGTCGATCTCACCAAGGCCATCGTGATGACGCTGCCGGTCGTCGGTGAAACGACGTTCGCCTGGGGACAGCTCGGGCAGCAAGTCGTGACGGGTTCGAATATCGGCGGCTTCTACGTCCTGGAAGGCGGACGCTGGCGGAAGTTGCTCGAGCCAAATCTCAAGGTCAGCTACCAGCTCTATTCGACCATGTCCTTTCACGACCGGCTGTTGATGGGGCAGTACCCGACGGGCCGGTTGTTCGAGTACGACGGCCGAGCGATTGCGGATCGGGCCGGCTGGCCGCCGGTTCTGCCAGGCGTCACGGCAAGCTCTCGCGAAGCGCAGACAACCGTCATTTACGGAGGCGAGCCGCTGGTCGGCGTCTGGCCCTGGGGCGAACTGTGGCGCTATCAACCGGACGCCCGAAAATGGTCTTTCGTTCGCCGCATGTTCGACCATCCGCAACTCTCCGATCAGATCATTCATCCCTACGATGTCGAGAATCGCGGCTACTCGGTGAGCAACCAGTGGGGCCAGCGCGTCACGAGCCTCGTCACGAGCGGGCCCGACTTGTTCGTCGCGACATCCGCCAAAGATCCGTGCGAGTGGGACGCGGCCAAGTTCCCCTTTCTGGCCCCTGACAAGTGGAAGAGCTACGGCACGGTCTATCGTCTGACGACGCCCGGCCACCTCGGAGCAAGCACGGCTTGGACTGCCGGCCCCACGACCTTCGAATTGACCCTCCGCGGCAAATTGATGTCGATCTCTCAGGATGGCCAGAAACTTGCCGAGACCGCTGTAACAGGTGCGCTCGCCGAACGATTGCAGGTCGTTTCACAACTCAAGCCAGTCCGCTGGGGCGAGGGAATCTACGGCCGATTTAACGGTCCCAAGCTGAATGGAATGGTGAGGATTGAGGTGCAACCATGAGTCAAGTTATGGATTGGTCCATGTCATTTCCAAGGGGCCACGCGATGCACCAAACTGACGAGCAACCTACGCAGGAACCGATGCGAGTCTGCCTATTCACGGCGGTGATCCTGATCGTAGCCGTGTGCGGCTGGAACGAAGGTCGCGCTGCGGAGGGACGGACGCTTGTTGTGGCTCAACTGCATCCGGCGGCGAACGACGACAATCCTGGTACGGCCGCACAGCCGTTTAAGTCGATCTCGCGCGCCGCGCGCGAGGCGCAGGCCGGCGACCTCGTCCGCGTCGAAGATGGCGTTTATCGCGAGTCGGTCCTGGTCGAGCAAAGCGGGTCGAAGGAACGGCCGATCGTGTTCGCGGCGGCGCCCGGCGCGAACGTTGTGGTGACAGGAACCGATGTCGTCACGCAGTGGCAGCGGGAGCCGGGGGACGCCAATATCTTCAGCGCGCCGTGGCCGCACGTGTTCGCCGGTTGGTCTCCGAGCAACGCGCATCCCGACGACCCTGAGCACAAACTGATCGGCCGCTGCGAGCAAGTCATTGCCGACGGGTATCACGTGCAGCAAGTGGCGGCGCTGAAGGAAATGTCGCGCGGCACGTTCTTCGTCGATCTGCAGGCACATCGCCTCTACGTGTGGGACCGCATGAATCGCGACCCGGTCCAGTGGCGGCATCACGTGCAGGCGGCGGCACGGCAAGTCGTGTGGGAGACTCGCGGCGAACACATTCACGTCCGCGGAATGCGGTTTCGTTACGCGGCCAACCAGGCGCAGCATGGGGCGGTTCTTCTGAAAGGGAATTACGGGCTGTTGGAAGACTGCGTCGTCGAGCAGATGAATTCGTCGGGCGCATCGTTTTTCGGGACTGGCTGCGTCGCTCGGCGGTGCGCGTTCCGCGACAACGGGCAACTCGGTTTCAACGCCACCGCCGCCGATCTGCTGATCACCGAGTGCCTTTGCGAAAACAACAACGTCAAGAACTTCTCGCGGGAATGGGAGGCGGGGGGCAACAAGCTGGTGCTCTGCAAGAACGCGGTGATCGAGCGAAGTACCTTTCGCGACAATCACGGCAACGGCATCTGGTTCGACATCGGCAACGAAGATTGCACGGTTCGCAACTGCCTGATCGCCGACAACGACGACGCCGGAATTTTCTACGAGATTTCCTACCGGCTGCACGCTCACGACAATGTCATTCTTCGCAACGGATTTGCGCCGCGACATCGAGCGTGGGGAGCGAACGGTGGGATCTCGCTGTCGAGTTCCGCGGGGTGTCAAATCGAACGCAACCTGCTCGTCGGCAACAAAGAGGGTTTGCAATTCCGCGATCAAGTCCGAGTGACGAATCGGATCGGGCGCGGCGGCGAGAGTTTTGCCATCTGGAATCGCGGTCATCGCATTCACCACAACCTGATCGCCTGGAATCGGGACATTCAGACCGGCGGTTGGTTCGACCTCGCGGAACAATCCCATTGGCGGCTGGCGGACGCTCCTTCGGCGAAACCTCCGTCGGCCGCCGAACAAGACGAACTGAAAGAACGGCCCGCCGGACTCACCTTGTCCGACCTGCGATTCGATCTGCACGACAACCTCTACGCCGCGAAGCCCGGACAAGTGCTGTTTCAATGGGGCTGTCATTGGCACCGACATGAAAAGCTGTCCGTGGAAGAAGTCCAACAGAAGCTCGGTCTGGAGTCCGGCAGTCGTGCCGCGTCGCCGGAATTCGCCAACTGGACGTCGCTCGATTTGCGACTGCCAGCGAACAGCCCGATCGTGACGGCGAAGTGTTATCCTCAGGGCCAGGTTCCGGGCGTGCAATTGGGAACAATTCCTTAGCCAGGTCTGTGGATGGTCAACGTAGATGCCATCGCGCGTTAGACTGCTTACAAGACATGAATGACTTGGCCGATTAGTGGCAGACGAGGACGATCAAATGCTGACGATTTCCGGCGACAACATTCGCTTGTGTGACCGACTGCCGCGCCGCGATTTTTTGACGATCGGATCGCTGGCCGTGGGCGGATTGACGTTGCCGCGGTTGCTGCGTGCGGAAGCTCAGGCCGGAGTTCGTGCGTCGCACAAGGCGATCATCATGGTCTATTTGACCGGTGGTCCGCCTCATCAGGACATGGTGGATTTGAAAACGGATGCTCCGGCCGAAGTCCGTGGCGAGTTCCGGCCGATCGCGACGAACGTGCCGGGGATTCAAATCTCAGAACTCATGCCGCGTGTCGCGGGGATGATGGATAAGTTCGCGATCATTCGCTCGCTGGTCGGGGCCGAGGACCGGCATTCGTCGTTTCAGTGCGCGACGGGCCGGCTGTTTCGCTCGCAACCGCAGGGAGGTTGGCCGGAGATCGGATCGGTGTTGTCCAAGCTGCATGGGCCGGTCGATCCCTCGGTGCCGCCGGCCATCGACTTGTCGATGAAGATGGAGCACCAGCCGTACAACCTGCCGGGACCGGGGTTCTTGGGGATGGCTCACGTGCCGTTCAAGCCGTCGGGTGATGCGATGAACGACATGGTGTTGCAAGGAGTCAGCCTCGA
>CAMDPX010000385.1 GCA_945905295.1 Planctomyces sp. SH-PL62 | reverse complement strand
TCCGCGTCGAACGCACCGGGGGGCTGACGCCGCCCCGCTCGCCTGGTCATTTTGAGAGTGATCGTCATCGGAGGATGCCATGCGTTTCTATGTGGGCTGCGGAGTGTCGGCGTTTCTCGGAGCGTTGCTTGCATTGACGTTGCAGAGCGAGAGCGTGTTGCGGTCAGTGGGTGCTCAAGACAAGACCAGCGAGCGGGTCACGCGGGCTTCATTTTCGTTGGAAGAAAATCGAGCGTTTGCGCCGACCAATCTGCCGGCCCTGTTCAATCGCGAGGGGCTGACTCCGGAAGAAGCGATTAACGTCGCAGTCTATGAGGCGATCAACAAGAGCGTCGTGAACATCAACACGAAGAGTTCGCACTCGGCGCTGCTGGCGTTTGAGGTCACTGCTGAGGGAACCGGTTCGGGGTCGATCCTCGACAAGGCCGGGCACATCGTGACCAACTTTCACGTCATCGCGGACGCCAACGACGTCGTCGTCACGCTGCACGACGGCAAGCAGTACGACGCTTCGTTCATCGGCGCAGATCCAGAAAACGATGTCGCGGTCATTCGAGTGAAGGCACCGCCGGAAGTGCTCTATCCCGTCGCGCTGGGAGACTCCAGCCATTTGCGGGTCGGTATGAAGTGCTTCGCGATTGGCAATCCCTTCGGACTCGAAAGAACGCTGACGACCGGCAGTATTTCGAGCGTCGATCGTTCGCTGCAGATTCGGAACCGGTCGATCAAGCAGATCATTCAGATCGACGCGGCGATCAATCCGGGAAATTCCGGCGGCCCGTTGCTCGATACGCACGGCCGGCTGATTGGCATCAACACCGCGATCGCCAGCAAGACCGGGCAAAGCGCGGGGGTCGGGTTCGCGATTCCCTCAAACCTTGTTGCTCGCGTCGTGCCGGAATTAATTCGTCACGGCAAAGTCATCCGCCCGGAAATCGGCGTGCGATTGCTGAAGACCGAGAAAGGTTTGCTGGTCGCTCAACTGCAACCGAACGGTCCGGCTGATAAGGCGGGGTTGCACGGTCCGAAGGTGGTTCGCAAGACGGGAATCCTGGGTGGCACGCGCATTGACTACGGAGCGGCCGATATCGTCGTGGCCGTGGACGACGAAGAGGTCAAATCGCAAAGCGACTTTTTGAGCGTGGTCGAAAGTAAACGGCCGAGCGATCAAGTGATCGTCACCGTGCTGCGCGAGGGACGCAAAGTGAATGTCCCTGTCACGCTGGGCGGACCGAATCCGGAAAAGTAAACGCGCTCGTAGTGACCCCATTTATGGGGTCGGGAGTTGACTCCAACAATACCGCTGGGCTCGACCCCATAAATGGGGTCACTACGAGCGCCGATCAATCGAACCAGCCGCGCGGATCGCGGCGCGATTCGAGTCGCGGTGGGGCGATGAGCCGTGGCGGCACGATCTCGAACGGGGCGGCCTCTTCCGGCTGCGGTTCGGGAATTGGTTGAGCCGTTGCGCCGAACATCAGTGAAAGCGTCAGCCAACCTGCTGAGGCATCTGCGCGGGCGAGCCGCAATGACGCCATCGGTTGTGTCGGCATGCTCGCCGGCAACGGAATTGAGTCGGGAAGCACGACGTCGGGAAACGCTGAGGCCAGTTGATTGCGAACCAACGTTTCCACCATGCCCACGAGCGACACTCCATTGTCGGCTTTGGCAAACGCGAGTTGTCCTGGGATCAACCGCCATTCGCCCCGTTCAAATTTCGAGGACATCGGCACGGTGATCTCGTCTTGAGCGAGCACCGTCTGGCCGGCGACTTCGATGCTGGCGACGACTGTCAGGCGTAGCTCCCCTCCAACGATGCTGACCCTCACGGGGTCTTTGTCGCCGAGCCGAATTAGCGGGGCGGTTCCTGGCAGCGGTTGACCGGCGAGTTTGTTTCCGCGTGCCAGCACACGCCCGCCGAGCTTCGTCACAAACGATTCCAAGATCTCTCGCAGTTCCGTTTCCGTCATTGCCTTGCCGCCGAGGTTGAGCGTTCGCAGTCCCGAGTTGAGAACCGATTCATGCACACGGACGGTGACCGAGTCCGCATCGGCCGCGCGGGGCAGGTCCGCCTGCGCGAGTGCCGGGGCATCGGCCCAGGCGGCGGAGATCAGCAATTGCGAGTCGGTCGAACGCGCCGTCAATTGCTGCGGCCAAAGGCTGCCGAATCGGGCCTTCACCCCGTCACGCCATTCGCGATTGAATCGAGCGAGCGTTTGATCTGCCTCGCGGTTGAACTTGGGGCCGAGCTGTGCGGCGAGATGCTCCGCCGTCTCCGCATCGACTTGCGTTCGCTGCCGTTTCGCGGTGGAGATCGCCACGCTGCGTGCGAATCCTCCGAAGAGCGTCCCGTCGTACGCGGTCTGAGCGCCGACATGCTCGTTGTGAACATCGACCCACACGCGCGGGCGGCGAGTCGTGATCTGATTTCCGTCGAACATGACCGGCTTGACTGCCAGAACGTCGTGCCGTCCGAGCGTATTGACGGCCGCTTGCGAGGTCATGCCGATCGTGTCGCTCCGCACCGCTCCGGTCAGCACGAGATGCAGCTCTGCGAATTCGTTGCTGGGCCGAACATCGACGACGACACGTGTGGCGGTCGACTGCCGGCCGATCACATCAGCCTTCGCGATCACGTCGCGAACAGCACCGACTTCGGAACGCTCATCGGTCAGCAGTTGGTTGAGCAATCGTTCGGGGATGCTGACTTGCAGCGGAGAGAAGTCGTGAATGATTTCATTCGCAGGCGGCTCGATTCGGGCCGTGCGGACGACGATCGGTGTTCCGAAGTGCGATGCGGAATCGATCACGAACGGTTCTGATCGAACTGGAATCGGCGAGGTCATCGCCGGAGCGGAAAATCTCGGCGGAGCGAATCGAGACGGCTTCGGTTGGCCGCACGCACAGGGAGGCTCCGGCGATTGTGCGATCGCGAGGCCACTGAAGAGCACGTAACAACTCAGACCGAAGAGCGAATGCAGACGCATGGAATGATCTCCCCACTTGGACGAAGGCCGAGGCATTCTGACGAGCGAGGGGACCGACCGGTATCGTCTGCAAGGAAATCTTGTTGAGATCGTGCGTGCTCGCGGCGCGGAAGTTCGGTAGATTCCTGCCGTGCTGTCCCTGAGAGTATTGGCGAGCGGGGCGGCGTCAGCCCCCCGGTGATCTCGTCACGTCGCAAAACAACCGGGGGGCTGACGCCGCCCCGCTCGCCTGGATGTCAAAACGAGAGTTCCATGTTTCCTTTTCGCCACAACGCCGCCGATTCAACACGCTCTTCTCGCCGCGAGTTTCTCACGACGACCGGCGGCGGCTTCGGGGCGCTCGCGCTGAACCAGTTGCTGACGACGGAAAGTTGGGCAACCGAGCGGCCGACGCCTCGGCCGGAATTCAACGGCGGGCTGCATCACAAGGCGAAGGTCAAGCGGGTCATTCAGCTCTTCATGAATGGCGGCGCGAGTCCGATGGACACGTTTGATTACAAGCCGGAGCTCATCAAGAAGCATGGCGAGAAAGTGGACTTCGGACTCAAGGCCGCGGCGACGAGCGTGCCGGGGGCGGTCATGAAGTCGCCGTTCGAGTGGAAGCAGTACGGCGAATCTGGCCGCTGGGTCACGAGCGTGCTTCCTCACATGGCCACGATCGTCGATGAGCTGGCCTTCCTGATGGCGATGACGACTAAGACCAACGTGCATGGTCCCGCCAGTTACATGCAGAACACAGGGTTCACGCAGCCGGGCTTTCCATGTCTGGGAGCTTGGATGTCCTACGGACTGGGCCGGCTGGCCGACAACCTGCCGACGTTCGTCGTGCTGCCGGACACGCGCGGGCTGCCGTACAACAACGCCGGCAATTTCTCCTCCGCATTTCTGCCGATGGACCATCAAGGGACGATCATCAAGGCGAATGCACCGACTCCGATCAGCGATTTGTTCCCGCCCAAGGCGGCCAGCTTCATTACTCGCGACAGCGAAGCGGAAGGGCTGCGAGTGCTCGCCGAAATCAATCGCGAACATCAGAAGTCTCGGCCGGGAGATTCTCGGTTGGATGCGCGAATCGCCAGCTATGAACTCGCCGCGAAGATGCAGCTTTCCGCGCCGGAGGCTCTCGATCTCACCAAGGAGTCCGAGGAAACGCACAAGACTTATGGGACCAATGCCGCTCCGACGGCGGATTTCGCGAAGAGTTGCCTGACCGCTCGGCGGCTGGTCGAGCGGGGCGTGCGGTTCGTGCAAGTTTGGAGCGGTGCTGGCGGAGCCTCGAACAACTGGGACAACCACACCAACATCGACAAGGAATTGCCGTTCATCGCCAGCATGGTCGATCAGCCGATCGCCGCGCTGGTCCGCGATCTGAAACAGCGCGGGCTGTTCGACGACACGCTCGTCATCTGGACGACCGAGTTCGGCCGGATGCCATTCACTCAAGGAGCAACTGGCCGCGACCACAACGGCGGCACGTTCGTCACGTGGCTGGCCGGAGCCGGCATCAAAGCGGGAGCGACTCACGGAGAAAGCGATCAGTTCGCCTACAAGACCGCGAAGGACGAAACCTGGAGCTACGACCTGCACGCGACGGTGTTGCACCTGATGGGCATCGACCACACGAAGCTGGCCGTCCGCCACAACGGCATCGACCGCCGCATCACCGACGTGCATGGCCATGTGGTTGAGGACGTATTGGCGTAGCGCTTGTAGTGACCCCATTTATGGGGTCGATCATGCGGCGAGACCCCATAAATGGGGTCACTACGAGCGCAGCACTTCGCAATACAGCCGCGCGTGCGCGGCGACCATGTTGTCGATGCTGAAGTGCTGCCGCATCCGTTCGCGGCCCGCGTCGCCCAAGCGGCGAGCTAGTTCCGGATCGGCCAGCAACCGATCGGCGAACTGTTGAAAGCCGACGCGATCGCCGACTTTGACCAGGAAGCCGGTCTCGCCGTCGATGACCAGTTCGCGGTTCGGCGGGATGTCGCTGGCGATCACCGGCAGGCCGGCGGCCATCGCTTCCATGACGCTGTTCGATTGCCCTTCGAAATCGCTGGCGATCCAGAAGACGTCCATCGCGCGCAGCAAGCGAGCGGCATCCGCGCGGTGGCCGGTGAAGCGTGTGTGATGGTCGATGTCGATGTCGCGTGCGAACTTCATCAGCTTGTCCCGTTCTGGTCCGTCGCCGATCAGCAGCAGATGCGGCTCCGGTTGCAGAATCGCCACTAAGGCCATCGCGAAGACCAGATCATCGACTCGTTTTTGTTTCGCCATCCGGCCGACAAATCCAATGACTTGTGAGCCACGTGGGATTTCCAGTTCAGCCAGCACTGCATCTCGGTCGAACGGTGTCGGCTCCGGGATGTCGATGCCGTTCGGGATCACGGTGATGCGATCCGCCGGATAGCCGATCGACTGATAGAACTCCGCGACCGCGACCGAATTGCCGACTAATCGGTCCGTCCGCTCGATCAGTTTGTGATCGAGCCACAATTGCCAGCCGGCCTTCCAGACATCGACGCAACGTTCCGACACGATCAATTTCGGACGCGGCTTCAGTCGCTGGCCGACCACCAGACGGCCGTAAGCATTCGCTGCGAAGAGCCAGGTGTGAACGATGTCGGGTTGCTCGGCTGCGATCAGTTTTCGCAATCGCCACATCGCGACGGGATCGAACTTCCAACGCTTGCCGAGCACCGTCAATCGCACGCCATGTTTGGCTAACTCATCCGCAAACGGCCCGCCGCGCGTGAGCGCGACGACATGCACGTCGAACTCGTCGCGAGGCAGCCGGCAGGCGAGCAACGTCAATTGCTTCTCGGCTCCCGATTGATCGAGAGTCGGGACCAGCAACATCAGTTTCGTGCGTCGTGAAGCAGGTGGCATGAGGGGTCGCTATGTCATAACCCCACCGAGCTTGGGGCCTGTCGGTTTAATCGAAGCGTGTTCGCGTATAAGCGTCCAAATTGCAGGTCACTTCAAAAAAATGTCATTCGGACGCTTAAAGTGCCAAATTCAAATTAGTGTAAATGTACTGAACAGGGCTTCTTTC
>CAMDPX010000384.1 GCA_945905295.1 Planctomyces sp. SH-PL62 | reverse complement strand
AGCCTCGCGTAGTTCACGAAGAACGAATAACTGTTCCAGAGCGGGATCAGGATTTGGCGGCGGACTTCGTCGGCGGGTTTGCTGACGACTTCGCAGACGGGCAGGCCCTCGGCGGTGTGGTCGGTGGGGCCGTCGGGGGTCTCGATCGTGACCGGCTTGTCCTTGTGCCGAGTCCCGAAGCGCAGGTCTTGCGCCGGGTTATGAGCCAGGTACATCCAGCGCATCGTGTCCACGCCGAGCTGCTCGGCGGCTTCCTCGAACCAGATCGCCGTGCCGTCCGACTTGTGCATCGGCTGGCCGTCCTCGTTCATCACCAGCCGGTGGCCGAGGAGGGTTTTGAAGGGACGCTTCTCCAAAGCGGTTCTTGGCGAGCCGGCGGGCGTTAGCCCCCGGACGTTCCCGTCGCCGCCTGAAGCGTCATCCCGTTCGTTGCCCGTCCGGGGGCTGACGCCCTCCGGCTCGCCAAGTGTGTCGCCGGGATCATCCGACATCATCATCGTGGCCAGCGACAGCATCGAATAAAACCAGTTGCGGAACTGGCCGGGGAAGCATTCGGTGACGAAGTCGAGCGGGTATTGCGACTGCCATGCCTCGCGATTCGTGTTGAACTGCGTCGTCGAGAACGGCACGATGCCCGCGTCGAGCCACGGGTTGCCGACATCGACGATGCGTGACATCAGCCGGCCGGTCTTCGGGTTCTTGATCTTCACCGCGTCGATCCACGGCCGGTGCGGCGTGTGACCTTCGAGAACCTCCCAACCTTCGACGGCGCGGCTCTTCAATTCTGCCAGCGAGCCCATGACCTCGAAGTCGATCCGCTTCTCGCCGTTGACTTCGTACTCCTCGACCCAGATCGGCAGAGCCAGCCCCCAGAACCGCTTCTTCGAGATCATCCAATCACGCATCGTCGTGAGCCATTCCAGCTCCCGTTCTTTGCCGTTGACGCTGTCGGGTAGCCAGCGAATCGCCTCGGTGACTTCTTTGATCTCGTCCCGCCAGTCCATGTTGATGAACCACTCATCGACCAGCCGAAAGACCAGCTCGTCGCCGGTTCGCCAACAGTGCGGGTAAATGTGCGGGTACTGCTCGACGTTGACCAGCAGGTGTTTCGCCTTGAGCTTTTCAAACACCAACTCCGCCGTCGCCGGGTCCGTCGAGTTCTTTCCCGTGAATTCGCCGAAGCCTTCGAGGAAGTTTCCATCTTCACCCAGCGGCGCGATGCCGACGATGCCAAGCTGCTGACCGAGCACATGGTCCACATCACCGCAACCCGGAGCGATGTGAACGATGCCGGTCCCCTCACCGGCCACGACGTTCGCGTTCCCTTTGAAGTCGCGACCACCATCGACCACTTTGTGGCACTGATGTCCGCAGAGATGTTTCACTCGCGGATCAAACGGCACGCCCCCCGGTTCGCTCTGAGCCCGCAGGTCATCGAACGGCCCGGTGTATTCCCAGCCGATCATCTCCGCGCCTTTCAGTGTGGCTTCGATCTCGTAGCCACCTTGCTCTTTGAAGATTTGCGCGATGCTCTTGAGCTTTGGTACGCCTGCTGGCCATGACCATTCGGGGCGGCCGAAGCCTTCTTTGAATTCCTTTGCGAGGCGTGGGTATTCGAGGTTGTCCTTCGCGAAGTAATAGACGGAGCCGTCTCGCTTGGCGCGCAGCTTGACGTAGTCCAGGTCGGGGTTGACCGCTGCGGCGACGTTGCTTGTCAGCGTCCACGGGGTGGTGGTCCAGACTAAGAGGTATTCGTTTTGATCTTGAGGAAGGGACGAAAGGGACTTAGAGGACGAAAGGGAATTTTGATTTTCACTCTGCGGAGCTTCATCGCTCCCTTTGGTCCCTTCCGTCCTTTGCGTCCCTTGACCGGAACCACGAACAATCGGAAACCGCACGAAGATCGACTTATGCACCGCCAGCTTGCGACCGTCCGCGACTTCCATCTGCGAGTACGCGCTGCCGCCTCGGCCGGACCAGGGCATGACGTCGTAGCCGCGATAGATCTTGCCGCGATTGAAACACTTCTTGAGAAAGGCCCAGATCGTCTCGTTGTTCTCGGTCGAGAACGTGAAGTAGCTGCCGCCCCACTCTGCGTTGCCGAGCCGCGCGACCAGCTCGCTGGCGGTACCCGACTCGGTCTTGCCGGACGGCGTCGTGATCGTCACGACTTCTTCTGTTCCGATCTTCGACGCCAGCAAACGCAGGGTGTCGGGATCGTCCCAGTCGGTCCAATAGCCGAGCCGAATCGACTGCTCGGTCTGTCGCGCGGCGAACTTCAGCACGCGGCGTTTGCAGGCATCGACGAACTTATCGATGCCGTACTCAGCGATGGCGGTCTTCGAGCCGAGGTTTAATTCCTTCTCGACCTCGACCTCGACCCACAGCCCCTGGCAATCGAACCCGTTCTGGTACCGCAGCTCATGCCCGGTCATTGCGTAGTAGCGCTGATAGGCGTCTTTGTAGGTCCGCCCCCAGGCGTGATGCACCCCCATCGGGTTGTTGGCGGTGATCGGCCCGTCGAGGAAATTCCACTTCGGCTTCCCCGCGTTCTGCTGTCGCAGCTTGTCGAAGATGCGGTTCTGCTCCCAGAACTTCAGCATCTCATGCTCGCCCTTAATGAAACTCGCGTCGCCGACTTTTTCAAACATGGCCGCCAGATAGTCCTTTCCGATTTCCAATCACCCGTAAAACGCTGGCGGAATTTAGCCGCTGGGGCCGTAATTGAAACGGCTGACTCGTCAATGTGGTCGGAGAGTGGCTGATGCTCGACCAGGGAAACGGCCAAAGCCCGTGAGAAGGGTCTGCTCATGGCAGAGCAAGTGGAAAGACTCACCGACGAGTCCATTTTGTTGCTGAACTTTCTGCAAGGCATTTCCACACGCGATGCCGTGAGCAACCTTTCCGGCCGGGGCGTCGGCATGGACGTGGTGAAGAGCAATGTGGAACGCATCGGCGGCATCGTTGATGTTCACAGCACGGCTGGATCCGTCTCCCGCGCCGGAATTGCCGATCGACAGAATTGCCGCGGACCTCCTACGCCGACTACCTGAGGGACGATATGGAATCTGGCGGAGCGCTAGCGAGCGGTCATTCGTGCCAGCACCTGCGGGATCAGCCGCGATAGCTTCTCGCCACCTTTCGCGGCTACGGCGAGAATCTTTTGGATGTCGACTGGCTCTAAAGCGTCGGGCAGGCAGACATCGGTGACGATCGAGAAGCCGAGGACTCGCAGGCCGGCGTGGACGGCGACGATGACTTCGGGAACGGTGCTCATGCCGACGACGTCGGCTCCCATGCCGCGCAACATGCGGTACTCAGCGCGGGTTTCGAGATTCGGGCCGGTCACGGCGACGAAGATCCCTTTGTGAGCCGTGATGCCAAGTTCCAGCGCCGCTTGCAGTGCGATCGTGCTGAGCTCTCGCGAGTACGGTTCGCACATGTCCGGAAAACGCGGGCCGAGTTGGTCGTCGTTGATGCCCCGCAGAGGGTTGTCACCCATCAGATTGATGTGGTCGTCGATGACCACGACGTCAGACAGTTCAAAGTGCGGATTCATGCCGCCGGCCGCGTTGGTGACGACCAGCGTATTGGCTCCCAGAGCCTTCATCACACGCACGGGAAACGTGACCTGCTGCATCGAATAGCCTTCGTAGAAATGGAAGCGGCCCTCCATCGCCACGATCGGAACGCCGCACAGTTCGCCACAGACCAACTGGCCCGCGTGAGACGGCGACGTCGACGTTGGGAAGTGCGGAATTTCGGCATACGGGATGATCGTCTTGTTCGCGATCTGCTCCGCCAATCCACCGAGACCAGTGCCGAGAATCAGCCCGGCTTTCGGAGTACTCGGCCACCGCTGGCGAATCATTGTCGCCGCTTCGTCAATCTGCCTGGCGAGTCCCAACATTTCGTCGCTTTCTCGATACGCGTCACATCCGCCCGTTCCCCAAACAAAAATCCGCCACTCGGCGGGCGGGTGGCGGATCGTAATAAAATCGAATGAGGGTCGCGAAACCGCGCCGGCCAGCGACTATTCCTCGTCGTCGAAGCCTTCTTCATCGTCGTCTTCATCATCATCGTCGTCGTCGAGATCGTCCTCGTCGTCGAAGTCTTCGTCTTCGAGTTCGTCCTCGAACTCTTCGTCCTCGAATTCCTCTTCGTCTTCGAATTCCTCATCGTCTTCGAATTCTTCATCGTCTTCGTCGTCGCCGAAGCCGCCTTCTTCTTGCTCTTCGCCGAAGCCACCGTCTTCGCCGCCGCTGCCGCCGCCTTCGTCGTCATCGCCGCGAAGGTCAACGGACAACGATCGGTCAGCGGTCGGAACCAACCAACCCTCGGTGGTGCTGGTGCGTGGGAAAACGTCCGCATCGAGGAGTGCCAGAGACATCAGAAACAACCTCAAAACTTTCGTGAGACAAACAGTCGCCAAGCCACTTCGGCTCGGCATTCGGCGGGTTCTGTAGTGGTGGTGCCAATCTTTGTCAAGCAACGTCTTGCGGCAATAAAGTCGGCACGAACCGGCGAGACACTTGGGCGTGTTTTAGGAATTTTGAATTTTGAATTTTGAATTTCGTTTGAAGAACTTGGGTGAGGTTCAAATCGAAAAACGCCAATCAAAAATCGCCGATCACTCATGACGCAGCGCTTCGATCGGGTCCATCATGGCGGCCCGACGAGCGGGATAGAGGCCAAAGGCCACGCCGACTCCCACGGAGATGCCGAACGCCACGAAGAACGACCATGCGGCGAACATCGGCTCCAACGCTTGCAGATAGGGCGGCAGACTTTTCCAAACGTCACTGAACCATTCGCGCAGCATCCAGCGGATCACTCCGGTCACGGGACTACACAGATAGCCGCAGGCCATCCCCAGCACACCGCCAGTGCCCGTCAACACGACGGTCTCGGCCAGGAACTGGCTGATGATGTCGCTGCGTTTCGCACCCAGCGCGCGGCGAATGCCGATCTCGCGAGTTCGTTCGGTGACAGTCGCCAGCATGATGTTCATGATCCCGATGCCACCCACGACCAGCGAAATGCCGGAGATCACGACCAGCAATGCGTTGAACATCATCTGCAACATCTCGGCCTGGCGGAGCAATTCCTTGGGGACGATGACGGCGTATTCGGGAGTCTTGTGAAAGCGTTCGAGTTGTGTCTTGATGAGATCAGCCGTTTGCTCGACTTGATCGATATGCGCGACGGTCACGGTGATTTGATTGAGCTGGATGATCTCCCCTTCGCGGCCGCCGGCTTTGGCGGTGAAAACCTGGTCGCCGATGCGTGCGCGAAACGTCGGCAGGGGAATATAGATGTCGGAGTTGTAGTCGTGTCCCTCCAGGCTGCCGCCGATCGCGGCGGACGGCAGGCGGCTGGCCGTCAGACCGACGACGACGTAGAAATCATTTTCGATGCGGATGGCTCGGCCGATCGGGTCTTCGTACGGAAACAGGTGCTTGGCGGTTTCATTGCCGACCACGCAGACGTTGTCGCGGTCGATGCCGTCGCGATCAGTGATGAATCGGCCGCGTTCCATCGTCAGATGGTTGATGAAGAAATAGTCCGACGTGCAGCCAATGAACCGCACGTCGCAGGTGCGATCCGAAAACCGTGCCTCTTTATGGATATCGCGCATCGGCACGGAACGAATGATGGTGGGGATGGTCCGAATCCGCTCGAAGTCATCGCGAGTGATGCCGTATTCGATGAAGAACGCGCCCATCGCCTTGGGGCTAGAATTGGCCGGCTTGATGCTCTTGATGATGATGTTCGTCGCGCCCAGATCCTTGATCTGCTGCTGAGCCTGGTAGCTGACCCCTTCACCCAGCGCGACCAGCCAGATGACAGCCGTGACGCCGATCAAAATGCCGAGCATGGCCAAGCTCGCGCGGAGCTTGTGCAGCATCAGGCTTTTGAAGCCGTTCAGAAAGGTGCGAAGGAATTGTGCGAGCACATCAACCTCTGAGTGACAGAAAGATGCCTGCATCTGGCGAGCGGGGCGGCGTCAGCCTCCGGTGTATTCGGCGCAGTACCGGGGGG
>CAMDPX010000383.1 GCA_945905295.1 Planctomyces sp. SH-PL62 | reverse complement strand
AGCGTCCAAATTGCAGGTCACTTCAAAAAAATGTCATTCGGACGCTTAAAGTGCCAAATTCAAATTAGTGTAAATGTACTGAACAGGGCTTCTTTCCGATTAAACCGACAGGCCCCTTGCCTCGGTGGAAACGGGCCTTTGCACTACGAGTGCGTGAGACGAGCGTAGTGCAAAAAGCCCAAAAACCACTGAGACAAGCTCGGTGGGGTTTGTCTCAGATTCTTAGTTCTCAATACCGAGTGAGCATGCGGGCCGCTTGTTCTCAGGTTGGAGAAGTCGATCATGAAACGTCAGCTTGGTTTGTTGGAAATGGTGCGGCGACGGACGGCGCGGGCTTCGCGTCGAACCACGCGCGGGGCGCTGGGGTGCTGGGCTTGGTCAAACGCAGGAACGGCGGGGCCGGAAGCCACACGCCGAGCACGGAAGACCCGCACCGGGCGAGGACGTCGCGGGAGTACGCTTTTGATCGTGATCGCGCTGTTGGGAATGTTGATGCTGCTGGGGATGCTGTATTTCACCTTCGCCTCCCAAGAAATGCAGAACGCGACGAACTTCGCGGAGGCTGCAAAGAAAAACGCGGAGGTGAGTGATGACATCGAAGCCATTTTCGATGAATCGATTCGTCAGTTGATCTTGGGCGGGGACTATTCGCAGAAGAACAGCGTCTTGTGGGGTGGCCGGCATTCGATGCTTGGGACGCTACTCGGCCAGCGGACCGCGACCGGTGAATGGCCACGGCAGCCGTACACGGGACAAGGAGTCTCACTGTCCGCGATCCGTTTTCGTCCCAACGATTCGCCGGCGGCAAATGATCTTACGGAACGAGATTTGTCCACATTGCCGGGGGCAGGTGTAGACCACACCTACCCCGACTTCAACAACATGCTGTTGGCGTACCAGGGCAATACATGGGATCCCAGCACGACTCCACCGACCCGATTTCCGATTCCGGTGGTGAAGCCCTCCTTCCATCACCCGGCATTGCTGCGAAACGCCAGCGGAGTTCCTTTGGCGAATTGGGCCGTGGCCACATCGACGTCGGCACCGTATTCGACGAAAGACCGATTGTTCCGGGCACATCCCGAGCACCTTTATGTCTGGCGGCAGAGCACGACCGCGCCACCGCAAAGGCGCTACATTGTTGGCGCGGCGTCGAATCCGTCGGGGGATTCGACGTTGGGTGGCTTTGTCGGCGCAGACTCTGGACTCATCGGAGGTGGGCCTGGTCAGGTCAGCGCCGCGTTCCCCTTCTTGAAGGACCAAGACAGCGACGGGAATTTTAGCGAGCAAGGAGTTTGGAGCCGCACGGGCAGCACGCCAGTCAATCAATTTGACGCGTATGACTACGACGTGGACACAGACGGTGACAATATCCCCGATGCCAATTGGATGGACTTGGACCTGCCGATGTTTACGCGGCCGTCTGACGGCCGAACCTATATCCCAATGATCGCGTTCAAGGTGCTGGACTTGGACGGCTTGTTGAATCTGAACTCCATTGGAAATTTGTCCGGTGACCCGGAAACGCGGCCCACCGCGACAACGAGTTTTGGAAACATCGTCAATCCCACTGATCCAGATATCAGCCGGTCGAGCATGGGGTTGTCTCCTTCGGAGACCAATCCCATCTGGGCTTTGGATGCGGTTCCAGGACTGGACTTCACGCCCCCCGGTGCTCCGAACGCCTACTATGCGAGATACTTTGCTCACGACCCCCTCAGCGGCAATCTTTGGCATCAAGCGCGTGAGGCAGGAAACATGGAGTGGTGGTGGCTCAACAAAGGCCGGGTCGATTACCTGGCTCCGAACGTGATTCATCCGGGCCGTTTGGGAGAAGCGAATCGTTTGTGGCAAGTGCTCGCTGCGGGGCCCAATGCAATCGGTGCCAACTCCAATCTCTTCCCGTTTTCAGGTGTGTGGGACCAGGATGATAATCGTGACTCCAACGAGGGAGGGGTGCTTGTCACCGCCGGTCTCGCGGCGGGCCAAGGCTTACCGTTCAAACATCCGCTGGCACTCAATGGCTTGGGGAAGTTTTGGACCACTCCGAAGCAGCTCGACCTCATCGCCGCGGTCGGCGGAAATCCCTCGCAATGGCTGCGCTACACGAACGCGGGTGTTGGAGACAACGGTTCGGGGAATGCGAGTGTCGGATGGGTCACACCGTTCGCTGGAGCACTCATGCGAGTGGGTGCGGCTTCCAATTTGGCACCGATGGTGGGCGCGACGTTTGCGCTGCCTGGCGGAACGCCCACTTTGATTGACGACATGAACGAGCTCAGCCTCGAACCGAATTATGACTCGCGACCGTATGACGAACCCTTCACTCCCAAAGACACGCTGTTGCTGTTTCTGAATCAAGCCGATCGCACCAGCACGGGCATCGGCTCGCGAATTCTGGACCTGATGCCCGGCAACATCGACGTTGGGGCGACTGGGGTCACTCAGTACTTGCCAGAAATCGGCAAACGATTTACGACTACCAGTTGGGATTTGAAACAGTTCGCACTCAACAGTAACCCCAATGGTCCGCGAGCGTGGGAATGGAACCTCGACACCAACGGCAACAATAAGCCCGAATTCCCGCCGCAGTTTAGTGGGGCCGGAGCTTTTCAACCGACAGATCCGTTTCGACCGCAATTGCGACTTTTATTGGAAACGGAATTCGGCAACACCTCGACGGCCAAACAGCCAAAGCGGCTGAGCGTCAATGAGTTCTTAGACGTGGAGAGTACGCCCGGAGCAACCGTGCCGAGTCCTGGCACCGCGCAGTACGTCCAATACGTGCGATCGCACCCGCTCGCCTTTCGCCCGCTCACGCCACATTCCACGAACACCATGGTGGCGAATATTCCGCCGGCCAATGTTGTCCCACAGCCGCCGTACCCGCCGGCCATTTTCACCGCCACGACTCCGGCGACTTCTTATACCGTTGAAGAAGTCAAAGAGTATTGGGCACGCCGAGAACGCCAACAAATGGCGCGTGACATTTTTGTGATGCTCTACACGTTTTGTGGCGGCGACAATTCCATCAATGTCACGAATCAGGCTGGCGACACCGTTTATCCCGTCTCGTCGTCGCAGGACACGCGTCTGCAGATGGCACAATTCGCCGTCAACATGGTCGATGCTCTCGATCGAGATAGCGTGATCACGGCGTTTGAATACGACGCGAACTTGTTCAACGGCTGGGATCTCGACGACGACGCGACCACACTCGATGGTCCGATGGGGACGGCTCACCCTGATCGAAAGGTCGTTTACGGAGTTGAGACGCAGCAATTAACGATCAGCGAAGCGCTGTGGTGTTATCAACCGAAGTACGGGATGGACCACAACCGAACGCCCTTCGACGAGTCGGCCAACGACTTCAACTTTTTGTATGTCGAACTGCGTTCCACAAGCCCCACGGCCATGTCACTGGCTTCGACGGCGACAAGCACCGCAAACACCGGAGTCTGGCGAATCAGGCGTGACGACAACTTCAACGCAGTCGGCAACCCGAAAGATCAAGCAAACCCTTTTGGCACTGTGGAAGCCAATGAGAATGCCGTCACATTCCTGGGACCGGCCGGAAGCGTGAATCCCGGTGAACTGTTTACGATTGCGACTTCCGATCCTGTCACCGCCGTAGCGACTTCGGATCTCTACATCGACCATGACGCCTCTGGGACGTCGTTCGAGTTGATTGCGCCGAATTCTGGGGGAGCGGCCTATTCGGGAAGCCCAATGGCTCCTCAAGCCAACCTCGATCTGACGCACGGGCCACACGCAACTCGCTTTGTACTGACCAACGGTTCGTCCGGTGATTTTCTCAGCCGGACCATCAAGCCGACTGGAAGCACGACCTCGCTGGTGCTGGAACGACGGATGAATCCCGATATGCCACAGTTGCCGCCATCTCTGAATCCTTGGATCACTGTGGATGTCTTCGAAGGCGGTCCAGGCGCGGCTCAAAGATTGCAAAGGCGCGGTCTCGACCTTGATCCCCTGACGATGACAACCCAGGTTCTAATAGACGCGCAACTGGCCAACGCGACATCCATCGAGCGAGGTCAGCCATTGGATTATCAAGCCAAAGTAAGCAGCAGTGGGACTGGCCTTGCCTATCAGCCAAATACGCTGACAAAAGACAACAGCAATCTCACCGCGTTTAATCTTTTCCAGCCAATCTTTGACCGAGATTTCGCGTCAACGATGGACTTGCTCCACGTCTGCATGGCCGGCCCAGACGCATTGACTCAAAAAGTGCAGCCCAGTCGATCGTCGCCCTTCACGCTGTCGGATCCCGCCAATTTTGGGCAAGCGGTGATTCACAACTTGGAAGATCGAAACAATGACGGAACGCTGTCGGGTGCGGAAGACCTCAACAGCAACGGCACCAACGATCCGATCAATCATTTCCACCGTTTGTTGTCGATGGTGGAAGTTCCAACGCGCACACATCGGCATTTGGGCGATCCACTCAAGTTCAATCGCGTGCCAGGGCGCATCAATCTGAACACCATTCGCGACCCGCGAGTGCTGGGTGCGCTGATTGACGACCGCCAAGTGATCGGTCAGCCCGAACATACGGGCGCGGACTTCAACGGCAACGGCGTCATCAACGATGGACTGTTGGATTTGACCGGCGATGCGGCACGAGACTGGTGGTTTGAGTTTCTCAAGTCGCGTGACGGCCTCGATCCAACCTCAAGCTTGTATTTACCGGGTGTTCTCGGTGTGTCGCGTCCATTCCGTGACGTCGGAACTCTACAAAGCACGGTGACGGGACAGTCGCCGATTGAAGACACGATTTTGCGTCAATTGAAGGGGAGCACTTCAAAACGCCGGCTCTTAGATGTTGCCTCCGAGGCTGACCACGATGGAACGAATCCGCCTGTCGAACCCATCCTGCGCCAACGACTGCTCTCGAAGATCTATGGCAACAGCACGACCCGCAGCAATTGCTTCGTGGTGTTTGTGACCATCGGGATGTTCGAGTGCATCGACACTTCCGCTTCAATTGGCGCGACGGAACCCGTGGTGCGAATTGGTGGGCCGTTGTATCTGCCGGCCCCTGCTGCAGCGATGACTCATGAGCAACACCGTGCGGTGTTCATCATCGACCGGTCTGATACCGAACAATCCTTCGATCCGGGCGGTACGACCTTCGATTGGCAAAAGCTGGTTTTGGCGAGACAGCGTGTGAATTAGTCGCATTGACTACCGGGCATCCGGGTGCTGGCTTCGCTCCAACGGAGCGAGACTCGAAAGCCCAGGGCAATAGCCCTGGAAACGGTGGTATCCGACGACCGTAAGGCCCAACGGGCCGTGACTTCGTTGCGGCCCGTTGGGCCTTCATCAAGGATTGTTTTGCCTCCTTTCCCAGGGTGATCGCCCTGGGCTTTCGAGTCGTGCCGCTTTGCGGCTGAACTGCAAGTCCAATCTCCGCGACACTCGGAATTCGTTAGCGTCAGCAAATTTGAAGACCTGTCCCCAGCTTGTCCCACGACCGATCCGCTCATGGCAAACGTGATGTCTGGACCTTCCTCGGAGTCGGAGATTGGGCGAAGGTCGCGTTGGCCTGACTGGATCGCGGTGCTGTGGATCGTCGGCTACTCGCTGTTCTTTTTTCACTTCACGTTGCCCAATAGCAATCCGAAGACTGGGCGCGTCGATGTTTGGATCGAACTGCCGTACATCCTGTGGTCGAACGTGGTCACGCCGCCGAAGTTTCCCGTTTCGAGTTGGGCGAACCTCACGCAGCGACTCGATCTGATCGCGGTGGCGGCATCCATCTGGCTGGGGAGTTGGGCGGTCGGTGGTTTGTGCTTGCGAGCGTTGCGAATTCCACTCGCGCTGGGTTCGGCCGAGCGAATCGTGTGCGCGTGCGGAGTCGGGTTGTCGGCCGTGTCGCTGCTGACGTTGGGCTGTGGGTTGGCCGGATGGCTGTCGCCGGTGTTGCTCGGCGGCTTGATGATCGCGGCTGTGTTGCTCGAAGGATGGCTGTGTCTGGGAGGGCGAGGCTCCCGCCGAGCCGAAATCGAATACGGCAGCGGCTCGGCGGGAGCCTCG
>CAMDPX010000382.1 GCA_945905295.1 Planctomyces sp. SH-PL62 | reverse complement strand
CCGCGAAGTCTCTGAGTGACTTCACGCGCGCCGCCTCGAGCACTCCGAGCGACGTCTGCATGCCACCTGCACCAACACTGTGACAGTGCTTGAGAAATGTCAGCGGCTCGAACAGATCGAACTTCGGATCGCGCTGCTGCAACCACTTCCGCCGAATCGCGCCGTTGTAAGCAACCAATCCCAAGCGGCTACGTTTCTGCGTCTCTGTCGCCAAAGCGACTGCTCCCGTCGTCGTCGCGAGCATCGCTCCCAGAGCCTCGCGCCGCGTCAACGTGGGATAGGCTTCGAGCCTGTCATTCTTCATCACATCACCTCACTGGTAGTCGGACAGCCGAGGACGGCCATCCTAATTTGCCCGTAGCCACGTTCGCCAGAACGTGGGCCAAGTCGCGAAACTATTGTTGTCGCGCCCGGTCAATCGACCACCCGCGGCGGAGTCGCTGGCGTATTTGAACTGGTGCTCTTTCTCAAAGCGTTCATTTCCAATGACTGTTTCGGATTCCGTTCTCATTCCGCAGCCACGCAATCTGCATCGCTTGCCTCAGCAAGTCAGCCCCACATCTGCTTGACCATCTCGGCCAGCTCACGAGCCATCAGGCGAAGTTGGTCGGACTGCATCACTTCTTTCGCCGATCCGTTCTCCGCCAGTGCGTCATAAAACGCGACTTCCACCGTGCTCAGCCCCAGGTTTTGCCCGTGCTGCTTCGCCTCCCGGACCCACTTCGCCAGCTCCAGCAGTTTGGCGATCATCTCGGCCGTGGCGATCTGCTTGTTCGTGTAGCCGAGCATCGCCTTCTCCAACGCCTCGCGGAACTTCTGCGCCTGGACGAGGTTCGTCCGTTCGCTGATCTTGATCTGGTCGGTGAGCAGTTTCCGCAGCGTCTCCAGCGCCTGTACGACGGACTTCCAGTCCGTCGAGACTCACCATCGACGGACTGGAAGTCCGTCGTACGAAATGTCCAGCCGAGCCGCGTCCAAGCCCGCCGCCGCGAAGAGGTCGATCACTTCGCCCGCATCCACCGCGTCGCCGATGACCTGCCTCACCGCGGCGTCGATGTCTTGCGACGCCCCCGCCCGGCGTTGGCCCGGCGTCATCCGCCAGCCGTTTGCGGATCATCGCCGCGATCCGCTGGAAGAACGCCAGGTGCGGAGTGATCTCCTGCGTCTCCGCGCACGGCACCAACAGCGCGAACGCAATCGCATCTTTTCCTGGCGACTACTCCGAATGCGAACGGCTACTGTAGCGGTGGGCAACGTAGGATGTGGGCGATCCAAAAGAGTCTGGCCAAACCGACAATCTCCATGCCCTTCATCAGGCGATCTCGCCAGCCGACCATTTCCCTTAACGTAAGCTGATGAGTCTTCGGCTGCTCGACTTCAGCATCCGAATCTGGCTGAGGAAGGATTGCGTCCTGAAGTTCGATCAATGCCTGGACTGCTTGACGCAGATTTAGATTGTTGTCGAGTTCTCCAAGAGTCGGCCAGATTCGCAGCACCTCAGCGAATGAATCGAACATAGCCTGAAACAACGGCTCGGCACGCTTTTCCTCGCGAAGCAGATACTGTTGGACGATGCTCGATCCGAGGTCGTCTGACTCTGGAATTCGCACAAAATCTGCGATGTGCTGAACGTGCTGCATCAAAGCAAAGTATGACGCGACGGCTTGATCCATCGTTGCTTGGGCCGGGCTCTTGTCCCAAAGTTGGATTCCCGTTTGGGTCCAAATCTCATTCGGAACTTGGTCTGGGAATGCCGCCCACGGAAGTTGATCGAAAGAGCGTTCATCGAAGGCGGCGGACCTAAAGTCGCGATAGGCAACTTGGTCGTAACCGCGGCCTTTGGTCGTCAGAACCAGCACAATTTCCTGCCACGCATATCCGGTGACGGACCATTGAACCGGGTTTGCGGTATCTGAGTCGAACCCCCGTTTGATGGCGTCCCAAACCAAATTCGGAGCTTGAGCACCAGCAATCGGATGCGCGGAATCGGCCACTATCCAAAGCCCAGGCTTACCATCCCAAACGATGACGTTCGGCAGGATCGTTGCTTTGATGTTGTGACGCTGAAGGCGTTGCAGACGGTTTTCGAGACAGCCCCGCAACGGCCTAAGCACCCAAGCGAATGGTTCGCATAGGCCATAGGCCAGCTTCAGATGGCGTTGTTCGGGCGGGAAGACAAACGCTGCGAAGTCATCCATTGCAACTTCGATTGTTTGGCGTTCGCGAACTTCGAGCGGAATTGAACGCCAATCCTGAAGTCCCATCGACGCTTCAAACGCTGCGTGCAGTTGTCGAATCGCTGCGCACGCATCGAAGCCGTTGATGATCGCTAGCCGAATTGACTGCTCATTTGTGCCAAGTTGTTCCGCGAGCTTAAGCACTTGCTCGCGTTGGGACGGCTTGCTGGCTCGTCGCAAAGCAGGAGCCGTGATCAGTGCTCCAAGAGCTTGGTTGAGAAAGTTACCGGTGGTCCTCCGGTATTCATTAAGTGCCTTCAAGAAGGCCGGGAAACGCACGCCTGGTGACCGTCGTTTTGCGAGTCCCAGTGTTGGATCCTTTGTTGACGACGAATCTTCAACGAATCCCCATTCATCGACGGCGCACCGTGGAAACAACATTGGCATTTGGAACAACCTTTTGCATTCATTCCAACGATGCTGATCGGGTAGGACTGTTTGGCCGGCAGTGAGTCGTGATTTGCGAATTGCGTCTTTCAGTTCCGCCATGCATGCGAGTAGCAGTTCGCGATGCGAGTTCAGTTTTTCAAAAAACTCTTGCCAGGTTGCGGGACGAAAGCGCCGTTCCGAATAGCCACGCGAAAGAGCATTGAAGGCTGGTCCCCAAACGGGATGAAGATTCTCTGCGAGCACTCCCGGCTTTTCAGCCTCGTCGTACGGCATGGCAAAGAGGGACAAACGATGGCCGTATCCGACAGCCCCGTATTTCGCCTTGCCGTCGATCAGATTCCAAAGCAACTGCACGCGTTCAATCGAAAGATCGTGCAAGGAAGCTTGTGCGGTAGAGTCCGACTGATCGCCTCGGGGCAATCGAGTTGCCTGTGTTTCAAGATCAATCACAAAGTGAGCAACGATGGACTCGTCGGACTCGTCCCACTTCGCGATCGCCGCATCCCGTCTGAGTCTTTCGACGAAGCCATCTCGATGATCGGCCCACCAACCACTCACGACATCCGGTCGCAACTCTCGTAGTCCGCAAATGAATTCCCCGAAGCGGAACAATGGAAGGCTCTCAGCGGGCTGCGAAATGAGTTGCGGATCGATGTTTTCCGCCCACGCTGTCGGTATCCGCAAGTGGCCGGACCAGTACGCCACTTCGGCCATTGAAAGCCAATCAAACGGGTCGCTCACTTGCGGCAGTACCGTACCTGTCGATGCGAGCCAGTCCTTCACTGGTTTGAAGATGACATCGCGATCGGCTTGTCGTTTACGGAATTCTGCTCGCCGTTCGGACGCCGCTCTCCCACTTTCACCAAGGTTTGCAAAGATGTCCCAATCGTCGTTGCTGAGAACCCGCGCCACATCGACATCAAACAACAAGGACCAACCGCCCGGACACTCCGCAAAGGCTTCGTCGACGACGTCTCGGTTCAGCTCCCAGTACTGTCGAAGCCCAAGCCACATCAATGCTCGCATGAGGCCGCACATTCCACGCCATGTTGTCGGAGTGAAACCGCGGAGTGATTCTTGAAGACGAGGCACTGAGTCACAGCGACGGCTGAACGCACACAGTAAGAACGCTTCAAGGTCGCTCTCCTCCATCAACGGGAGCGCTTCTGCCGCGATCTCTTCCCATGGAAAGAGCGTTGGGTCGGTAAGACATTCACAGAGCACCTCGCTTCGGATGGCATGGAACCCATCCAGCAGTCGTCCATCGCGAGATTCACGGACGAAATACTCGTCCTCAAACCTTCGAAGCGTTGCCTGCGGCGAAGTGACTCCGCAATGCATCACGGTTCGAGCCAAATCGAGTCGTCCCTCATAAGCTGATGCGACTGCAACCAAACGCAGAAGTTGTTCTTCGTGCGAGTTCGCTCCTCCTCGACCCGAACGCACTTCATCTTGAAAGGCATGAACCTGAGACTTGATTCGACTCGTGAGTGTTTCGGCCTGAGTGACAAAGTACACGAACTCAAGCAGGCATTTTCGCGGGCCGAACTGGCTCCACGCCTCTTCAAAGTCAAGGTGGTCCTTCGCTAGGCCCTGTTCGCGCAACGATTGATAAATCTCGCGGGCCTCTTGTTCTTCAAACGTCAAGTCGCACTCGGCGAATAGAACGTCGAGTGATGATCCGGTTCGTTGCCAATCTTCCTCGCGAATTGTCACAAGCACTCGAATCAACGGCTTTGAAGCAAGCTCACGAACCAGCTCAGTCCAGTGGCTATCACCCGGCCGCACATCGATATAGACGATGGTCGGTGCTCCGATCGCGGCAGTCTGGTCGCGAATTGCCAGTGCCATGCGTCGGGCATGACGCAGATCATCTGCCGTCTTCAATTGCAGACGAAATGCTGCTGGCGCAAACTCTTTGAGGTATCGCAAAGCCAACGTCGTCTTTCCCTGACCTGAAGCGGCATGAACGATGACGACATTCGACTTATCGAACGCGCCGTGAAGTGTCGTAAGCGGTACGTCTCGCACGACATCGACATCAGCGAGAATGTGCCGGAACTCAACACGTCCGCCACGGAAGAACTGATCCTTAAGCTTTTCACGCTCCGAGCTTGCACCGTCTGCGGCTGAGTCATCCAGTGGAATGATCGACTGATTCCATTCCGTATGAAACGCGGCTCTGCCCGAAAGAAACATTCCGATGCTGGACAGCTTCTGAATCGCTTCTCGGCGGCTAATCGAAGCCTTCGTCTCTGACGATGTGACGATCCACCACATCAAGAAACTGAATGCCTCGTTGGGAGAAACTTCAGCAACGGACTTGGCAAGCGACGACTTGATTGATTGAGTCAGCTCCGGTTCATCCACGGAAGTGAGTTGTACGTGCTCAATAAACCTTCGAGCCTGCGAGTCAGGTAATCCGCGAACGACGATCTTTTCAACGGTGCCATCGCGACGCTTTCGCTCAGTTTCACGATCTTTCGCGATCGTCTTGACGACCCGTTCCACCGCAGTCAAATCGCCACTTTTCGCGTCGAGTAAATCTGGTCCAATCGGACCAAATGAGGCAACGCGAACGGCAACCTTCGACTCAACCGAGCAGTGTGGCGACGTTCGTTCATAAAAGAACTGGCTGAAGCTGGACGCAACGAGGTTTGCGGAGAGATCCTTGACTTGTACGACCTCGATCAATTGTCCTTCGCTGCTACGAATCGCGAGGTCTTCTTGTCCTTCGGGCTGAATGATTGATTCATCCCCAAACGCGTCGTCGAAGAGCCGAGAAAGTACATAAAGGGCCTGGCGGCGGTATCCCCGGTACGTCGGCGTTGGGTCATCTCGTTTCATTCATTGTTCCAGGAAACCGAACCTAGAGATGGCAACTTTCGCAGCACACATGCGAGTTCATTCTACAACTCGGATCGGAGACATCCGCCACCTGTCGCGGATACTTTTCGGCGAAGCGTTCGGCGTCTTCTTCGATGTGTTCGGCACCGACGTAGCGGCCGGAGGTAAGGACGTGGCCGTGCTTGGCGATCTCTTCGATCGTGGCGGGCTTGGCGAAGCCGGGTGACAACGCGAGGTCGCAGGCGAAGGCGAGCGTCATTCGTCCTTCTCCTTCCGGCGTTTCGGGCGTTTGGGCGTTTTCTTCACTTCACCTTCGATCTTCTTCAGCTCGTCGATGGCCTCTTGGAAGTGTTGATCGACCGGCTGCGGGAGTGCCGCTTGTGCGACGCGGAACGTGTCGTATTCGGCCTCGGCCTTCAGCCGGGCGGTGTCGTGCGAGATTTTGCCGGCGTGGGTGAGGATCTGGCGATCGGTGATGCGGATGAAATCGTCGAGCTTGGCGATCCAGTCGGCCATGTGCATCGGCTTGCGATTGAGCGCCTGGAGTTCGGCGAAGTCGAGGTAGGCCGAGACGATCAGGTTCAGGGCCTGGAGTTCGTCTTCGTTGAGGTAGTTCTT
>CAMDPX010000381.1 GCA_945905295.1 Planctomyces sp. SH-PL62 | reverse complement strand
CAGCCGACTCCCCATTTGCCACCAGCTTGAGCTGGTGGGAACGAGGACTGATTCTAAGAAAAGATTGGCTGGCTTGAATCGTCCGAGATTTCGTAGGATGGTCAGTGACAAATCGGTACGGCGAACACACGGAGCCTTGTGATGCGATTTCGATTTGATTTTCAAAAGACGGTCCAGGCCATCGGCGTTCTATTTCGTGAGGAAGGAAGTCACGAACTGGATTATTTGCGAATTCTGAAACTGCTGTACCTCGCCGATCGCGAGTCAATGGCCTCGACCGGGAGGCCGATCACCGGCGACCGCGTTGTGGCGATGGATCACGGCCAAGTCCTGAGCGAGACCTACGACCTCATCAAAGGACAGCACACTCGGATGCCCGAATGGGATCAGTTTTTTGTCCGTTCTCGCTACAGCCTCCGCTTGCAGGCCGATCCTGATGTGTCCGCCTTATCGCGGCACGAAATTGAAACGCTTCAGACGATTGCCAAGCGGCATGAAAACGACAGCCAATGGGACTTGGTGAATCTCTTACACAACACGCCGGAGTGGAAATCCCACTACATGGAAAACACGAGTCGGCTGATTTCGGCCGAAGATATCCTGCAAGCGGTCGGGCGTGCTGACACCGCCGTGATTGCCGCCGAGGTCGCCGTGGAAGAAGTTTTTGACAACTTCTTCGCGGAGGCATCATGAAAGCGGGCGACACGTTCTTCGTTCAACAGGTTGGAAAACTCTACGACTCGCACCTCTGGATGGTGTTGTCCGATCCCGCGTTGAACGCCAACCAAGTCCTGATCGTCAGCCTGACCACTTGGGGCAAGGAGGATGACCCCGCCTGCGTTCTGAATGTTGGAGATCATCCGTTCGTTCGCCAGAAGAGCTTCATCAAATACTCGCACGCAAAGGTTGTCACCAACCAACAGCTTGAAGAGTTTCACGCACAGAGGCAGATTCACGTTCAGCCACCACTTTCCGCAGGCGTGCTGAAGCGCGTCCGCGACGGAGCCGCCGAGTCACGATTCATGGCCTTGGGTCACGCGGACATCTTGATCGACCAAGGGTTGATTGATTGTTAAGGCCAGTCGATCCAGTTCCCGTCTGCCGCTGTTCCTGCCACAGAGCGTCAACCGATGGTCGCCGTGGGTTTCAACCCACGGTTGCCGTCGTGGAGTTTGCTAATGCAGCCTCGAAATTTCGGCGGAACTGCCACACCGCCTCCAGGAGTTCGACATCGTTGGCGTGCCAGAGACCGCGGCCATGCAGGTCCGCACACATTTCCCCGACGGCCGCCATGAGTTGACCAGCTCGCATTTCAGGAACAAGCTGAGCCAGCTCCTCCAAGGACGAAAACAGTTCCGCGCGAGTGTCATTGTTGCTCATATTCGATCTTTCACTTTTGGAGAATTGGCACGAATTCGGCGATATCGTCCCACCACAATCACCGGCACAGTTTCGCCAGGGGCCAGTTTCGCCATCCGAGTCGCTCGTGTGACGCCATCCGTGACTTCAAACACTCCGTCGGGATCTTCCAGAACAAACAGGGGAGGCATTTCCTCTTTTGACGAACCAAACCGGCGAATCTGTTGCTGGAGCTTCCAAAGGTCCGCCCCACCAACCCGACTTGGCGGCAGCCGCAATTCGCCCGGATCAACTGCACGAATCGGCTCATTCTTTCAAACACAATACTTCCCTCAACCAATGGCCTCAAGCGGAATCGCGCAGGCTCCCGCCTACCGCAGAGCGTCAACCGATGGTCGCCGTGGGTTTCCACCCATCCGAGTCGCCCGCATGACACCATCCGTGACTTCAAGCACACCGTCCGGATCCTCGAACACGAAAAGAGGAGGCATCCCATCCTTCGACGAACCGAACCGACGAATCTGTTGCTGCAACTTCCACGGATCAGCGACACCCAGCCGACTCGGCGGCAATCGCAGTTCGCTCGGATCGACTTCTCGAATCGGCTCATTCATTCAAACACGATACTACCCTCAACCAACAGCCTCAAGCGGAATAGGTCAGGCACCCGCCTGCCGATGTCCCTGCCGCAGAGAGTCAACCGATGGTCGCCGTGGGTTTCCACCCATCCGCCTCGGCGGACCGAACCCACAACACGACGCGCCGAGCGCACGATCCGATAGGGGTAGGAAGAACTGATTGAGTTCAGTCCCCCCTCCCTCCGAACCGGACGGGCGGATTTCCCGCATCCGGCTCTCCGGTTGATGGTCTTACCTCAGTGAGGGTTGGAGGACCGCTGCATGGGCTGCTTTCAGGCTGAAGAGCCCCTGCTTGGCAAAGAAGACGTTGGGCCAGCGCTTGCTGTCCGTGATCCCTTTCGAGATGCCACGGCGTTTGATCCGCTTGCGAAGAAGGCTTCGCAGGCGGCGACGGAGCCAACCATCTTCGTCTTGGAAGACGTTGGCGTAGCTGCTGTGTTGGAAGTACTCGAACCAACCTTTTAACGATTGATTCGCCTTCTGGATGATACTCGGAAGACTCTCACCCGAAGTTCGTTTGGTGAGTTCGCGAAGGGTGTCTTTCAGCTTCTGGCGGCTCTTGTCGCGCGGCCAATGGTTGGTCCCGCGAAACGTATAGCCCAGAAAGGAAAACGCTTCCGTTCGTGAGTCGACCAATTTTGTCTTCGTCGGATGCAGCGTGAGTCCGGCGGTCTCGGTCCAGGATCGCACGAGGTCGAGGGCTCGTTGAGCGTCTTCCAGCGTCCGACACAGGATCACGAAGTCGTCCGCATAGCGCACCATCTGAAACCCGCGCGCTGCGATCAGATGATCCAACGGGTCGAGATAGATGTTGCTCAATAACGGAGACAGGACAGCGCCTTGCGGCGCACCACGCTCAGGAGTCCATCTCGCACTCTCCGAGATGATGTCGGCCGTGAGAAAGCTCTCGATCAACTTCAGCACGGGGCCGTCGCTGATCTTCCCTTTCACGCGTTCCATCAGTTGGTCGTGCGGGATCGTGTCGAAGTAGCCCTTCAAATCGGCATCGACCATAAACACATGGCCGGACTTGATGAGTTCATCCACACGTCTCAGAGCATCTTTGCAGCCACGGCCGGGGCGAAACCCATAGCTGTGCTCGGCGAAGTCGCGTTCAAAGATCGGCTCAATCACGTTGACGATCGCGGCCTGCACCACTCGATCACGCACCGTCGGAATGCCCAACGGACGTTTCTCGGTTGATCCAGGTTTCGGGATCTCCACGCGCTTGATGGCCTGAGGTCGAAACGTCCCCGACTTGATCAAGTCCGACAGTTCCCAAATCGAGTCTGGTAACTGTCGCTCGAACTCATCGCAGTGGACGTGATCGACTCCCGCCGCGCCGTCGTTCTTGGCGACCTGCTGAAACGCTGCCAACAGGTTCCGCTCCGCGAAAACCTTGTCAAACAGTCTGAACCATTTCGCTCCTTTGCCCCCCTGTTCGAGGGTCTCCAACATACGAAATACATTCACGGAGCGTTTCCCGAATTC
The DNA here is from genome assembly GCA_945905295.1 of Planctomyces sp. SH-PL62. GTDB lineage: Bacteria > Planctomycetota > Planctomycetia > Planctomycetales > Planctomycetaceae > SXKJ01. Next base: position 2,642 of record CAMDPX010000381.1, on the reverse strand, counting down.
GGCTTTCAACGGACTGACGGAAAGATGACGCCGGATGGCTATCGCTTCGAGGCTCCGAAGCTGCAACTCGCGCACGGAATGTTGAACGATCAGTTTCGATCTCGCGTGCGCCTGCTGGATTCGATCGAGCAGCAACGTCAGGAACTCGATCGAACCGCGCAGGTGCGCGAGTTCGACCGGCATCGGCAGAAGGCGGTCTCGATGTTGTTGGACGGTGGCGTACATCACGCTCTCGACGTGCATGCGGCCGACGCGAAGCTGCAAGAACGTTATGGCCGCAATTCGTTTGGTTGGTCGCTGCTGATGGCGCGACAGTTGGTCGAGGCGGGCGTGAGTCTGGTGCAGGTCAATCTTGGCAACAACGAATCCTGGGACACGCACGAATCGGCGTTCCGCAACCTCTCACAGTTTTTGCTGCCGCCGACTGATCGAGCGGTCTCGGCGCTGATCGACGATCTTGCCGAACGGGGGATGCTCGACGACGTGCTGATCGTGATGGCGGGCGAGTTCGGCCGCACGCCGCGCGTCTTCGGAGAGAAGAATAAACTCCCCGGCCGGGATCACTGGGGAGCGGTGCAGACCGTCTTCTTCGCCGACGGCGGAGTGCGTGGCGGCACCGTGATCGGCGCGTCGGACAGCATCGGGGGTTATCCGAAGTCCGATCCGCAAACTCCTGAAAATATGGCCGCCACGATTTACGAATCGCTCGGTTTGCCCAAGACCATCGCCTGGAAAGATTCGCTCGACCGACCGCACCACGTCTACCAGGGCGATCCGATCGCCGGGCCGAAGAGTTGAATCAGCGCGGAATCTGCTGCGGGTTAGTCGAGCCGAGAGGTTGCCGTTCAGCCGTAGTCGCCGACAAATTCGTCCGTTACCAGGAATGACTCCCGCTCCAAGGGTGGATGACTCGGCCCCAAAGGAGCCGGCCGGCAGTGAAGCCGTTTCCGCCGCCGAGCAGTACAAAAACAATCCCGACGACACGAAGTCTTTCACGGCCTGGTTGAACGAGGCCTTCAAGGAAATCTCCGAGTTGATGGACTCGGCTCCCGAAGACGCGGCGAAGAAGTTGGCAGCGGCGAATGAATTCGTGGCCGCGCTGCCGCGCTGAAACCAGAATCGGCGGCCGGTACGTCTCAACTGGCGCGGGTCAAGCTGATCGCGACCAACTTTGAATTGACGTTGGCGTTGTTGCGCGTGTCGTTAGCGGATCTGGAAAAGCAAGTGGCTGAGAAGCCGGACGATCTGGGTCTCTTGCGGATGTGCAGCCTTGACCTCCCGGCAATGCCAGCACCATCCTTGGCCGACAAACGCAACAACCTATTCCACTGCCTGCTTTTCAATGCGGGTCCACTTAGCAACTCTCTTCTGAAACGGATGAACGACCGAATGCCCACCGATTTTCGCCCTGCGGCCGCACTCGAAGTTCTCCGCCTTCGCGCAAGGCTACTGGCGTTCACACGCCGCTTCTTCGATGAGTCCGGCTATTGGGAAGTCGACACGCCGATTCTGTCGCACGAACGGGTGATCGATCCGAACATCGAACCCTTCGTCGTGTCCTGGTCGGCGAGCGAGCAGTTGTCTCTGCAAACGTCGCCCGAATTTGCGATGAAGCGGTTGTTGGCTTCCGGAGCCGACGCGATTTATCAACTCGGCAAAGTGTTTCGCCGCGGCGAACTCGGTCGGCTGCACAACCCCGAGTTCACGATGCTGGAGTGGTATCGCGTCGGGGACACGCACCACGAACAGATGAACTTCGTGGAGAAGTTTGTGACGGCGTTCGCACGCGACGTTGAGCAGCAACCCTCCGTGGTCCCTCTGCCCACAATCCTCAGATCGCAGTCCTTCGAGCGTCTGACCTACGACCAAGCGTTTGAACGGCACACCGGCTCGAAAGTTCTTTCGCGGCCGACCGGAGAAATCGTCGCACTGGCTCGACGGCTGGGAGTCAGTGCTCCCGAAAGTCTGCTGCCGAATGACCGGGACGGTTGGTTGAACCTGCTACTGGCCGAACGAGTTGAGTCGCACCTCGGTCACGACCGGCCGACGTTCCTCTACGATTATCCCGCATCGCAAGCCGCGTTGGCTCGCGTGCGTGTCGCGGGACCAGTCTCCGTGGCCGAGCGGTTTGAGCTCTATGTCGGCGGCATCGAACTCTGCAACGGCTATCACGAACTCACCGACGCCAACACGCTCCGTGCTCGTATTCGTCACGAAGCGACCGCGAATGCACAGCACATCCCGGAACCGGTTCGATTGCTGGCCGCGATGGAGCATGGTCTTCCCGCCTGTTCCGGCGTGGCGCTGGGATTTGATCGCTTGCTGATGCTCTGCCTCGGAGCCAACTCAATCCGCCAGGTGATCCCGTTTCCGTTCGAGATCGCCTGACTCGACGGCGTGCTGTGCGCAAAAAAAGTAGCCTGACTCTCCGAGTCGGGAGGCTTGCGGCCTTCCCGACTAAGAGAGTCAGGCTACGACGGCTTGAAATGGCCTCTAGTGCCGCGTCACGACTAAAACTTCGGGTTGGAGTTTATCGAGAATTCGACGACTCTGCGTGTACCACAAGGAGGTGGTCTATGCACAAGAAATATGTAGTTCGATTGACGGACGAGGAACGGGGAGAGCTTCAGCTTGTGATCAAG
>CAMDPX010000380.1 GCA_945905295.1 Planctomyces sp. SH-PL62 | reverse complement strand
GGGCTCCCTCAAGGGGAAAGTGCCCGACGAATGAAAGGAGACGACGAATGATGAGCGACCAATTCCCAGCGCGAATCGCGGCGGAATGTAGCCCGCGCCGATCCGTGCCACAAAGGCCGAGGTCCGGTTGCAGCGGTTATGGCGATTGGTGGAAATCGCCGAGCACCGGACTTCAGCCGACTTTCCAATTCGCCTGCCGGGCAAACTCTGTGACCTATGTTTCCGCGGAACAACCACCGTTGCCCGAGGAGGAGACTCTTCGTGCGCAGTTCGTAGGTTGGGATTCCATCCCGACCGGTCGGGACGGAGTCCCAACCTACGTTTCAGGAACCTCGTCATGTCGACGGCATCGAATCGTACCGCCGCTTCACAGTTAGCCTTTGGGCTGCTGCTGGGAGTCTGCGCGGTGATGATTCTCCGCCCGGCCGAGCTGTTCCCGGTGCTCGACGTCGTACCGATCTATGAAGTCCTGATCGTGGGCGCGTTGGTCTGCGGAGTTCGTGATCTGCAACGGCACTTCCGCTGGGCAAACCTGCAACAGCAGCCGGCGATGATGTGTGTGTGCGGCGTATTGATCGCGATTGTCGTCTCGCACTTACAGCGGGTTTATCTGCACGGAGCGATGGAAGGGGCGACCGACTTTCTGAAAGTGCTGCTGCTGTTCGGGCTGATTGTCTCGCAGACCGACACAATCTTCCGCTTCAAGACATTGCTGACGGCCATTGCCGTGACGGCCACGATCACAGTGTCGCTGTGTATTCTCGATTACTACGGCGTCGTTGACTTCGAGTTCATCACGCACATCTCGGACGTGGATGGCATCACCGACGCCAACGAACTGCGGCGCGTGGCGCGCATGCGCGGCACCGGGATCTTTCAAGACCCGAATGACATCTCGTTGCTGATCGTGTTTTCGGCGGTCATCTGGGCGTCGATCCTGCTGGATCGTTCGGTGGGGCCGCTTCGCTTCGTCGCGTTGGTGCCGATCGTGGTGCTGGCGATCGGCTTGCTCTGCACGAGATCACGCGGCGGAATGATGGCTGCCGGGTCTGCTTTGCTGGCGATTGTGTTGAGTTACTACGGCCGCAAGGCCGCGATTGTCGTGGGCCTGATCTGCTTGTGCGCTCTGCCGCTGTTTGCCGTGCGGAACACAGGTTTGGGTTTCTCGGAAGGTGGGACCGGTCACGAGCGAATCACGCTGTGGCGTGAAGGTCTGGCGGCGCTCCGTTCGCCGTGGCTGTTGTTCGGAATCGGGCAAGGGATGTACGCCGATTGGGCCGGGCTGGTCGCTCACAACTCGTTCGTCCATGCGTATGTCGAATTGGGAATCGTGGGGGGCACGCTGTTCCTCGGCTGCTTCTTCTTCCCGGCCTTGTCGCTTTATCGCCTGCGAGACGCGCGGCACCAGTTCGATCACTCGGAGTTGAACCGACTGTTTCCGTTTGTCGTGGCGATGCTGGTTGGTTGGACGATGGGGTTGCAGTCGCTCTCGCGAGCTTACGTTGTCTCGACCTATCTGATGCTGGGAACGCAGGTGGCGTACATGAATCTGGCGTCGGCGCATCTGCATCCTCGGAGGCTGCTGGTGTCGTGGGATCGCGAGCACTTGTGGCGATTGGCCGCGTGCAGCGCGGCAGTGTTTGTGGCATTCAACGTGTTTGTGGTGGTCGCTACCAGGATTTGAACTTCAATGGGTCTGCGTAAGCGATTCACGATCAATCTGCTGGCCACATGGAGCAACCATGTGCTGGGGTTGCTGCTCGCGCTGATTCTGATGCCGAAGGTGCTCGGCACGTTGGGTGATTCGCTGTATGGCACCTGGGTCTTCATCAGCGCGTTCGCGGGATATGCGGGATTGCTCAGCTTGGGGCTGGGGCAAACCGTTAGCCGCTATGTGGCGGCGCATCATGCGAAGGGTGAGACCGATCAACTGAATCGAGTCGTGAATGTGATCGGCGCGGTTTATCTCGTGATGAGCAACGTCGCGATGGCCATCGCCGGAGTGCTGGCCTGGTTCGCTCCCGACCTCTGGCCGAACAGTTTGGTTGCCGCCAGCGAGCTGCGCTGGGTGATCGTCATTCTCGGAGTCAACGTTGCCGTCTCGATCACCGGGGGCGTTTTCGGTGGCGTCTTGATCGGTCTGCAACGCTTTGAATTGGAAAAAGCCTTCGTGCTGCTGAGCGGCGTGGTTCGCTTCGCATTGACGTTGTTACTGCTCCAGAAGGAAATGGGGCTGATGATTCTCGCGGTGATCTTCCTGGCGACGACGGTGGCGGAGAATCTGGGCTACGTGATCTGTGCGTTCCGACTCGTTCCGTCGCTGCGGGTGGGTTACCGGTTCCTCAGCCGTCAGACTCTGCGGGACTGCTTCTCGTTCAGCGCGTTCGCCTTGCTCGAGGCCATCTCGGCGACGCTGATTGAATCGACCGACTGTGTCGTGATCGGCTGCGTGTTGGGGATCGAAGCGATCGTCCCCTACAGCGTGGCGCAACGGTTGTGCCAGTACATCAGCAAGCCGTTGCAGGGGATCGCATCGGTGTGCCTGCCACGAGCGGGCGAACTGCACGCTCAAGGCAACCAGGCCGAACTGCGAGACTTGATGTGCCGCGCGGCGGGACTGGCGTGGCTGCTGGTGATGGGCTTCTTCATCGGCGCGAGCTTCTTTGGTCCGACGTTGTTGGCGACGTGGGTTCACAAGGTGTATCCGCAGAGCCAAGTGATTCTGATGGTGCTGCTGGCCGGTCAGTTGGTCGGGACGCCGATGAAGGTGGTCACGAGCGTTCTGTTTGGAATGGGTGACGTGCGGCGTCCGTCGCTGTTCTATGTGATGGAAGCGCTGGCGAATCTCGCGTTGAGTCTGTCGCTGGTCTACAGCATGGGTGCGATCGGCGTCGCGTGGGGAACCGGGCTGCCATTGTATTTGGTGGAGCTCGGCCTGTTGCTGCCCTACGCGCTGCGGCGGCTGGAGATCGAACCGCGTCGCTTGCTGACCGATGTGGCTGGTCCGCAGCTTGCGCCGTTGGTGGCGTTGTTGGGTTACTCGTACCTCGTTTGGTCGCGAGTGCCGTTGGTTCCGGGCTGGGGCAACATGCTCGCCATCGCGTCCGGAGGCGGATTGGTTTTGGGAACGACGTGGTTGGGACAGCAGAAGCTGGTGAGTTGGATCAACGGTCGACAATGGGCCGCGAACAAATTGGGGATTGCGAAACCGCAGACGTAAACGACGTAGCCGCACTCGCCAGAGTGCGGGCCACCCTACGGTGGCCTACCCGCGTTCTGGCGAACGCGGCTACGAAAGGGACAACGATGTTTCATTGCGAACTTCACCGATTGGAAGGGAACGAACAACTCTGTTCGGACTGGCGCGATTTGTTGAATCGTGTGCGGCCCGACCTGCGGCTGTTCGGGCCGGAATGGTTTTCGATTTGGGATCGCACGATCGGCTCGCAAGCACCGTGGACCGGAGAGATGCACGTCGTCGCCGTGTACGACGACGCGAACGGGCGGTTGTGCGGCGTCTTGCCGATTGGGCATCCGAAAGTCGGACTGCTGCGAGTCAATGCGATGGCCGGCTACTTCCAACCGTGGCGATTGGCGTTGGCCGATCAATCGTGCGAGTTCGCGGTCGGCCGCGCGTTGGGTTGGTTCCTGGTCGAACTTGGCTGGAGCGTGATGCAGCTTGGTCCGTGGCCGATATCGCACGAAGTTCATCGCGGCATTCTGTCCGCGCTCGGTGAACTCGAAATGCCGATGCGGAAGCAATGCACGGCCGAGTTGGCCATCGCCGAACTGCCCCCCACTTGGGAGCAATGCCAAACAGAGATCGTCGGCCGCAAGTTTCTGCGGAGGGTGAGCAACTACGAAAGCAAACTCGCGCGGGAGCATCACGTCGAAGTGCGGCACGTCCGCCAGCCGTCACCTTTCGAGACCGCCGAATTGCTGACGGCGTTCGCTCAGGTCGAGCAGCGCAGTTGGTTGATGAAAGACCCACACGGCCGTCCGCGATTCGTCGGTCCGGTCGAGCGCGGCTTCTGGGGGGAGCTGATTCAACAAGGACTCGCCCCGCAGAACTTCTTCGATGCCTGGCTGATGCGGGCCGACGGCCAGCCGATCAGTTTTGTCGTCGCGGCGACGGTTGGCTCGACGAGATACGTGATTGCTAACAACTACGACGAAGCGTGGAGCGATTACCGAGTTGGCTCGCAGCTTTATCGCCGGATGTTCGAGGAAGGCTATTCGCGCGGCGTGACACGATACGACTTCGGCACCAACGAACTGCACTACAAGCAACGCTGGGGAGCGAAGTCCGCCGACCGCGTGGAGACCTGCACCGTGGCCATCAATCACATGGTCAGTGGCTTCTGGAACGCCGGATTGAAACTCAAGGGACTGCTTGACGGTGGGTTGTGGGGAAGGCCTGCTTCGCATGAACAACTCGCTTCCGGCGAGCCGTTGACTGGAGATTCCGAACGACAGGGAGAACTTGTGATGAACCAGTAACAGCAAATGGTAATTTGAAGTTGCCTCTCCGCTGTGCTGCGAATGTTGAAAGGATTCTTGTGAGAAGGTTTTCGGCAGAACAATGACCTGTGTCTTTACTCCTTCGGAGTAAGGACGACTCCATTTGACGCCAAACTTGGAACTGTTCGTCTTTCGTCAGAGATTGAAATGTCCGCCACATTTTTCACGCTCGAAGAACTCGGCCTGCGATCCGGCAACGGCTCGCACGAGGCGAGCGTGTGCGCGGACGACGAATTCGCGACCGAACCTTGCGTGCTGGAGATCAACGAGCTCGCCACGCTGGCCGAGTTGCAGCCGTTGTGGCGCGAGTTGCTCGACAAGACGCCGCGGCCCGCGTTCAGTCAGACGTTCGAGTGGTTGCAGCTCTACTGCCAGCACTTCGGAGTTCAACAACGGTTGCGCGTGTTCTGTCTCGATGAAGAGGGTGAGACGGCCGGGCTGACAGTGCTCGTCGAACGCCAAGTGGGAGGTCAGCGAGAACTGACGCTCCCCAGCGTCGGCGGCGAAACGCTCTGGCCGCTGGGAGCCAATCCGGCTGAACAATGGCGAACCGTCGCCAAGTATTTGCGAACGGAACTGGCACGCAAACAAGTGCTCGATCTGCGCGGCCTGCCCGATCCACACGGGAAGATCAACTCCGCACTGCGCGTCGCCGAGGTCAATGTGAAATCGCAACCGTGGTCCGGCACGACGACGTTGCGTGTGGAGGAGAACTTCGAGTCGTTCTGGTCGCAGGTGTCTGGGCCGGTCCGCAATCGGGTCGAGCTTGGCGAACAGCGATTGGCGACGCTCGGTCCGATGAACTTCGTCCGCGTTCGGCCACAAGGGACTGACCGCACCGGCCCGCGTTTCCCAGAAGAGCTGTATCAAGACTGCTTGGACATCGCGCTCAACGACGAGCAGCAATTGTCGCGAGCTGACTCGGTGCTGAATGCTCCAGAGCGGCACTCGTTCCTGCGCGACTTGCTGCCGTGGGCCTGGCGGCATTCCGCCGCCGACCTGTGTTTTCTGCTGTCCGGAGCGCGGCCGATCGCGTTCCGATTTCACACGCTGGAGCTCGGCCACCTGCGCACGATTTGGAGCGGCGTCGATGCCGAGTTCCGTCAGTTGCCGCTCGCCGCGCTGCTGCTGTTCCGCACTCTCCGCGACAGTTGCCAGCGCGGAGATGTGGAACTCGACCTCGGCCCGACTCATGCCGATGTCGCTCGCGATTGGCAAGGCACCCTGACCCCGTTCCGTCGCTTCATCGTTGGGGCGTCGGCCGTGACCTCGTTCGTACAACAACCGGAAGAAATGAATTCGTATGGCGTCTGACATGCTCGATAGGACGAATGAGTCTCATGCGACCGATAGGCACGCTGCCGGTTGTGGTATGACAGCAGCGGTCGCGCCGCAGGTTTCGATCGCGTTCCACACACTCGAAGAAGCCGACCGGCAACATGTGTCGTCACACTTCTGGCGTTGGTGCGAACTGTTCGACCGCGATCCCGACGCGCGTGTCGCGCAGCATCCAGAGCATCTCTTTTCGCAACAGATGAATGACTCTCTGGCGAGCGGGGCGGCGTCAGCCCCCCGGTTGTCGGCGGACGTCAAAACCACCGGGGGGCTGAC
>CAMDPX010000379.1 GCA_945905295.1 Planctomyces sp. SH-PL62 | reverse complement strand
GCTCGCAGTTCACCCGCGTTCTGGCGAAACGCGGCTACGGTGTTTGATGTCCTCCATGCCTCCAACCATTCTCATCGTTGATGACAGCCCGACCGCCCAGCGGCTGATCCGTGAATCGGTCGAGGCAGGCGGCTATCGCGTGCTCACCGCGTCCGACGGCGACGAAGCGATTGAAGTCGCGATGCGCGAGCGGCCCGAATTGATCGTGCTCGACATCATCCTGCCGAAGAAGAACGGCTTTCAGGTCTGCCGGCATCTCAAGGCGTTTCCGGAAACCTGCGGGATCAAGGTCGTGTTGCTCAGCAGCAAGAACCACGAAATGGACATCCTGTGGGGCAAACGACAAGGCGCGGACGGGTATCTGACAAAGCCGTTCGAGTCGGAACAGTTACTGGCCTGCATCAAATCGGCACTGCGAGCCGAATCGGTGCCGGCGCTCACCGCGCCCGAACCGGCCACGCCGTAAGGTCCGCCGAAGAGGTGTTCGTGGGGTAAAGTAGCCTGACTCTCCGAGTCGGGTGCATTTGCCGAGCAAGTCCCGACTCGGAGAGGCTGTGAAAGAATTGGTAGCTGAACTCGCCAGAGTTCAGTTTTCTCGGCGAATTCTGAAGTCTGCCGACTTCAGCTACCAAAAAGTTCACAGCCTCGGAGAGTCAGGCTACGAACCAGCAAGTCCCGACTCGGAGAGTCTGGCTACGAACGAGGAGTCAATCGTGACCGACGCTGTTGCTGCTCCAGAGACCCTCAGCCTGCAAAGCTTGCTCGCGCAGATTGACCGCGAGACAAACCACGGTCCGCTGGATGAATTGCCGCACGCGCCTCCGCAAGAAACTGTCAGCCCGGCTGTGAAGTATGTGCTCTTCACGCTCAACGAATCGCACTACGCCGTGCCGCTGGCCAACGTCTTGGAACTACAACGACTGCCGCACATCACCCTGCTGCCCAATGTCCCGAACTGGCTGCGCGGCGTGACGAACCTGCGCGGCGATGTCCTGTCAGTCGTCGATCTGCGCTCGCTATTGGGACTGCCTGTCGCCGAGAGCAATGTTTCGCAACGGCTGATCGTGGTCCGCTCGATGCGCGAAGAGATCTCGACCGGCTGGATTGTCGATCGTGTCACAGGTATCCGCGGCATCGCCGCCGAAGAGTTGAAACCGTGTTCGACGCTGATGACGGGCCCGGCCGTCAGCTTCTTGAGCGGAGTTGTCGAACGGGACGCGCGCTTGATCGCCGTGCTCGACGTGAACCGCGTCCTCTCGTCGCCAGAGATGCGGCAGTTCGAACCGACATGGCAAGCAGCGTAAAGTAGACGAGTCACTCCGTGACTCGAATTCGAGTCACGGAGAGGCTGTGAAAGAATTGGTAGCTGAACTCGCCAGAGTTCAGTTTTCTCGGCGAATTCTGAAGTCTGGCGACTTCAGCTACCAAAAAGTTCACAGCCTCGGAGTGACTCGTCTACTTTGCTTGCGAATCGTGGCTTGGCTTGCCAACGTACCTCCCCATGTCCGCGCCCGATCCGTCCCAATTTGGAAAGCCGCCCGACTTGCCAGCCGTCGGAACCGCCTTCGCGCGGTTGTGCGAGGTCATCGCGAAGCTCCGCTCGCCGACCGGTTGTCCGTGGGATCGTCAGCAAACGCTCGAAACCATCAAGCCGTTCACGCTCGAAGAGACTTACGAACTGCTGGAGGCGATCGACTCGAAAGATGACACGGCGATCGTCGAGGAACTCGGTGACGTGTTGTTGCAGGTGGTGCTGGATGCTCAGATCGGGCGCGACGAAGAGCGATTCGGCATCGAACAAGTCCTCGACGTGATCACTCACAAGATGATCGCTCGGCACCCGCACGTCTTCGATACGGAGAAAGCGCACACGGCCGAAGAAGTGCTGACAAACTGGGATCGCGCCAAGCAGCACGAGAAGCAACGGGACTCGATCTTCGACGGATTGCCCGCTTCGCTGCCGGCGCTCGCGCGGTGTGCTCGTATCGCGGAGAAGGCCGCGCGGGTCGGCTACGACTTTCCGCATCGAGCGATGCTGTTCGACAAGCTCCGCGAGGAGATTGACGAACTCGCCGCCGAACTGTTCGCCGACGGGCAAATCCCGCAGATCGCCGCGTCCGTGGACATGGCTCCGGTCCCGGATGAACCGATTGCCGATGCGGATCGACGCCTCCGTGTCGAAGAGGAATTTGGAGACGTGTTGCTCGTCGTCGCCAATCTGGCTCGGCGCTGGAAGATCAATCCGGAAGAAGCTCTCCGCAAGAGTAACGCCAAGTTTGAACGGCGAGTTCGGTTCATCGAAGAAGCGCTGAAGGCCCAAGGCCGCAGTATCCGTGATGCGACGCTGATCGAGATGGAAGAGCTGTATCAGACAGGCAAGCGACAGGAGCCAAAGCCTGATTCCCGGCCCTGAGAAGCCTCTGGTCCGCCCCCTAAGAATTCCTTGCAAACGTGTTATCCAGACGCTTGCTGGACTCCAAAGCCACCACTACCCTCCCCCCCTTTCTGTCGGTCCCTGGAGGCAGTGTTTCCATGCCACGCCAGGATTCCGAGCCTCCGATGGCTGTTGCTTCGCGATGGGTCTCCGAGATCGTCAACATCGCTCTGCAATTTTGTCTGCCAGCCGGCGCGGGATTTTGGTTGGATGAACATTGGGGGACTTCGCCGTGGTTGGTGGTGCTGGGAGCGTGCCTCGGTTTTTTTGTCGCCGGGACGAGTTTCGCACAGTTGATCAAGCGGCTCACGCCGCCTCCCAAGTCTCCCTCTTCAAGTTCGCCAGACAAGACAACCGATAACTCTGGTCCTTCACGGAAATGACTTCGACTCCCACGACTCAAACACCGATGCGGCGCAGTGGTGTGCTCACTGCTTCTGTGGCTGCGCTATGGGTGGTGCTCGCGGGGCCGGCTTACTGGTTGAGTGGGAAGTTGGGGCTGGAAGGGCTGACGTACTCGGCGTTGATGTGCTGGCTGCCGGGTTGCTTGCTGTTCTTTGCGATTCCTTTCTTCGAGTTCGCGAATAACAAAGCGTATGCGTTTCTGGTGGGCTCTGGCCTGCGGATGTTTGTGGTGCTCGTGGCGACAATTGTGTTGCAAGAATTTCGAGCCGACTTGGGACTCAAAGAGTTTCTGAGTTGGCTCGTGGCGTTTTATTCGGTGACGTTGCTGGTTGAGACGCTGCTCATTGTGAAGTCGCCCGAGGCGAACACGATCGGCAAGTCGGCGACCAGTTCCCTGTAGCCCGGCTCTCCGAGTCGGGTGTTCCCCAATAGTTGACGGAGTTCGGCCCCCGATGTCTGGCCACTCAAACGACACGTTCCATCACGTTCGCGATTATCCCTACTTCGAGGTACCGGGATTCTTGGCGTCGGCGCAAGCCTACGGCGATCGAGGGTCTGTGCCTTGGTATGTGGAAAAGGCGATCCATGGGGATCACATGTCGCTGGACGAAGTCAATCAGGCAATGGTCGGGAAGGTACTGATCCCGCAGCCATTCGCCGGCAATCACGAACACCACGGCTTTGTGATTACGAAGTTCATGGTGTTGCAGGTTGTTGCCGTGCTGATTGTTTTCGCGATTGCCAGGGGCCTGGCCAAGCGAGTTTCCGGAGGTCGGCCAGTCAGTGGTCGCTGGTGGAACTTCTGGGAAATGCTGGCGGTTTATTTGCGAGACAACGTCGTTCGCCCGACGATCGGCACTGGGCATCACGGCCATGATGATCATGGGCACGATGACCACGGGCATGGCGATCATGGCCACGCTCACGCAGCGGTCGCGGAACACGCTCATCCGGCGGATAAGTATCTGCCGTTCATTTGGAGCTGCTTCTTCTACGTGCTAATTTGCAACCTGCTGGGTGCGATTCCGTGGCTCGGCTCGCCAACCGGTGAGATCAACGTCACGGGTGCTCTGGCTGTCGCAGCATTTGGTGCGACCCTCTATTACGGGTCGGCGCAGTTGGGTTTTGGCGGATTCTGGAAGGCCCTCTGTCCGCACATGGATGTCCCCGGCGCATTGAAGCCGTTGCTGATCCCGATGATTTGGTCCATCGAATTGCTGGGCCTGTTTATCAAGCATGGTGTGTTGGCCGTGCGTCTTTTCGCCAACATCATGGCCGGTCACACGGTGGTCGCGGTGTTTCTGAGTTTCATCGCCATGTTCGGAGCCGGCGAATTTCTGTTCTATGTGGTGACTCCCGCAAGCGTTTTGGCCCAAGTGGGCGTGGGCTTGCTGGAATTGTTCGTGGCGTTTTTGCAGGCCTACATCTTCGCCTTCCTGGCGACGTTGTTTATCGGAACGGCAGTGCATCCGCACTAGGCCCGTAGCCGCACTCGCCAGAGTGCGGGTGATTTGGCATTGAGCAGTGTCCCGCACTCTGGTGAGTGCGGCCACGAAAACGAACTCGGTTCATTGGTAACGGGGCGTCCCCGGAAAACTCGTTTCAGAGGAGAATTCAAGTGAAGCAAGCGATTCAAGTGGGTGCAGTGGCTATCGCCTGTGTGTTGGCGATGTCTTCGTCGGTCATGGCGGCCGATACGGCTTTGATCCAGTTTTCGGGGGCCATTGGTGCCGCGATCACGATTCTGGGTGCCGGCTACGGCATCGGTAAGATCGGTGCCGCGGCGGTCGAGAGTATTGCTCGGCAGCCAGAAGTGGCCGGCAACATTCAGACGGCGATGATCATCGCGGCCGCCCTCATCGAAGGTGCGACATTCTTCGCGTTGATCGTCTGCATTCTGCGCGGTCAGCCGTTCCCGGTTGCTGGTTAGTTTCTGTTGTCCCGCGAAGTTGTTTGTGTTGCGGGCGATTCTCTTGTCTTGCGGAAGGTGCTGCGATGCGCAGACTTCTTGTTCTTGGTTTGTTCGCGTTGGGGTTGCTGTTCAATCAGCTCGCAATGTCGGCAGATGCTCTCGCGTCCGATCCTGCTCATGGAGCAAAGGCGGAGGCCGAACCTGGTGCGCCGATGGATTTCGTCGGTGACTTGGCACTTTGGTCGCTTGTGACCTTCGTCGTGTACCTCATCGTCCTGAAGAAGGCCGCGTGGGGTCCGTTGATTCAAGGCTTGGATCAACGCGAAGCCAAAATGAAGCAGCAGATTGCCGATGCCGAATCCGCACGAGTGAAGGCAGAAGCCATGCTCGCCGAGCACGCGAAGAAGCTCGACAAGGTACAGGACGAGGTCAAGGCGATCTTGGCCGAAGCTCGCCGCGATGCCGAGCACACGAAGCAGGACATCGTCTCGGCTGCCAACAAAGAAGCTGAGGCGACTCGTAAACGAGCGGTGGACGACATCGAACACGCTCGCGACTTGGCGATGAAGGACTTGTTTGATTTCGTTTCGGCCAACGTGATCGGTGCCACCGAACACGTCCTCGGCCGAGCGTTGTCGGACGACGATCAGAATCGCCTCGTCCTGGAAGCCGTGAATCAGATGGGATCAAAGACCTAATCGTAGGTCAGCCTTTCCAGGCGGACCCACGTTGAAGTCTCCCGGCATTCAATTCAAAAGTGTTTTTGGACGGCATTCGTCCTTGGACGTCAGTTGCCGTTTGGGTCAGCCTGGAAAGGCTGACCTACGAGGGTGTCATGGCCGAAAAGCTTCAGACCAAAATCGCGAGCGTGATGGAAGACCCGAGTGCGATGCAGATCGCGCGGGTTTACGCCAAATCGTTTCTCGGTGCGGCGGAGGCCACGATCGGCGTTGAGGCGGCTCTGGAAGAGGGGCACTCGTTCGTCGATGACGTGCTGAAGCGGAATCCGGACTTCGAGCGGTTGTTGGTTTCGCCGACGATCAACAAGATCGACAAGCTCAAGTTAATTGAGCGAGTCGTCACGGGGCGTGGCTCGGAGCTCATCACGAGTTTTTTGAAGGTGTTGGCTCGGCACGATCGGCTCGATCTGTTGCCGAACATCTTGCAGGCGGCGCGGATTCAGAATGAGCGGTCGAGTGGTCGCAAGCGAGTCTCGGTCAAGACGGCGAAGCCGCTGTCGGACGAGTCTCGGAAGGCGATCGGCGACAAGCTGCGTGCGGCGTTTGCTTTTGAACCGATTCTTGAAGCGGAGACCGACCCGTCGCTGATCGGCGGCATGGTCATCCGCGTGGACGATACCGTTTATGACAGTTCGCTGCGGACTCGGCTGAAACAGCTCAGAGCCCGCTTGCGCGAGAGGAGCCTCCATGAAATTCA
>CAMDPX010000378.1 GCA_945905295.1 Planctomyces sp. SH-PL62 | reverse complement strand
GCGGCTAACGGAAAAGCCCCGCGTTCTGGCGAAACGCGGCGACGCAGCAGAATGCGATTCCCCGACCAACCTTCCGTGATGCGACGTGCCTTTGAGCTGGCGGCTCGCGGGCAGGGGTTCGTCGAGCCGAATCCGATGGTCGGCGCGGTGTTGGTCGATGATCAGTTGCGGTTGCTCGGCGAGGGCTTTCATCAGCAGTTCGGCGGGCCGCACGCAGAGATTGAAGCGATCCGCGATGCAGACGCTCGTCGCAAGAAGCAGAAAATGAAGCGGGCGAAGGATGCGACATTGTTCGTGTCGCTCGAACCGTGTTGTCACTTCGGCAAGACGCCCCCTTGTACGCAGGCAATTCTGGCGGCCGGCA
Organism: Planctomyces sp. SH-PL62; assembly: GCA_945905295.1. Classification (GTDB taxonomy): domain Bacteria; phylum Planctomycetota; class Planctomycetia; order Planctomycetales; family Planctomycetaceae; genus SXKJ01. The sequence continues at coordinate 5,865 of CAMDPX010000378.1, read as the reverse complement.
TTCGCAAGGTCGTTATCGGGCGAACCGATCCGTCGCCGCACGCGAATGGAAAAGGGATCGCCGAACTCCGAGCGGCTGGCATTGAAGTCGAGGTCGGGTTGCTCGAAGACGAAGCGAAACGACTGACCGCGCCGTTTGCGAAGCGAGCCGTGACGGGTCTGCCGTGGGTGATCGCCAAATGGGCGATGAGCTGGGACGGCAAGATCGCGACCCGCTCCGGGGATTCGCAGTGGATCAGCAACACCGCGTCGCGAGCCGTCACGCACCAGATGCGCGGCCGCATTGATGCGATCCTGGTGGGTGCCGAAACCGCGCGGCATGACGATCCTTTACTGACCGCTCGGCCGCCGGGGCCGCGCGTCGCGACGCGTGTGGTGGTGGATTCGATCGCGTCGCTGCGAACCGATTCACAATTGGTGCGGACGGCGGGCGAAGTTCCGCTACTGGTCCTCGCCGGACCGGATGCTCCGACGGCGAACGTCACGCGTTTGCAAGCGGCAGGAGTGGAAGTGTGCGTGCTGACCGATGAGGGCAGTTCTCTCACGCCCGTCGCGACGGCGAAAGATCTCAAGAAGATTCGACCGGTCGAACCGCGTGCCGCGCTGTTGGAACTCGGTCGCCGAGGAATGACGAACGTGCTGGTCGAAGGAGGCGCAAACGTTTTAGGAGCGTTCGCCGATCTGGACTTGATCGACGAAGTGCAGATCTTCATCGGCTCCAAGCTGATCGGCGGCCAAGCTGCCCCTGGCCCGTTGAGTGGCGTCGGCTGCGACCCGCTGTCACAGGCTCGGCTGCTGGAGGAGGTGCGTGTCGAAGTGCTGGACGGCGACGTGTATTTGTCCGGCCGCGTGCGCGGGAAAGTGCGGTAGCCGCGCTCGCCTGTCTGACTTCATGGCCGACGCGACAATCACTTCTTCCGCTCGCGGAGGATCGTGTCCACCTGCTGCATGAAGTCGCGGACGTCCTGGAACTCGCGATAAACCGACGCAAACCGCACGAAGGCGACATGATCCAGCGCCCGCAATCGGTTGAAGACTTTCTCGCCGATGTAGCGCGACGGTACTTCCCGCTCGAAGTTGTCGTTCGCATCGGTTTCGACATCGCGCACGATTTCGTCGATTTGCTCCGCACTGATCGGCCGCTTAAAGCAGGCCTTTTCCAGTCCGAGGCGGAGTTTCTCTCGGCTAAAGGGAACTCGCGAGCCGTCTTTCTTGATCACCTTCATCGACGATTCTTCGACCCGTTCGTGGGTCGTGAAGCGGCGGTTGCACTTAAGGCATTCACGGCGGCGACGGATCACGAACGACTCGCTCATCCGCGTGTCGATGACCTTGGTTTCGTCGTGCCGGCAGAAGACGCACATCATGGAAAAGACTCCGTTCACAAACCCGAAGCGTAATCGAGGGCGAAAGTTTCTTAGAGCACCACTTGGCGGATGATTGTCATTTGGATCGCCCACCCTCGCTTACGCTTCGGGTTCGTTTGCGCTTGCTGAGATTTGTGGGAAAACCCACAGGAATCCGTGCCGGCGATCTGGTTGCAATGGTCCGGCGCGACCCGTAAACTCCCGCCCCTCTTGCGGCTAGCGGGTTTATATGGCTGGCTGAATCGAGTGACAAACCTGCCCCCAAGAATGTCGGACAGACCGAAGGAGTTTTGACGTGGCGATGCACAATAGTTTGCGGCGGAAAAGCGATATGGCTCGCCGCCGAAGCGTCTTATCGCGTGAAGAGCGGATCGCTCAGATGAAGGTCGATGAGAAGTGGACCGACACCCGTAGCCCGTTCGGTCTGCCCAAGACCCGAATCGCGAAACAAACGGTCGGCAAGAAGAAGAAGAAGGAAAAGAAGGAAGAAGAAGGAGACGCCGCTCCGGCTGCCAAGGGTGCCAAGGGTGCTCCGGCTGCCAAGGCCGCGCCAGCCGCCAAGGGCAAGAAGTAATCCGGCTCCGTGTTGTGAATGTGAATGATCACGCCCGCACCGTTCGGTGCGGGCGTTCGTATTGGCGAGGCTTTGCCTCATGCGAGATCCGACGAAACACCCCCGCCACCGACTCACCGCGAAAGACCGGTTGCGGGCGTTTGCAGGATCGCTGTTTCGAGCGCGCGTTCGCAATCAGTCGAAACGCTTTCTGAGGGCCGCCGAGGATTGCCAGAAGACTCAGCGCGACGTTTTGCAGCGTTTGCTGGCGTTCAATGAGGCGAGTCGTTTCAGCCAGGAGCACGGGCTGACGTCCGCGCTCACGCCGGACGAATTTCGCACACGATTGCCGATCTCTGACTTTGAGCGTTTCCGGCCCTACATCGAGCGGCTCAAGGTCGGCGACACGCAGGCGCTGCTCGGACCGCAGAACAAACTGTTGATGTTCACGCTCAGCAGCGGCACGACGTCGGACTCGAAGTTCATTCCGATTACGCAGCAGTTCTTGGACGACTACCGCCGCGGCTGGCAGATTTGGGGCATTCACGCCTACGACGCTCGGCCGGGGCTGAACCACAAAAACATTCTGCAAGTCGCCAGCGATTACAACCGCTATCGCACTCCGGCCGGAACGCCCTGCGGCAACATCAGCGGTCTGGCGGTCGCGTCGCAACGGCCGATCGTGCGGTTCATGTACACGATCCCCTATGTCGTTTCGAAAATCGACAACCCGCTGGCGAAGTACTACACGATCCTGCGGCTGGGCTTGGCCGACGACAACATCGGGCTGATCACGACGGCGAATCCCAGCACGCTGGTGCAGCTCGCGACGTTGGCGGACGCCGAAAAAGAATCGCTGATCCGCGACATCGCCGACGGCACGCTGTCGCACCGATTCGCGATCAATGACGAAGTGCGGCAAAAACTTCAGCGACGTCTGGCACGCCGCCGTCCGAAGCGTGCGAAAGAACTCGAAGCACTGGCCGACGCGGCGGGAATGCTGCGACTGAGCGACGCTTGGCCGAAACTCGAACAGCTTGCGATCTGGATGGGCGGAAGTTGTGCCGCGTATCTCTCGGCTGTCAAACAACACTTCGGAGAGAACATTCCGATTCGCGATCACGGCCTCTCCGCCAGCGAAGGTCGGATGACGATCCCTTTCAACGAGGAACACACTGATGGCGTGCTCGACGTCACGTCGCATTACTTCGAGTTCATTCCCGAAGCAGAACATGGCTCGGCGAACCCGACCGTCCTCGAAGCTCACGAACTACAGGCCGATCGAAACTATTTCATTCTGCTGACAACTTCGTCCGGGCTGTACCGCTACGACATCTGCGACGTCGTGCGCTGCACCAGGTTCGTCGGCACGACACCAGTCCTGCGGTTTCTGCACAAGGGCGCGCACATCTCGAACCTGACCGGCGAGAAAGTTTCGGAATCACAGGTCGTCGAAGCGGTGCGGCACGCCTTGGACGTGCAGCATCATCGCGTGGGATTTTTCACGCTCACGCCGGTTTGGGGCGAGCCGCCTTATTACCAGCTTCTGCTCGAAGCGTGCGACATGCCGCGTCCGCAGCTTGGTGAGCAACTCGCCAGCACGATCGACTCCAAGCTGCAAGAGTTGAACTGCGAGTACCAAGAGAAACGTTCGACCGGCCGGCTCGCTCCGCTGCGTTTGGCTCGGCTGACCGACGGTTCTTGGCGGCGTTTTGCCGAACAGCGACAAACCCGTCTAGGCGGCAGCATCGAGCAATACAAGCATCCCTGCTTGATGCCGGACCTGGAGGCAGTCGCCCGCGCCTTTGGCGATCAATTGCGCGGCTGAGCGACATCGAAATCCCAACAGGCCGCAATCTTCGCGTTCGCCAGCCCCATGAACTTTTCGAGTATTTGCGGCGCAGCGGTTGAAAAGTCGAGTCCGGCACATATCGTGTTGCCTTCGTCGGAGGCCGTTCTGAGCTTCCGGAGATGCGGCCAATCGGCCAACTCCCTTCTGCAACGACGCGGACTAACGCGCAGGTCGATCCCTTTCCATTCACCCAGGAGACCGCCATGTCCACCACACCCGATCGGACGGCTGGAACGTCCGAACTCGAACAACTCACCGCTCGGCTGGATGAGTTGCAACGCCGCACCGAGGGCCTGACCGCTGCTCTCGAAAACTCGCGCTCCACTCGGCGGCTCGTCATGCTCGCCTTTATGGCGTTCGTGGTTGTCGCGATTTGGCAGTTCTACGCGCTCGGCAATCAGCTTCGCAGTGCGGAATACCAAGACCGTTTGATGGCTGAACTTCAAAAGTCGATCGCCGGCAATCAAGCCAGTTTTCAGGCTGAGGCTCAGAAGCTGGTGGACAAGGTCACGCCGGTGGTCACGACCGCGTTCTCTGAGCAATCGACGAAGGACATGCCCGTCTTCATGAAGCTCATCGACGCCGAGCGAGAAAAACTGACGGACAACTTAGCGTCACGCATGTCGGACAAGCTTGAGAAACATCATCACGAATTGCTGCGCCGTCACGACAAACTGTTTCAGCAGGAATTTCCCTCCGTGCAGAACCCGGAAATTCGTGACCGCATGATGGGCAATACCTGCCTGGCGCTGGATCGTCTGGTGAAGAAGTACTACGTGGACGAGTTCCAGAAGGAATTGAAGACGATGGATCAGGCCTGGGAAGACTTCCCGCCCGCGGACAAGCCAGTCGTTGGTGAGCCGCCGCTTGAATCTCAATTGGTCGGCGAAATGATGGACCTGCTGGCGATCAAGTTCTCGCGCAGCCGGCCCGCCGCCGGCAACTAGGTGGCTGGCAAACCTCGTTTTGCGAGGTAGCCGCACTCGCCAGAGTGCGGGCTCCCCGCGTTCTGGCGAACGCGGCTACATGTCATCAGCGGCTTTCCTTCTGAATTCTTCTTCTCGCGTGAAAGGCTCTTTCCGATGAGTACTCCCAATACCCCCAGCCCGGCGGCCGCTTCGGCTTTGACCGAGCGAATGAACAAGTTGACTCAGAAAATTTCTCAACAAGAAGCCGCGATCCATCGTTCGACGAGGACGACGGCGACGATCGGCTTGGTCGCTCTCGTCGTGCTCGGCGGTTACTTCTACTACGGCTACACGATGATTGCCGGGTTGCTCGAACCGAAAATGTTGGTCGGCTCCGCGACCGGACTGCTCGATCAAAACCTGCCGGCCGCTCGCGACGCTTTGATCGCGCAGATCAGCAACTCCGCTCCCGCCTGGGCCGAACAAGTCAGCTTGCAAGCGCAGGAAGCGATTCCCGACTTGCGGCTCAAACTCGAGGACTATGTCCTGACGGAAACCGACAAGCTGGCCAACCAGGTCACGACGCTGACCGAGGACAAATTCCGCAAGGCGATGCACGACAACCACGACGCCATCGAACAAGGTTTCAAAGAACTCGCCACCAGCGACAAGCTCTCCGAAGAGTCACTGAAAGTGCTGGTCACCGCTCTGGAGCAGGAATTGAAAACGGACATGGTCGCTCAGTCCGAGGCCGTGCTAGAAACCTTGCGCTTCCTGTCCGCGCGAATCCAACGGCTCTCGAACGGCAAGAACTTGGACGAAGAGGAACGCTGCGAACGCCGAATCGCCATGCTCTCACGCCGGCTGAAACTGATGGAGGCCGATCCCCGCCCGATCACGATGCCCGAGTTGAAGTCGTCGAAACCGATGAAGAAGTCTGCCGAATCGGACAAACCCACAGACGATGCCAAAGACGCCACGAAAGAGGACAAGCCGGAGAGTAAAACCGGCGATGACGCAAAGTAGTGCGCAGGTTTTGGCGAGCGGGGCGGCGTCAGCCCAATGGTGCTGACTTTGATTTTGCGTTGGAATTGTCCGGACCACGGCATGGGGTTTGCGCGTAGCTGTCAGATTTCCTCACGGAGGTCATTCTGGCATGGTCAAGCACGGTAACGCGGGGGTTTCG
>CAMDPX010000377.1 GCA_945905295.1 Planctomyces sp. SH-PL62 | reverse complement strand
GGCGTCAGCCCCCCGGTGCATTCGCCGTAGGACCGGGGTGGCTGACGCCGCCCCGCTCGCCAGTCTCATTAAGACTTCGCGTGAAAATCATGGATCAGCCAAATTCCGATTCCGCTGTCGCTTCGCAGCCGCCCACCACGGCCTATCGTCCCGTGCGCGTCGGGCATGGAGCGGACACGGTGATCAATCCGGAACGCCGCGGTGTTTCGCTGCCGCTCCCAGAAGGGCCGGGATTGCCCACGTCATCGGTCTGGCTGCGATTGTTTCCGTCCGAGGTCGACTACCAAGACCCGGCTCAAGTCCCCGCACCGGCCGGCTTGAAACTGGGCCACTTTGAAATCCAAGCCCGCATCGGCGCGGGAGGCATGGGGGCCGTCTTTCATGCGATGGACACGCGATTGCAGCGTGCCGTCGCCCTGAAAATTCTTTCGCCGAGTTTGTCGCGTGATGATGCGGCGGTGCAGAGGTTCCGCAACGAAGCCCGCGCGGCAGCGAGACTCGATCACGAAAACATTGCCCGCGTGTACTTCATCGGTGAAGAGCTCGGTCTGCACTTCATCGCCTTTGAATTCATCTCCGGGGTCAACTTGCGCGAGCTGATCCGTGAGCGAACTCGAATTGATCCCAACGAGGCAGTCAACTTCGTCTTGCAGATCGCCTCCGCTTTGCGGCACACCTCGACCAACGGCGTCGTGCATCGTGACATCAAGCCATCGAACATCATCATCACGCCGTCTGGCCGAGCGAAGCTGGTGGACCTGGGTTTGGCTCGCAAAGAGAGCACCGAATCCACGCCCGATCTGACGATGGCCGGCACCACGCTGGGCACTTTCGACTACATCTCTCCCGAGCAAGCCAAAGACCCGCGCAATGTCGATGTTCGCAGCGATATCTATTCGCTGGGTTGCACGCTCTACCACATGCTCACCGGCGAGCCGCCGTATCCCGACGGAACCGTGCTCAAGAAGTTGCTCGATCATCAAAGCGGCGAGCCGCCCGATCCCACCAAGAAAAATCGCCGCGTCTCGGATGACCTTTCGCTGGTCTGCCGCAAGATGATGGCCAGCGATCAAAAGCGGCGCTATCAAACGCCCGATCAACTGATTCACGACTTGATGATGATCGCCGGCTCGCTGGGCCTGCGCGGCGTCAGTCCAGAGGGATTGATCTGGTTGAAGTCGCAACATTCGATGTCCGACTTCTGGCGGCAAAACGTCGGCGTGATCGCCATGGCCGCGCTGTTGATCGTGATCGTCGTCGGGATCGGATGGTTTCCAAACCTCGGCATTGGCCGGACGCATGCCGAGTCCTTGAATCAGGCCGACACAAATCTGCTGCCGACGCAAAACAACGTGACCGCGAACGGAACGGACAAGAAATCCACCGTCAAGAAAGAACTGGACCCGCCGGAAGACGACCCGAGCTCCAGTCCATCGTCGCTCGCAGAGAATGGCGGACAGCCGACTTTGGTTCTCGAACAGCACGGAACCCCGTCGAACGGTCGTGGTTCCTCGTTGCCTTTGATGCCGCTGTTTCCTGGTTGGCCCCACGATTTGTTCGACGATTCTCAAGACCCATTTATTGGCTCGGCCGTGATCCGTCCCGAGTCACCGTCGCTGGCGAGCGTGGACAAATCCAAGACCGTTGACAGCGCAGCCAGTCGAAACGCAACGGGGGCCTCCCCACGCACGACCAACAGCGGTGCCGCCACCGAACCGCGCGACAACAACACGACCACCGAGAAGCCCGCCGCAACGGCCGAGGAAACCAACGGCGTGTTCGTGTTGGCTGCGGATAGTTCAACCGCGAAGCGATTTCCGACGCTCGAAGCTGCGTGCGCGGCAGTGGCAGATGGCAGCGTCATCGAACTGCGATTCAACGACCGCCGTGCGGAGAAGCCGCTGAGACTGAGCAAAAAGAACGTCACGATCCGCGCCGCTCGCGGTTTTCATCCGATTGTCGAGTTCGCTTTGGGCAGCGTCACGGCCGACTCGCACTTGCGGCTCATCGGAGTCAGCAGCGGTCCGGTGCAGATCAATAACGTCGCCTTCGAGATTTCCGTTCCGCCGTTCTTCGCGGTCGATCGCATCAGCCTGTTCAGCGTCGATCGGGCGGAGCAACTCCGGCTGCAAGGGGTCGCCATCACATTGAACAATCCGGGGCAGCGGCCCACCGCGCTGTTTGACATTTCGTCCGAACCGGGCCAAATGCTGGCCGACATGAAAATGAACACCAGCGGCATGAGCCGCGACCCGTTGGAAATCGAATTGACCGAATGCTTCGTGCGCGGTCACGGAGATTTGTTTCACGTCCGTAATACCAAGCCCGGCCGCTTGTCGTTGCGAGACACCGCCGTCGCCTTGGACGGTTCGTTGCTGCGCGTTGAGGGTCATTCCGATAAGCCCGCCGAACAGACACGGCTCGAATTGCGGCTCGAACATGTCACCGTGGTGGTCGGCCAGAATCTCGTGCGGCTCGACAGCGGCGACCTGCCGCGCGAGCTACCACTCGTGGACGTCAAAGCCCGCAACAATGTGTTGAGCACAATCGGTGGCAGTGCCTTGGTTGCGATGAGCGGCAACACCAGCGACGCCGACTTCCGCAACAAGAACTTCGTGTGGCTGGGAGAACGGAATTACTACGACCGCTGCCAGTCCTTCTGGACGTTCGTGTCCGGGGAGCCATTCGACTTCGACGATTGGAAAGCGAAGTGGGGATCGACGGGCGATGTCGGTGCTTCCAACGAGAAACTGTCGTGGCTCTCCGAGCGCACCGACATGGCCACCATTTCGCTCGATGCGCTGACGCTCGACCGCAAGGGGACGTCGCCGAACCCCGGCCTGAACGCCGCGACCGATGGCAACAACGCCGGTGCGGACATCGCGAAACTGCCGCGCCCGCTGGACCCGGAATTGCGCAGCGAATAGTTTTTCCGCGCGTAGCGTCCCGATTGATCGGGGCGTTGGGCGACGACCGCATGAATGCGGTCACTACGAGCGCTCACGTCTTGGAAATCGCTTCATCCAAGTTGAGCAGCAGACTGGCCACGGTCGTCCAGGCGGCGAGTTCTTCGTCGGTCCACAACTTTTCGCGCGGTGCGCGACCCACGGTCAGCAACTTCTCGGCGGCGGTTCGATCTCGGCCAAATTGAGCCTGAGCCGCGTGCAATGTTTCGGCGATGACACGGTGCTCGGCGGCGGTCGGCCGGCGACTCATGATACTTTCAAACGCGAGCTGAATGCGTTCGTCCTCGGTCTTCGCTTCGGCCAGAACTCTCGCCGCCAAGTTGCGAGCGGCTTCGACGAACGTGGGATCGTTGAGCAACACCAGCGCTTGCAGCGGTGTATTTGTGCGAGCGCGGCGGATCAAACAGAACTCACGGTCGGGCGCGTCGAACGTCGTCATGCCAGGAGGCGGACAGGTCCGCTTCCAAAACGTGTACATGCCGCGGCGATACACACCCTCGCCGGGATCGGCCACATATTTGTCGCGACGTTCCACGGACACGTCTTCCCACAATCCGTCTGGTTGGTACGGCTTCACGCTCGGCCCGCCGAGTCGTTCTCGCAACTGCCCGCTAATCGCCAGCGCATTGTCCCTCACCGTTTCGGCCGCCAGTCGATAACGCGGCCCGCGCCACAGCAACCGGTTTCGCGGATCACGTTCGAGCGCGTCTTCGTGGACCTGCCACGATGACGACTGACGATACGTCGCGCTCGTGACGATGAGCTTCAACATCGCTCGTTGATCCCAGCCCGTGCGGATCAACTCCGTCGCCAGCCAGTCGAGTAACTCGGGATGACTCGGCAACGCACCTTGCACGCCGAAGTCTTCGGCGGTTTCCACGAGGCCCGTTCCGAACAACATCTCCCACCAGCGATTCACCGCGACACGCGCCGTCAACGGATGCGACGGACTGGTCAGCCAGCGAGCCAGAGTCGCGCGATCGGCGGGCGCGTCTTTCGGCAGGCTCGAAAATACGGACGGCACACCCGCGGTGACTTCATCGCCCCGTTGGTCGTACTGTCCTCGACGCAACAGGAAGATCGGGCGGCGCGGCGTCTGTTCCTGCATGACCATCGTGACGGGGATCGCCTTATCGAGTTCCGCAAGTTGGCGCGGCAGATCGGCAATCTGAGATTTCAACTTCCGCGACTCGGCATCAATGCGGTCCAGATAAAACTGCCGAAGAGTTGTCTTCTGAGTCTCCGACCGTTCGGCCGGCGCAACGGCGAGGATGTCTTTCAGTCGGCCGAGCGTTTGCCCCGCCGCCAGCGCAGCGGCCTCATCAGCGGTCAGCTCAACCGCATAAAGCTGCACGTCGTCGATGTGACCTTGGAACGGAACCGACGAACTCCGTTTGCCGATATGAAACGGCTTGTCAGTTTTCAGGGTGCCGTCGAGCACGTTGTTCGTCGCCGCGTCATGCGCCTGCGGTTTGCCATCGACGTAGATCTTCACGCCCGTCGCGCGGCGCGAGCCGTCGTAGGTCACGGCCACATGATGCCACTCGTTGAGCGACAGCGGCTGCTTCGTCACGACCTTGAAGGCCTTATCTGGCCAGTGATGCGAGAAATGACTGGCCACCTTGGCTCCTTCCAGAATGATGTCGTAGCCGCGAAAGGCATTCGCCTCGTCGTTCTTCGAGAGCACCGTTGTCGGCGAATTCGAGGTCGGCCGAATCCAGGCCGCGAACGAGAATTTGTCTTCGCTGTCGAACGATCCGACGTCGCCGACTTCGACGAACGTGTTGCCGTCGAAGTCCAACGCGCCGCTCAACTTGCCCGGCACGCGTGAGACCTTGCCGCGAATCGTCCCGCGTCGCGCGAGATTTACGGCATCGCCGACTTGATCGCCGTCCGCTTCATCCAGCGGAAAGTGAGCGATCAATCCGGCCGGTCCGGCTTTGGCGATCTCTTCGGGTGTAAGACTCTTCTCCCAACGAGCAACCTCAGCTTCGATGTTGGCTTCGCGTTGTTTGAGCAACGCTTCGAGTTCGGTCTTGCTGCGTTGCAAACGGTCTAATTCCGCCTGTTGTTCACGCGACGGAACTTTGAGCAGCGGTTCGGCCATGCGGCCTTGGTTGTAGCCGACGACCCGGTCCGGCACGTTGTTGAAGAACGCGGCGAATTCGTAGTACTCGCGTTGGCTGAGCGGATCGAACTTGTGGTCGTGGCAGCGAGCACATTGGAACGACAACCCCATGACAACCGTTGCCGTCGTGTGGACGCGGTCGGCGACGTACTCGACGTGATACTCCTCTTCGATGATGCCTCCCTCGGTCGTCAGCACATGATTGCGATTGAACCCGGTGGCAACGCGCTGAGCCAACGTCACATTGGGCAGCAAATCACCCGCGAGTTGCTCGATGAGGAATTGGTCATAAGACATCCCGCTGGCGAAGGCGTCGATGACCCAATCGCGCCAGGGCCACATCGAACGTGATTCGTCGTTGTTGTAGCCATTCGTGTCGGCATACCGAGCCGCATCCAGCCAGTGCATCGCCATTCGTTCGGCATGACGCGGTGATGCGAGCAATCGGTCCACGACTTTGTCGAATGCATCGGGGGAGTCATCGACCAAGAAGTCTCGCACTTCGTTGAGTGACGGCGGGAGCCCGGTCAGGTCCAGAGTCACTCGGCGGATCAGCGTCTCAGGCGGTGCCTGCAGCGACGGTGCGAGTCCTTCGGCTTCCAGCCGCGCGAGGACGAAGGCGTCGATCGAATTTCTCATTTCAAATTTCAAATTTGAGATCTCAGATTTGAGATTTGAAATTTGAGATTTCTCCCTCGGCACCGCCGGCCGTTGAGGCGAAACGAACGCCCAATGCTGAGCGTACTCAGCCCCTTGCTCGATCCAGCGCCGTAGCGTTTCCTTTTGAGCGGCCGTCAGTGGTTTCTTCGCGCTCGGCGGTGGCATCACGAGTTCGACGTCGCGCTCGTTGATCCGCGCGATGAGTTCGCTGGCGGCCGGCTGGCCGGGAATCACCGCGACTTTGCCGGATTCGTTCTTCGCGATGGCGGTGTCTCGCCGATCCAGTCGCAGCTTCGCTTCGCGAGTCGCTTCGTCGGCTCCATGACAGCTCCAACAATGATTGGACAAGATCGGCCTCACGTCTCGCGCGAAGTCGACGCGCGAGTTCGTAGCCGTTGTTTGTGCGTCGGCCGAAGCGACGACGACCGACGTGAACCATGCGACTGCGAAGAAAGACCGCCACCAAATGCGCAGAGGCGAGCGGGGCGGCGTCAGCCCCCCGGTTCTTTCGCGAACGCACCGGGGGGCTGAC
>CAMDPX010000376.1 GCA_945905295.1 Planctomyces sp. SH-PL62 | reverse complement strand
TGCCAAAATTCTTGTCGATGATGACGTTCCGGCCGGTCGGTCCCATCGTGACCGCGACCACGTCGGCCAACTGCTTCACTCCGCGCTGCAATTTCAGCCGCGCACGGTCATCAAACAGAAGTTGCTTAGGCACGGAAGGCTCCTTGAATTATCTCGTGAGAATTTGATTTCAGTTCAGTTCCGGCCGAAAGCCGTGAGCCGCTGGCCGACAGCCGTGATACCGTTTTTGATTTCGATCTCAGGTTTCAAATTTGAGATTTCAAAAACGGTATCACGGCTTCCGGCTTTCGGCTGACTGCCATCGGCCGGACGATTTGCAATTAGACAACCTTCGCGAGGATGTCGCTTTCGCGGAGGATTTTGACTTCGCGCTTCTTTTCGATTTCGATGTCGGTCCCGCCGTACTTGGCGAAGAGGACTTCATCACCAATCGCCAGGGCGACCGGGCAACGCTCGCCGCTGTCGAGCAATCGGCCGGGGCCGATCGCGATGACTTTGCCACGCTGCGGCTTTTCCTTGGCGGCGTCCGGAAGCACGATGCCACCAGCCGTCGTCTCTTCAGCGCTCAGCGGTTCGACCACAACACGATCATCGAGAGGATTCAGTTTCATTGGCGTAGCTCCTATTGGAATTTCAGATTTCAAATTTGAGATTTCAGATCGGCTACATCATGCCGGGCATTCCGCCCATGCCACCCATGCCGCCGCCCATGCCACCCATTCCGCCCATGCCACCACCCATATCATCGTGGTGGTCGTGGTGAGCGTCTTTGTCTTCCTTCTTCGGTTCGTTGACGACGATGCAGTCGGTGGTCAGCAGCAGGTTGGCCACGCTGGCCGCGTTCTGTAACGCACAGCGAACCACCTTGACTGGATCAACCACGCCGAACTCAAACATGTCGCCGTACTTCTCGTTGAGTGCGTCGTATCCGTAGTTCGGATCGTTCGACTTCCGCACGCGATTGGCCACAACGGCTCCGTCGAGGCCGGCGTTCTCAGCGATCATTCGCAGCGGCATTTCGAGGACGTTCTTCACAAGCGTCACGCCGAATTGCTCGTCACCACCCAGCTTGAGGCCATCCAGCGCCTTGGCTGCTCGCAGCAACGCGACGCCTCCGCCGGGAACGATCCCCTCTTCGATGGCTGCGCGAGTCGCCGACAAAGCATCGACGAACAAGTCCTTGCGTTCTTTCATCGCGGTCTCGGTCGCGGCTCCGACGTTGATCTGAGCCACACCACCCGCCAGCTTCGCGAGCCGTTCTTGCAGCTTCTCGCGATCGTATTCGCTGTCGGTCTTCTCGACTTCGGCGCGAATCTGTTCGCAGCGACCGTTGATCGCGTCCTTCTTACCGGCACCTTGCACGACGGTCGTGTTCTCGGCGTCGATGATGACTTTCTTCGCAACACCCAGATCGGACATCTCGATGTTTTCGAGCTTGATGCCCAGGTCTTTGAAGATCGCCTTGCCGCCGGTGAGGACCGCAATGTCTTCCAGCATCGCCTTGCGACGATCACCGTAGCCCGGAGCCTTCACGGCACCAATCTTGATGATGCCGCGCATCTTGTTGACGACCAGCGTCGCCAGAGCCTCGCCCTCGATGTCTTCGGCGATGATGAGCAGTTGAAGGTTGCCCTTCGAGATCTTTTCGAGCAGCGGCACCAGGTCGCGAGCGTTCGAGATCTTCTCTTCGTAAATCAGAATGCGGCAGTTTTCGAGCACACACTCTTGAGCGTCTTGATCGGTGACGAAGTGCGGCGAGAGATAGCCTCGCTCGAACTGCATCCCTTCGACGAGGTCGATCTCGGTATCCGTCTGCCGACCCTCTTCGATCGTGATGACGCCGTCTTTGCCAACCTTGATGAACGCCTCGGCCAGCTTCGATCCAATGTCGGCGTTGTTGTTGCCGGCGATGGTCGCGACCGTTTCGAGCTCTTTGCGGCTCTTCGCGTTGATCGGCTTGGCGAGCGCCTTCAGGTGCGCAACCACGGCTTCAACGGCCGTGTTGACTCCGCGAGACATCGACATCGGATCTCCGCCCGACGCGATGAACTTGATCCCTTCGCGAAAGATCGCTTCGGCGAGAATGGTGGCTGTGGTCGTACCGTCGCCGGCGACCGTATTAGTCTTCGAGGCAACCTCTTTGACCAACTGCGCTCCCATGTTCTCGAACGGGTCACCCAGCTCGATGTCCTCGGCGACGGTAACGCCGTCCTTGGTCACCTTCGGAGCCCCCCAACCCTTGTCGAGGACCGCGTTACGTCCGCGCGGCCCCAGCGTGCTGGCGACAGCCCGCGACAACTTGGAAGCACCTTCCAACAAGCTCTTGCGAGCGTCTTCATCGAAAACCAATAGCTTTGCCACAGCGTCTCCTCAAATCATGATGGGCGAGTGGATCGAGACCGCCGAGTCGGCAAAGTCTCGTGAATTCATCCGGCCGCCCTGCCAATCAACAGTCTCTCCGGCAGGGTGTGGCCGGGAAGAGCAACCGGCGCGCCGCGAGTGGCGAGTCGCCATAAGAGCCAAAGTGGCCAGAGGTTTTGTGGCAATAGCTCAGTCTGCCATGAGTCGTGGCTCTGTCAACTTGGCAGAGGGCCATCGCTAAATGACCTGCGAGTGCCGAGTGCGAAGCCGAGAGCATTTGATGAATCATGGATCGTACACTTCTTTGCGGTGACCAACTCGAATGACTTCGATGATCAGCGTTGAGGCGGTGACCGTATAGACGACGCGGTAGTCCCCTTCGCGAATTCGGTAGGTGTGCTGCGAGCCAGAGAGTTTGCGGACTCCCGGCGGAAATGGGTCGGCCGAAAGCTGCGTCACGGCTTCGACGATCCGCTGCACCATGTGTGTTGGCAGTGACCGCAGTTCCTTGGTCGCCGAGCGTTTCCACTCAATGCGGTAGGTGTCCATCGCGCTTCAGCTCACTCAGGAGTTCGTCGTGGGACACGGTGGGTTCGTCACGCCGTTCGGCAATGGCGGCCAAATCGCTGAGGTCTTCGAGCAGCTCTTGATAATCAGCCAGCGGGACAATCACCGCGGTTTTTTCCCCAGCGGAGTTGGTCACGAATTGGACGGACGGTGGTTCTTGCAAGACAGGCATGACGATTTCCTGACGATTCACAATCAGACTCGAAGATTCGCGAGACACGATAACCGTGGCACCCATTCAACGGTAGCAAATTCTTCGGTCAATCCTCACGCCAGCCATGTCGGTCTCCTATGCCTCTCGTCTCCAGCCTGTGCCGTCGGGGCGGTCTTCGAGTGTGACTTTCATTTCGGTCAGGCTCTTGCGGATCTTGTCGGCGATCTCGAACTGCTTCGCCTTGCGCAAGTCGGCTCGCAGCGTGATGAGCAGTTGCATCAGGTCGTTTGTGAAGGCTTCTTTGCCTCCGCCGCTGCTCGGTTTCGTCACTGGTTGGCGGAAGACGCCGAGGATGTTGGCGAGTTCCTTGAACAGCGTCATTCCGCGAGTCAGCGCGGCTAGAGCATCCGCGTTCGAGCGGCCTTCTCCTTCCAGCTTTTGGTCGGCAATGAAGCCGTTGAGCGTCTTGCGCATGTCGAACAGGGCGGCGACTGCTCCACCGGTGTTGAAGTCGTCGTCCATCGATTCAAGGAAGCGTGTGCGTAGCGCAGAGAGTTCCGCGAAGTATGCGGCTGGTTCGCCGGTGAGATCGGGAGATCCTTCGCGAGTTTGCGAGGCGGGGAGTACGAAGAAGAAGTCGGGCTTCGTGAGTCGGTTGAAAGTCTCGATCAGGCGGTAGAAGCCGTCGATGCTCTTTTCGCATTCGGCCAGGCGGTCCTCGCCGAAATCGACTGGGCTGCGATAGTGCGTCGCGAGCAGGAAGAAGCGCACGGTTTCCGGTGGGAAATGAGCGAACAAGCCTTTGACCGATTCGGCTCCTTTCGAGCCGGCGAGTTTTTGTTCTTCCTGTTCGGCCTTTTGAGCCATGAGGTCGGCATCAGACGCAGGAGCGTCGCCGTGGCGGTCGTGTTCGCCGCCGATCTTGCCGCCGCTGCTCTTGCGCAAGAGGCCGTTGTGTAGCCAGTAGCGAGCGAATGGTTTGCCGGTACAGGATTCGGACTGCGCGAGTTCGTTTTCGTGGTGCGGGAACATTAGGTCGAGGCCGCCGCCGTGGATGTCGATCTCGTCGCCGAGCAGCTTGCGAGCCATCGCGGAACACTCGATGTGCCAGCCGGGGCGTCCCGGCCCCCACGGGCTGGGCCAGGCGGGTTCGCCGGGCTTTGAGCTTTTCCACAACGCGAAGTCGGCGGGGTGCCGCTTGCGATCGTTCGCTTCGACGCGGGTGCCGGCCATGACTTCATCGAGACTGCGGCGGCTGAGCTTGCCGTAGTCGGCGTCGTGGGTGCAGTTGAAATAGACGTCGCCGTTGAGCGGGTAGGCAAAGCCTTGGTCGATCAACGATTGGATGATCTCGTGCATCTCGCGGACGTGCTGCGTCGCATACGGAAAATGGTCGATGCCATCGACTCCCATCAGCCGCAGGTTGTCGAAGTAGTCGTCGGTCATCCGCCGAGCCAACGCCTCGACCGTCGTCCCCAGTTCGTTGGCTTTGTTGATGAGCTTGTCGTCGATGTCGGTGATGTTGACGACCCACGTCACGCGATAGCCACAGTAGGCCAGATACCGCTTGATCGTGTCGAAGATCACCGGCCCGACCATGTGCCCGATGTGAGCCGGTTTGTAGACCGTTGGGCCGCACAGATACATCTTCACCTGGCCTGGCTCGACCGTATGAAACTCTGCCTTCTGGCGAGTCAGTGTGTTGTAGACGCGAATGGGCATGATGATTTGAGATTTCAGATTTGAGATTTCGGGGACGACTCAGAATAAGGGCGGGAGAATCGTGCAAAGTGGCGGATCGCTTCAAGGCGATTCCGGAAGGCAAAACAAAAAAGCTCGGCATCTTTCGATGCCGAGCTTGGCTGTTTTGTTCGAACTGCAAGGTAGCTGAAGTCGTGAGACTTCAGATCGGAACTCTCACGAGTTCCGCTACGGCCAGCCTTTAACCGGACTAGGCCCCGGCGGTGACTGGGGTCGCCGCTGAGCCGGCTCCGACTGGTTCCCCTTCCGGCTTGGCCGGTTCGGGGGCTGAATCGTTGGAGCCGTCGAAGGAGAGATGCTTCTGGCCGCCGGTTTCGCCGGTCTTGACGGTGATCAAGTTCATGCCGACGAAACTGCCGCGCAGCAACTCTTCCGAGAGTGGATCTTCGACCCATTGCTCGACCGAGCGGCGTAGCGGGCGAGCGCCGTAGTCCAAGTCGCCACCTTTGTCGATCAGGAAGTCGCGAGCCTCGTCGCTGAGGACGAGCTTGAGATTTCGCTCGCCGAGGCGTTCGCGGACCTTCACCAGTTCGATCTCGACGATGTTCTTCAGGTTCTCGCGTGTCAGGTGACGGAAGACGACAACCTCGTCGATACGGCCGAGGAATTCGGGTTTGAATTCCTTTTCGACTTCCTGCATCAGGCGTGTCTTCATGCCTTGATAAGTCGCGTCCTCGTCCTTCTTGGCGAAGCCGAAGCCGCCGCCGGACTTGATAACCTCAGCACCGGTGTTGGTGGTCATGATCAGGATCACGTTGCGGAAGTCGATCTTGCGGCCGAAGCTGTCGGTCAGGTGGCCCTCTTCCATGATCTGCAACAGCATGTTGTAGACGTCCGGGTGAGCCTTCTCGATTTCATCCAGCAGCACGACCGCGTAGGGGCGACGACGAATCTTCTCGGTGAGCTGACCGCCTTCTTCGTAGCCGACGTAGCCGGGGGGCGCGCCGATCAAGCGGCTGATGTTGTGCTTCTCCATGTACTCGGACATGTCGATCTGCACGAGGGCGTCTTCGTCGCCGAACATGAACTCGGCGAGCGTCTTTGCCAGCAATGTTTTGCCGACGCCGGTCGGGCCGCAGAACAGGAACGCGCCGGTCGGCCGTTTCGGATCTTTCAGGCCGCTGCGGCTGCGACGTACCGCTTTCGAGACTTGCCTGATCGCCTCGTCCTGGCTGATGACGCGCTTGTGCATCTCCAGTTCCATTTCGAGCAGTCGCACGGTGTCTTCGCTGGACAGCCGAGTCAGCGGGATGCCGGTCATCTTGGCGACGACCTCGGCGATGACTTCGGCATCGACAGTGCCGTCAGCTTCCTTCGACTTTTCTTTCCACTCGCGAGTGACCTGGTCCTTCTTCTTCTTGAGCTTGTCGGCCTGATCGCGAAGTTGAGCAGCTCGTTCGAAGTCCTGGTTCGCGACCGCTTCTTCTTTCGATTGGTTCAGCTTTTCGGACTCGAT
>CAMDPX010000375.1 GCA_945905295.1 Planctomyces sp. SH-PL62 | reverse complement strand
GCCAACATGTATCGCTACGCCGAGATTGGCCGTGCCACGAACGGTCGCTACTTGAATGCTCTCTCCGAAACGGTGGACGTGGCTGCCGCTCGGGAACCGTTCCGCAAACTGGCCGAACCGGCGAAACGTCCCAACGGCCGCCGCGTGCGGGGCTTCAATCCCGCCTCGCGTGAGGATACCGCGCTGTTCGCCGCCGTGATGCGGGGCGAGCACTTCCTGCATGGCTTCCGCAACGAACAGGTTCGCGCCGCGCTGTACGATCCTCTCCCGAAAGACGCCGTCATGGCCCGCCGCCAACGCAGTCGAGTCACCCGTTTCCTGCAACGCCTCCACACTCACGGCCTGATCGCCAAAATCCCGCGCACCCGCCGCTGGCGTCCCAGTTCCAAAGGACAAACCCTGATGACCACCACGCTTCACTATCACTACGAGCTTTATCCCACAAAGTCATTGGCAGGATAACATTCCCAAAAACACGCGCGAAAAAAACACATGTGTTTCGGACAAAGACTCTATCCCTCAACGCCGTCATCAAAGCCAAGAGCCGTGTGCTCAAACGCCTGCGGCAAGAGTTGGACCGACTGATCGATTGAGCGAATGCTTTGGTCGAGGCGGTCGTCCGCAGCCTGCCGCGCCGCGGAATGCTCCACTACACTCCCGCCGAATTGCCGAGGCGATTCGCCCTTCGTACCGGCGGCCGAGGCAAACGTAGGTCAGGCTTTCCTGCCTGACGCATTCGCGACGAAGGATCGAACACCGCCATGCTTCAAGTTCAGCTTCCCGACGGCAGCGTGAAGGAGTACCCCGACAACTACACCGCGATTGACGTCGCCAAAACGATTGGCGAACGACTCGCGAACGCGACGCTCGCAGCCGAAGTCAACGGCAATGTCGTCGATGCCATGCGGCCTCTCGAACAGGTTTCCAACCTGCCAGCCGGAACGCCGATCCCCCTCAAGTTGATCACCAACAAAGACCCCAGAGCACTGGGGGTGATGCGTCATTCCGCCGCGCACATCATGGCGCGAGCGGTCATGCGGCTCTATCCGGGAGTCGGCCTCGCCTTTGGCCCGACCACCGGGCATGGCTTCTACTACGACTTCGATCTCGACACGAAGATCAGCGAAGACGACTTCCCGCGCATCGAAGAAGAGATGAAAAAGATCATCGTCGATGCCGAACCGTTCGAGCGGATTCAATCGACTCGTGACGAGGCGATCAAACTCTGCGGCGATCTCAATCAGAAGCTGAAGGTCGAGCACATTCAGACCGGTCTCGCCGATCACAGTTCGCTCAGCTTCTATCGGCAAGGAAATTTCCTGGACCTCTGCCGCGGCCCGCACGTACCGGACGCGGGGCGGGTCACGGCGATCAAGTTGATCTCGATTGCCGGCTCGTACTGGAAGGGCGACGCCAACAACAAGCAGCTTCAACGGCTGTACGGCACCGCGTGGTTCAGCCAGAAGGATCTCGACGAGTACATCCAACAAGTCGATGAAGCCAAGAAGCGCGATCATCGCGTGCTCGGCAAGCAACTGGGCCTGTTCACAATCTCGCAAGAGGTCGGGCCGGGGCTGGTCTTGTGGCTGCCGAAAGGGGCGACGATCCGAGCCACGCTGGAAGAGTTCATCAAGAAGGAGTTGCTGAAGCTCGGTTACACACCGGTCTATTCGCCGCACATTGGTCGCGTCGAAATGTACGAGACCAGCGGCCACTTCCCCTATTACCGCGACGCGCAGTTCTCGCCCATCTTCGGCCACGACGCCGGAGCGCTCGTCGATTTCTGGATTCGCAAGCTGCGCGAACACAAAGAGGGGACGGCGGTCTTCTCGCTCGATGATGAAAACAAGCTGCTCGAATCGGCCAAAGTCATGGGGGCGGCGTTGACCGAGTACCCGAAGACCGGCAGCGTCGATGCGAAGATCGAAACGCTCCGAGTCTGGGAGAAGAACCAGGAGCGGTATCTGCTCAAGCCGATGAACTGTCCGCATCACGTGCAGATGTATGCCAGCCAGCAGCGAAGCTATCGCGACTTGCCGGTCAAGCTGGCCGAGTTCGGCACGGTCTATCGTCACGAGAAGACCGGCGAGCTCAACGGCCTGCTGCGAGTCCGCGGCCTGACACAAGACGACGCGCACATGTTCTGCACTCCGGATCAAGTCGAAGAGGAATTCAAGGCGACTCTGAACCTCGTGAAGTTCGTGCTCGGCAGCGTCGGCCTCGATGACTATCGCGTGCAGTTGTCGCTGCGCGACTCGAAGAACAAATCGAAATACGTCGGCACCGACGAGAACTGGGACAAGGCCGAGGCGACGCTGCGAAAAGTGCTGACCGAGATGGGCTGGGCCTTCACGACGATGGAAGGGGAAGCCGCGTTCTACGGTCCGAAGACCGACTTCATGGTCCGCGACTGCATCGGCCGCGAATGGCAGCTCGGCACTGTGCAGCTCGATTTCAATCTGCCGGAACGCTTCAAGCTGGAATACATCGGCGCGGACAACAAGCCGCATCGTCCGGTGATGATCCATCGCGCACCGTTCGGCTCCATGGAACGCTTCACTGGCGTGTTGATCGAACACTTCGCCGGAGCATTCCCACTGTGGCTGGCTCCCGAACAGGTCCGAGTGCTGCCGATCAGCGAGAAAGCTTACGACTATGCCGCCTCGGTCGAACGACGCTTCCGCGAAGCCGGCTTCCGAGTCACGACCGACTTCACCAGCAACCGAGTCAACGCGAAAGTCCGCGACGCGCAACTCGCGCTGATCCCGTACATGCTCGTCGTCGGCGAAAAAGAAGCGGCCGCCGACACCGTCACGGTTCGCGACCGTTTGGAAGCGGACAAGCAACTCAATCTCTCGGTCGCCGAAGCGATTGCCAAGCTGCAAGAGGAAGCGGCCGCTCGCCGAGTCCGCCAAGTGGCAAAGTCCAACTTCCGCTCGTTCGATTCGGCAGGCGAAGAGGAGAACGAGTACTGATCGAGAAGGGGTCGGGAGTCTTTTTCAGGCCGCACAACACGCGTGAAATCATCAAGCGATCCGCCAGTGCGGCCTGAAAAAGACTCCCGACCCCGTCAGCGCTGACAGCAACGGCAATAGAACGTCGCACGCTGAGCCTGAACGATGCGAACGACTTTGCCACGTCCACAAGTCGGGCACTGATCCGTTTCGCGAGCGTAGACGCGGTGAGAATTCTGATAACCTCCGCTTTGATTCAGCGCGTTGCGATAAGTGCCGTCCCCCAACGTCGAACCTTCGTGCTGGATTGCCGTCAGCAACACGCGCTGAGTGGCCGCGTGCAGCCGCTGAACTTGCTCGCGAGTCAATTTCGTTGCCGGCCGCAACGGAGAGATATGTGCCTCGTGCAGGATTTCGCTGGCGTACAAGTTGCCGATACCAGCCACGAGTTTTTGATCCAGCAACGCGACTTTGATCGGCCGAGCCGTCCGCTGACAGACCTCGCGCCAACCCAATTCGGTCAGCAGCAGCGCATCCTGGCCGAGCGATTCGCCACCCAATCGCCGAGCCAACTCGTCGGCATCGCAGAGCCGCACGACTCCCAACCCGCGACGGTCCCAAAACCAAACTGACCGAGTCTCCCTTGGCCCATCGCCGGCCATCTGCCATTCGAGCCGCAGGTGCTCGCGATCCGGCGGGTCGGCAATCAGCATCAGTCCGGTCATGCGCGGTTCGATGATGAATGATTCGCGGCTCGATAGATCGATAACGACCCGCTTGGCAACTCGCCGCACGGCCGTGACTGTCTGCCCTTTCGCTCGCCGAGCCATCTGATCGAACGCGGGGGACAACGTCAGTGGCCGACAATCGCACGGGCAAGCTCGCAGTTCGCGGATGATCCGGCCGGTCATTACGTCCCGGATACCGCGGACCATCGTTTCAACTTCAGGAAGTTCGGGCATGGGAGAGTTCGGAATGTGGAGAATCGTTTAACCGCACGCGGGGGACATTGACACAAACCCCACCGAGCTTGTCTCGGTGGTTTTTGGGCTTTTGCACTACGGAACTCGTAGTGCAAAGGCCCGTTTCCACCGAGACAAGCTCGGTGGGGTTTGTGCCATCCTCACCCGTGCGCGGTATCAATGACTCAAGGGCGATCGCTTGGCGAATCAACAACAACGAACTCAGCATCCCACGTCCATCGCGCGACCGCTAGACTCCGCCCGTTTCAAACTCCGAAATCCGCACTCCGAATTCCGCACTCTCTATGAAAATCCTCCTCGCCAATCCGCGCGGCTTTTGTGCCGGCGTCAACATGGCCATCGAATGCCTCGACGAGTCGATCCGCTTGTTCGGGCCGAATGTCTACGTCTATCACGAGATCGTCCACAACAAATACGTCGTCGAGCGGTTCACGAAGCAAGGGGTGAAGTTCGTGAACTCGGTGGACGACGTCCCCACCGGTTCGATCTTGTTGTATTCGGCCCACGGCATCTCGCCGGAGATTCGCCGACAAGCGCGCGAGCGAAAGTTGCAAACCATTGATGCGACCTGTCCGCTCGTGACCAAAGTGCATCTGGAAGCGATCCGCTACGCGAAGGACGGCTATCACATCATCCTGATCGGCCACGAGGGACACGACGAAGTCATCGGCACGATGGGCGAGGCTCCGGAAAGCATCACGCTGGTCGATTCCCCCGCGGAGGTTGACTCGCTGCTGTTCCCGGCCGACGCCAAGATCGCGTACCTGACCCAAACCACCCTCAGCGTCTCCGAAGCGAATATCGTCATTGATCGGTTGAAGCGGCGTTATCCCGGCATCGTCAGCCCGCCGAAAGACGACATCTGCTATGCCACGACGAACCGCCAAGAGGCTGTCGCCGTGCTTGCCAAGAACGCGGACGTCGTGATCGTGCTCGGCAGTCAGAACAGTTCCAATAGCCAGCGGCTGCGCGAAATCGGCCAGACTCTCTGCGGCCGAGCGTACTTGGTGGACGGCATCCATGAACTCCCGCTGGACGAGTTCGACGGCTCGGAAACGGTCGTCATCACCGCCGGAGCCAGCGCACCGGAAGTCGTCGTCGAAGAATGTTTAGACACGCTCGTGAATCGCTTCCAAGCAACCGTCGAGCATCCCGTCGTTCGCGAAGAGCACGTCTTCTTTCCGCTGCCCAAAGAGCTGCGCGCACTGCAAGCGGCGACGTAGAAGCTGATTCAAAACTGGTAGGTCAGGCTTTCTAACCTGACTCGAATTGGCAAGATCACGTCGATCGTTGATCGGGTCAGCCTGGAAAGGCTGACCTACTTCGGTACGACTCGGCCGTGGGAAGGAACGATGAACGACTCCACTCTGCATGTGAGTTTGTGCGGCGACAGCGATGAGGTGATGCCGGCCGGTGGCTGGTGCTTCGCGCCGGGCAAGACCATTCAAATCGGTCGGCACGCGGAGAGTGATATCGTGCTGAAAAGCACGCGGGTGTCGCGACATCATTTGACGGTGTTTGACGACGGCCTCCACTGGCAATGTGTGAGCTTCGGGTCCGGCGGCACGAACTGCGATGGCAGTCCGGTGAGTCACCTCGAATTGGAGTCCGGGACTGTTTTGGAACTTGGGCCTCCGGGACCGATGCTCCGCTTTGAACTCCTCGGCGGGACCGAGCAGGAGGACCAGCGCGGGACGATCTCGATTTTGATCGACGACATGAAACAGGGGGACGTCGCTGCGTTTGAGAAACTTTGGGCGCGGTGTTTCTCGACGATCGTCAAATTAGCTCGGCAACGGCTGGGGACCGCTCGTAAGCGAGTTGAGGATGAAGAAGACGTCGCCTCGGAAGTCTTTCAGAAACTCTATTTCGCGAGCGTGAACGGGAAGCTGCCGGAGTTGACCGATCGGCAAAGTCTGTGGCGTCTGTTGCTCACGATGACTCGCAATGCGGCACTCGACAGCATCAATCGCGAACAGCGGGCGAAGCGCGGCGGCGGTCATGTGCGCGGGGAATCGGTCGCCGAAGACCCGCGCCTGCTGATGCCCAATCCGGGGCCGAGTGCGTTCGACAACTTCATCGGGCGAGTCCCGACTCCCGGCTCGGTGGTCTCGGTGAAGGAGCTGGTCGATCAATGGCTGGAGCGGCTACCGGACGACGAAGCCCGGCAAATCGCCCTGATGCGGTTGGAAGGGTTCGGCACCGACGAAATCGCCGCTCAGCTCGGCCTGCCGCTGCGAACTGCCGAGCGACGGTTGCAACAAATCCGCGCCTCGTGGACCGAATGATCGCCACGGGGTCGGGAGTCTTTTTCAGGCCGCACGGGTTTGAATTGGCGCATTAAACACAGCGTTGTGCGGCCTGAAAAAGACTCCCGACCCCTTC
>CAMDPX010000374.1 GCA_945905295.1 Planctomyces sp. SH-PL62 | reverse complement strand
CCCCGGTTCTACGACCAATGCACCGGGGGGCTGACGCCACCCCGCTCGCCAACATGTCGCACGAATGACTGCGTGAGACTGATCTGTCGCGAAAGGAAATCAGCCGACCAAGAGAGTTCGGCCGGCTGATGTCTTCTTCAATACTGACTCGGAAGGTTCACTACACCGAGAAGCTGCTGCCGCAGCCGCAGGACTTCTTGGCATTCGGGTTTTCAAAGGTGAAGCCACGGCGTTCGATGCCGTCATAGAAGTCGATCACAGTCCCTTCGAGGAACATCGCGCTCTTACGATCGACGGCGACTCGCAGGCCGTGTTGGCTGGTGACGACGTCGTTCATCTCATCGCACTTGTCGTCGAACCCCAGGCTGTACGAGAACCCGCTGCATCCGCCGCCAGCGACACCGATTCGCAAAACGGTCGATTCGGGCAGGTTTTTCTCGGTCAGCACGCGGTTCATTTCACCGACGGCCTTCTCGGTAATGATGACGACGGAAGCAACGGAAGTGGTGGAGTCAGCCGAACCGGCGGAACACGCAGAGGGCGAAGTCATCGTGCAGGAGGACATGGTTTGGAAATTCCTTGTGGAAAAGGGGCGTGGGAAGTCCTTCGAGCCGAGCATCCATGCGGCTCAAGTGGTTGCAGAGTATAGCAGGCGATCTTCCGGCGAAAACTGAGTTTTCGCAAGTTCGTCTGTGAAAACTCTTCCCCGCCTGCTTCGGTGCCGGTTCACCGGTTGATAAAGTGAACCGACTGTCGTGGGGCAGGTTTTTAACCTGCCCGTCCCATCCAATTCGTATTGCCTTCTTGCTCAAAGCCAATTGGCAGGTTGAAAACCTGCCCCACGAAAACCACCCATGCAAGCACAACTCCCGTTTGATTCTCGCGAACCGCAAATCAGCCGCTTGAGCGACCTGAAACCCAAGCAGTCGGCCGACTGTTTTGTCTTGTTGGCCGGCAAAGAGAAGGCGAAGACTCGCGACGGAAAGCCGTACTATCGGGTCACGCTCCGCGACGCGAAGCGAGCCACGACCAGCATGATCTGGAGCGACTCCACGTTTTTCGCGGAATGCGATTCGGTCTGGCAGTCGGGACAGTTCTACAAAGTCCGTGGCCGATATCAGGAAACCGACTTCGGACCGCAGTTCGACCTCGAAAAGATCCGCCCCGTGGAAGCCGGCGATGAAGCCCAAGGCTTTCGCACCGGCGATCTCGTTCCGGCCACGCGGTTCAATGTCGAGGAGATGTTTACGGAACTCATCTCGATCGCCTCGCAGCAAATCACCGAAGTCCCGCTGCGAGCGCTGGTGATTGGCCTGCTCATGGAGCACCAGCACGACATCCGCCAAATCGCAGCCGCCTCCAAGAATCATCACGCCTTCACCGGAGGATTCTTGGAGCACGTCCTATCGGTGACTCGTCTGGCGATGCAGTTCGCCGACAAATACGCCGACTACTACCCCGACATGCACCCGCCGCTGAGCAAGTCGCTCGTCGCTGCCGGAGCGATCCTGCATGACATCGGGAAAATCCACGAGTTGAAGTATTCACCAAGCGGCTCGACCTACACCGCCGCCGGCCGGCTTGTCGGTCACATTTTCATCGGCCGCGACATGATCCGCGACAAAGCTCGTTCAATCCCCGACCTCAATCCCGAAACGTTGCTGCGACTCGAACACATCATCATTTCGCACCAGTCGCTGCCGGAGTGGGGCTCGCCGATTCCGCCGTGTACTCCCGAAGCGTTGCTGGTCGCCGAAGCCGATAACCTCGATGCCAAGTTCCACGAACTCGCAGCCGCCTTGATGATTCCGCCGACACCCGGTGAGGAATTCACCACTCGCGACAACCCACTCCGCCGAAGTATCTTTCGCGGACTGACTGACAACACACCCGCTCAACCGACATCGAACGCCAAAACCAAGCCAGAGTGAATGCCATGATCACGCTGCCCGCTCCTGCAACAGCCAGTCGCGCCGCGCCGATGCCCCAGCAACGGTTTGTCGTTCGGCAATCGTCGTGGCAGACATACCAGGCGGTGTTGCAAGCGTTCGCGGACAGCCCCGTTCGAGTCACTTTTGATCGCGGAGCACTGGAACTCATGTCGCCATCAGGTCCACACGAACGTCTCAAGAAATTACTCGACCGTCTGATCTCCGCCGCTGCCGAAGAGCTAGAGATTCCGCTGCGGAGCCAAGGCTCGACGACGTTCTCGCGGGAAGAACTGAATCGTGGACTGGAACCGGACGAGTGCTACTACATCGAGCATGAACCCGATGTGCGTGACCGCGATGACGTTGGCTCGGACGACCCGCCGCCCGATCTGGCCGTTGAGGTCGAAATGTCGCGCACCGCGCTCGATCGCATGGGGATCTACGCCGATTTGGGAGTTCCCGAAGTCTGGCGATTGAGCGGCACGGATCTCGTCATGCTGCGATTGGATGTTTCGGGCAACTATCAAGAAGTGGATCGCAGCGAAATCTTTCCAGAGATACCGCGATCCGTTTTCACCGAGTTGCTAGACCGCCGCTTTGAAACCACGGAGCTGAAACTTGTCCGCGATTTCCGCCGTTGGATTCAGGACAACCTCTCGTAGCTTCGTACGCTTTGTGGGCACGTTCGCCAGAACGTGGGTTCCTCGACGACCTCCCACGCTCTGGCGAGCGTGGCGACTGAGCCTCCGCTGTGAATATCACTACGATTGACTGCACGCGAGACAACGCCGAGCCTCTCTTCGATTCCCTGCGGCAGAAATTGTCGCCGCGCGGGGACGTGGTCTCCGAAGCCGGTCGCCAGCGAACGATCGCACTCTTTGGCGAGCCGCTGACTCCGCAGCAAGTCGTTGAACGGATCTGCGGCGAAGTCCGACAAGGCGGATTGCCCGTTGTGTTGGAATACACGAAGAAGCTCGACCGTAAAGAGCTGACTCGCGAAACGTTGCGAGTCTCGCCGTCCGAGTTCGATGCGGCATTCGCAACAGCCGATCCGGAGTTGCTCAGGACTCTCGGTCGCATCCGCGACAATATCGTCGAGTTTCAAACGAAGCTGCTAAACCAAACTGTCTCGTTGAAGAAGCGCGACGGCGACGCACGGATCGAACTGCGACAGCGCTACTTGCCGCTCAAGCGAGTCGGCATCTGCGTCCCCGGCGGAGCCGCAGCGTATCCCTCAACGCTGTTGATGACCGCCGTACCAGCTCAGGTTGCCGGCGTGAAAGAGATCGCGGTCGTCGCGCCACCGACCGAGTTCGGCAGCTACAACCGCGACCTGCTCGCCACCTGCAAGTTGCTCGGCATCACCGAAGTCTATCGCATCGGCGGAGCACAAGCGGTCGCCGCACTGGCGTACGGCGTCGAAGGCTTGCCGCGCGTCGACAAGATCGTCGGCCCCGGCAACTTGTTTGTCGCGCTCGCCAAGAAGTTCGTTTACGGCGAAGTCGACATCGACAGCATCGCCGGCCCCAGTGAAGTCGTCGTGTTGGCCGACTCCACCGCGCGAGCCAGCTTCGTTGCCAGCGATTTGATCTCGCAAGCCGAGCACAGTCCCGGATCGGGTGTGCTCATCACTTGGCACGCGCCGCTGATCACCGCCGTAAAAGACGAACTCACGAAGCAACTCGCGCAACTGCCGCGAGGCGACCTCGCGCGACAAAGCCTCGAAGACTACGGCGCGTTGATTCTGGCGAAGGATGTGGACGACGCCTGCCGGTTGTCCGACTTGCTGGCGACCGAGCACTTGCACATCTCAACCGCCGATCCCGAAGCGATCCTCGCGAAGGTGCAAAACGCCGGAGCGATCTTTCTCGGCCATCACACGCCGGTCGCGGTTGGCGATTACGTCGCCGGCCCATCGCATGTCTTGCCGACCGGTGGGACCGCGCGATTTGCAAACGGACTCTGCGCAAACGACTTTTTGAAGCGATCGTCGGTCATCTCGTACAACGCCGCCGCTCTTGCGAACGCCGCGGACGATATCCGCCGCATGGCGTCTGTTGAGGGACTGACCGCGCACAGCGCGAGCGTCGATATCCGCCTATCGGAGTCGCCGTCCTTGGGCTGATGCCCAATGGCTCGCCAGAGCGCGTTGTGTGTTGTTGTTGTTTGGCGAGCCGGTGGCCGTCAGGCCCCGGACGAATCCGGCGTTGAGCGTTTCGAGAAAACCAATCCCTCGTCACGAGTCCAAATCAAAAGCGGGTTGGGTTGCTGGCGGATGTAACTCACCGTTGCTTCGACCGAATGACCATCGGCGAGCTTGCGTTTCGAACCACCTGTCGTCCACCAAGTACCGTCGCGTCGCGAACGGCTGACCTGGTTCAGACAACGTGACCCGTAGGCTTTGAAATCGCCCAGGATTTTGTCCGGGTCGGGATCTCCAGGCACTCCCACGATCAGATGCAAGTGCGTGTGCATGATGCCGCGGCCACGAGCAACCAACGGCGGTGTTGTGTCGTCTCGTGGAACTGCGCGAGGAGCGCTTCGGCTTGGTCGATGTTGAGGACGACCGGCGCTGCCTTCAAGCGGTTCTCGGCGGATTGTCTGAGTCCAGAACGCGGCGGTGCAGAGGGCGTGTTCGGTTGATTGTGCATCACCATTCGTCCGGACTCGTCAGGAGCGACGCCGACGAAGCCGCGCTCGTCTCCGGGAAGCCATGTGCCGTAGGTGGTCCAAGTCAGGAACCAGTAGCGATCAACAGGAATAAAGTTGATGGCAGGCAGCACGGCAAAAATTCCGAAAGACGTTGGCGAATCGGTGTGTGTGTGCAACTTGGCGAGCCGGAGGCCGTCAGGCCCCGGACGACGCGGAATCGTCTCAACGGCGTCAATTGTTATAGCGATTCGTCCGAGGGCTAATGCCCATCGGCTCGCCAAAAAATCTCGCGTTGGCGAGCCGGAGGCCGTTAGGCCCCGGACGACGCGGAATGATCAAACCACGTCGATTGTTGTGCCGAATTGTCCGAGGGCTAACGCCCATCGGCTCGCCAAAACAAATTCCGTTGGCGAGCCGGAGGCCGTTAGGCCCCGGACGACGCGGAATGATCAAACCACGTCGATTGTCGTGCCGAATCGTCCGAGGGCTAACGCCCATCGGCTCGCCAGCGGCAAGAAGATCGTGACCCAGTCCGATGGCCTGGGCTGGCATTGGGCTGCCACGTTGTGGCGGAAGACAGAGGGCTGACGCCCAGCGGCTCGACAGCGGCGAGAGGCTCGCGGCGGGGGAAGTCAGCGCGATCGCAGTTCGGCGGATACGTCTCGCGACGGTGCTCGTAATACCTCCGCACGCTCTGCGTCTCGACAGACAGTGATGGCGTCTTCCGCGTCAATGATTCGCTGCTTGTCTTCCGGCGCAAGATGTCCAATATCGTCCAGACGACGCACCACCGCCAACGCCCTCTCGAACCACTCGATAGCTCCTGCGTATTGCTTGTACGCAAGCTCGACTCGTCCGAGATCATAGTAGCACACAGAAAGATCAATCTGTGCCAAGGCATCGTTCGGATCGGCGGCGAGTTTCTGCGAAATCGTCAGCCCCGCTCGGAAAACACGGTATGCGTTTGCAAGATTGCCGGACGTCATGCTTTCCTCGCCATCACGAAGCAATGAAATCAACTGATCTCGTTCTGCAATCAACTGATCTCGCTCGGTTTCCTGAATCGATGGAACACGTTGTCCCCGGAAATCCGCTGACTCGAATCCCACTTTCACTTGAGCCCAACAGAAAAACGCAACGAAAATCAGCGATAGGGCCATCACCGGAATCATCACGATTTGTCGGTGCCAGGCTGTTATCCGGGCCTTCGGCGGGAACACTTCCTCGTAGTAACGGTAGATTCGCCAAGCGCGAGTTGCGGAATAAAGCCCAAAGAAATTCATTGCGAGATTAGTTGGGTCAAAGACGAACATAAGTCCAAGCGGAACCATCACCCAATTGTGGGCGGCTAAAGCGCCGAATAAGGCAGAAAGTCCCATGATAAACCCTCGAAGTGCGACAGTAGCAAAAGCCACAAGTTGCGGCAGAACCAACTGTGGCCACCGGCAAAAGTACACAAATAGCGACAGCAACAACGGCCACGCACTTATTCCTAACGACGCGAATGAACTCATTTCGACATCAAGGAGTGACTGCTTTTGAGCGACGTCCCAGATTCCTGCCAGTAGGACAAGGACACCTAACGGCATCAAAAGTATCGAGAGCTTTCTCGACTGATCTGCGAACCAACGCGCTGTGATCTCGACTCGTCCTTGTTGGTCAACGGCCTTTACGGCGGTCCCTTGGAGTCGTGTTACCGTTTTTTGGAAACTGGGAATGCGTTCTTCTGCCAGCTCAATCACAGCGTCGGCTCTCATTGCCGCCGCCTTCAGCATGAGTTCTGCCTCGACTTGCTGTCGCTTTTCTCCAGACGCTTC
>CAMDPX010000373.1 GCA_945905295.1 Planctomyces sp. SH-PL62 | reverse complement strand
CGGGATCGCCGTCGAGCGCGTGAATTTGCAGTCGCGTCTTGTGCGCGGCGGCGAGAAACGTCCGCAGCTTCTCGGTGTGACGCAGTTCCACGCGAGCCGGTGCGGCTTTGCCGTTGGGTTGCGCAGCCAAGGTGCTCATGGGATCGGTCTTGTAGCCGACCTGCACCCAGAGTTGCTCGATCCCTTCGGCCGCGCACAGGTCGAAGAGACCATCGCGCGCGGTGTCGTTGTCGAGGAACTCGCTGAGTTGCCAGAGCCACATCGTGCGCGGCGCGGCATGTCGTACGATTTGACGTTCCGAGTTGTCCGTCGCGTTCGGGTTCAACTTCGCCGCGGCGGAGGTCTTGAAGCTGATGTCGTCGATGTAGATCGTCGATTGTCCGACCGAATGAAACAGCAGCGTCAGTCCGCCCAGGTTCGACAGGTCCAGCGCCGCTGCGTCCTTGAGCGGAACGAGCACCTCTTGCCACTGGCGGCTGACTCCATCGGGCAAGAACCCACGAATCTCACCCAGTTCGAGCGAGTCTTCTTTCTCATGCCATGCGCGATCCGACATCTTGACCTGGAAGCGTTCACCGCCGACTTGCCCTCGAATCCAGAATGAGAGATAGGCATACGGCCGCGCGTCGAGGAATCGTTTCTTGGCCGCCTTGGCATCGAAGAACTGGAACCAGACGCCGCAGTAACCCTCTTCGCGTTTGTCGGCGCGGATGCGCAGGCTGGTGCCGTTGGGACCGCCGTGGAAGAGAGACTTATCGCGGAGGATGTCGATCTTGCTGGCTCCGGATTGGAACCGGCCGTGCTGACCATCCATTGCATTGGGGGTGCCGCTCTCGAAGTCATCGACCAGCGCGACCTCCGGGACCGCAGCCTGTGCTGAGACAGTCAACAGCGTCGCACCGACAATCAGCGCGGCGAGCGCCCACCAACCGCGGCGGGTCGTTGAGTGATTTGAGTTCAGCCGTTTCACAGCGTCCTCGCCAGACAGGAGCCAAGAGAGAGAGTCACGAAACCGTTCGACGGTCACTGACCTCCTGGTCTTGGCCCCAACGGGGACGGACTCGAAAGCCCAGGGCAACGCCCTGGGTTGGTGCAACACCCATTGATGTTGAAGCCCCAACGGGGCGCGACCTGCATGGCATTCATGTCAGTCGCGCCCCTTCAGGGCTGAAGCATCTTTTTCGTGTGCCCAACCCAGGGCGTTGCCCTGGGCTTTCGAGTCACGCCCCGTTGGGGCTGAAAACCAGGATGCTGGTGACATCCAAATCATTCTGCCTGTTGAATCTGGCACGGCGCGAGCCGAGAGTGCGAACTGTCGGCTTCAGTCCTACTCCGCGGAGGATGTTGCCGGTTGGCGAAACTCTGAGCGGCGATCCGGAGAGTTGTGATCGCGAAGGGGTCGGGAGTCTTTTTCCTGCCGCATCACACGAGTCCAACAACCGGACATCTCTCAACTGCGGCAGGAGAAAGACTCCCGACCCCTGCTCAAAAAAGAACGGCTGGTCACGAGCCACATCGCGTGCGACAGATCACACGACTGCATGCAGTCGTGTGTTCCGCTCGCAGGCGGAAGAACCGCAGGGGTGCGGTTCGATGGCTCGCGACCAGCCGTGAGACAGTTTGGCGAGCGGGGCGGCGTTAGCCCCCCGGTTGATTCGCGCAAGACCGGGGGGCTGACGCCGCCCCGCTCGCCTGTCTCAATTGCGGACGCAAATGTTGACCTTCACCGACGCACGACTTCGATCGGATCGGAATGAGGCAGGTCCGCCGGAATCTGGTCCAGCGTTGTGCCGGTTTCATATTGCCGTGCCGCCGACTCGTCCGCCGCCGACAGTACGACAATCTGATACCGCTGTCCCGGCGTCGTCGTCTCGTTGCCGAAATGCGCGCGTGCCGAATATCGCTGAGCTTCCTGCCGTTCCGCCCGTCCTTGAACCCACCAAGGGGACTCGTCATTGGCGTCTCGCACTAAGACCACCGGCCATCCCTGGCTGACTTCGCACGTCAGGTGCTCGACGCGACCGACTGGAGCACCCGACTTGGCACCAACCGCGATCGGAGCCACAGTCGGTGTGGCCACCTCGGCCTTTGATGGTTGGGAATATCTCCAAATCCCCAACCCCGCCGCTCCCAAGACGGGCATGGCGGCCGCCCAATAAATCCACTTTCGCGAGAGCTTCATGATGGTTCCTCCGAACTGATGCCATCCGTGGCTGGCTGCCGTCCGACTCCGTCAACGGCTGACTGTCATTGGGTCTGTCGCCAAAACATACCCGCGCCGCACCGTAACTCTTCAGCGAATCTCGTGAGTGTCGCGGCATTTCTAGAGGGACTCAGCACGTTGTGATCGGCGTGTCGATGACCGAAACTCGTCCGGTCAGGAAAGCTGCACCGAAGGTTTGGTCATTGGAATTTGGAGCTTGAGTTTTCTCATGTCACACCCCTTCACGATCGTCGGTCTGGGCGAGTCGCTGTTCGATGTCTTTCCCGACCGAGCCATCCTCGGCGGAGCTCCGCTGAACGTTGCGCACCACGCGCATCAACTCTGTTCCGCGAGCGGTGGCCGAGGTGTCGTCGCCAGCCGCGCGGGGACCGATGCACTCGGTCAGCGCCTGTTGGAGGAACTGCGAGTCCGCAACCTCTCGGCCGAGTTCGTGCAGATCGACGCTGCTCACCCAACCGGTCGCGTGGACATCGTGCTGCGTGACGGTGAGCCGACCTACGACTTCCTGGCCAACGTCGCGTGGGATCATCTGGAATGGACACCGGAATGGCGGCGGTTGGCCGAGACCAGCGACGCGGTCGTCTTTGGGACGTTGGCTCAACGCTGCCCGACGTCGCGCGCGACGGTGCAGCGCTTTGTGGAAACGGCGCGGCAGGCGGTGCGGCTGTTCGATGTCAATCTGCGCGTGACGTTTTATGACGCCGACAGTTTGCGACGCGGAGCCGAACTCGCCACCGCCATCAAGCTGAATGCAGACGAACTGCCGGTTGTGCTGAAACTGCTGGGGCTCGCGGCGGACGCCGAGCGATCTCGCAACGGAGCAACACGACTCTTGCAACACTTCGCGCCGAGCGGCTTGCGATCTGTTGTCGTCACGCACGGTGAGCACGGAACGGAACTGCTGACCGGCGACACCAGTGTTCGCGGCGAGGTCGCGCGGTTTGAGCGACATCCCAACGCTGACAACGTTGGAGCCGGCGATGCCTGTTCGGCAGGATTGCTGTGGGGCTGGCTCAACAACTGGTCGCCGGAGCAAACCGTAACGCTCGCCAATCGGCTGGGAGCCTTCGTCGCTTCGCAACCAGGAGCGACACCGTTGCTTCCCCACGACCTATTGGCGAGCGGGGCGGCGTCAGCCCCCCGGTAGATTCGACGCGGAACCGGGGGCTGACGCCCAATGGCACTTACTTTGTGAGCGGCACGGCGCTAGCCGCCGGTAATTCGACGGACAATGTCGATCCCGAATCACCGGTGGCTAGCGCCATTCCGCTCAAAGTAAGTGCCATTGGGCTGACGCCGCCCCGCTCGCCTGAGTTCTAGTCCGGCCAGTCCCACACGCGCAGCATTCGATCGAGGCTGACGGTCGCGACTCGCGGAGTTTTTGGATCACACGTCAGATCGTGGATCGGCTGACCGGTCGCGAAGGTTCGCACGCAACGTCCCGACGACACCTCCCAGCCATGCAGCGAGCCATCCCAGCTCGCGCTGACCAACTCCTTGCCGACCCAGCCCAAGCCGGAGACCGCTTCCGGCTGATGGAACTCGCGCTGCGATTGGTGAGTCGTCATGTCCCAAACCTTGAGCACCCCGTTCCAGTCGCCGCTGATGAGTTGCTGGCCATCCGCGCTCAGCAGCAGCCGGCTGATTTCCGTGTCGTGAGCTTTCACGGCCTGCGTGACTTGTCGAGTTGCCGCGTCGCGCCAAATCAGTTGCCCATCCGCACCGGCGGTCACGAGCCATTTGCCATCCGGCGAATACAGCACCTGCTTGATCGCGCCGCGATGATCCGGTTTGAACTGCTTCGAACCGTTCCCATCCACGAAAAACAACGAGCCATCGCGCATCCCCAACACAAACTCCAACGACTTCACGTTCGGCCGAAACGCGAGACAGATCGCCGGCGATGGCAGTCCTGGCAGCTCGACTCGGGTGGGCTCTGGCTTGTCGAACTGCCAACCCACCAAGCCGCGATTCAGGTCTGTGACCGTCACCAATCCATCCGACGACCACGTCAAGCTGAGCAGCGGCGACGTATGGCCCGACTCCAACTTGCGCGGCGGATCGCTGACATCGCGCCAGACCAACACATCGCCATTCGCGGAACCAGCCGCCAACTGTTTGCCGTCCGGACTAAATCGCACGAGCGAGAGACGATCGACAGTGGTTTTTACTTCGCGCGGAGTCAGCGTCGGTGCTGCAGGTTTGGTTGGACCGCAGCCACTCAGAGGGCCACTCAAGATGAGTAGCCAGACAAGCCACCATCCGATTCGACATTCCGGCGAGCGGGGCGGCGTCAGCCCCCCGGTTGTTCGCAACCATCGTGACCACCGGGGGGCTGACGCAGCCCCGCTCGCCTGGTTTGCGCGTTTCTCTCCCGCCCATTTGGTGGCGGCGTTGGATCGCGATAGGCTGTTGGCTGTGAGCGAAGTGCAATGCCAGCCAATGTGGTTGGCGGTCGATCGCTCCGTCATGTTCTTGGGAGATGTGTCCATGCCAGGAATGATAGTGGCTCCTCAGCCATTGGCTGTCGAGGAAGGCGCGAAGGTGCTGGCGGCCGGCGGTAACGCGTTCGACGCGGCGTTGACGGCGGCCATCGTGCAAGGGGTGATCGATCCGCACTCGTGCGGAGTCGGCGGGTACTTGGTGATGACCTATCACCGCGCGGGACAGCGATCTCCCTCGCCGATCTTCGATGCGCCGGCCATTGCCGGTTCGCTGGTGAAGCCCGACATGTGGAAGGACTCGATCCTGCGGCCGAACCCGGACGGCTGGGGCTACTTCCTGAAGAACAAGGTCAACGACGTCGGCTATCAGTCGATCTGCGTCCCCGGCATGGTCCGCGGTCTGGCCGAGATCCAGCGCCGGTTCTGCACGCGATCTTGGAGCGATCTGTTGCAGCCGGCGATTCGGGTCGCCGAGGAAGGCTGGCCTGTGAGCTCCGGCAAAGCGACGAGTTGGAAAGAGCCGGCCGCTCAGCCGGAATCGGCCACCTTGCGAGACAAGCTGCACGCGACCGCCGAAACCAAGCGCGTGTGGTTGAAGCCAGACGGCTCGACCTATGAAGCGGGGGAGAAATTTCGGCATCCCGATTACGCGCGCACGCTGCGGCGGTTGGCTGAGCGTGGTGCGGAGGATTTTTATTCCGGCGAGTTGGCTCGCGAGATCGCCGCCGACTTGCAGAAGAACGGTGCTTGGATCACCGCCGGTGATCTGGCCGAATACAAACCGCGAGAGGCACCCGCGACGGTCATCAACTATCGCGGTTATCAGATCGTCACGAATCAATCGCCGCATGGCGGCCCGACGCTCGCGCAGACGTTAAAGATTCTGGAAGCGGACGATCTTCGCTCGCTGGGACATAACTCGGCGAAGTACATCCTGCGGGTTTCGCTGGCGATGAAAGCCGCGTTCGCGGATCGCAATCGTCAACTCGGCGATCCGGACTTCGAGCCGGATCGCGTCCATTGGATGCTCTCACCGGAACGGATCGCGGAGTGGCGACGCGTAATCGAATCCGGCCAACGCTTCGACGTGCCGCGTGGTCCGACGGAATCGAAGAACACGACTCAAGTCACCGTCACCGATCGAAGCGGGAATTGGGTCTCGCTGACGCACTCGTTGGGTTCGTCGTCAGGCGTGATCTCGCCGGGCTTGGGGTTCATGTACAACAACTCGATGGTCAACTTCGATCCGCTGCCTGGCGGTCCGAATCAGATCGCCGCGCGCAAGGGACGCACGACCGGCATGGCTCCGACCATCGTTTATCACGGCGGCCGGCCGGTGCTGGCGCTAGGTGCTCCCGGAGCGACTCGGATCATCACGGCGGTGCTGCAAGTGGTGCTCAATGTGCTCGACTTCGGAATGAGCGTGTCGGACGCGGTGCTCGCGCCGCGATTCGATTGTCAGGGGGACACGATCAAGTGTCAGGCGCGCATTCCCGAACTGGTCTGTGCTGAGGTTCGCAAACAACATCCGATTGAACGCGGGACGAAGAGCCACGGCGGCTTTGCGCTGGTCCACGCCATCGCGTGCGATCCGCGCACCTGCCAGTTGACCGGCGCGGCCGACACCGGCGGTGAAGGCATGCCGCTGTTGGTCGAGTGATTCGTCTGCCCTTCTGGGTCGCCCCCATCGACCTCGTGTCGATGGAGCGCGAGACGGTGGGCTAAAACTCAATGTAAGAATGCCAGTGATACGCATCCCGACAATTAGCCGCGCGGCGCTAGCCCCGGTT
>CAMDPX010000372.1 GCA_945905295.1 Planctomyces sp. SH-PL62 | reverse complement strand
CTCGGACTTCGACAACCTCGTGATCGCGTCGTCCGATGTGCCCATCAACGTGTCGGGCACGGGCATCGGCATCCGGATCAACCTGAGCAACCTGACCGGGTTGAATCACATCACGATTGAAAACGTGACCGTCACGGGCGGCGCGGCGTTTCAGGGAATCAGCGTCACTCTCAATAACGTCGCCATTCAGTCGTTGACCGTGGATCAAGCCACCGTCAACACCACGAACGCCAACGGCATTGATCTCAATCTGCAGAACATCGGGACCGTGGGTGGTGCCGATGTGACGGTCAAAGACTCGATCGTGCGCTCGACCAATGCCACTGGCGTGCAAGTCACGTTGGGGAGCACGACGCAGAGCACGCGTCTGGCAGCGTTGACCGTCGCGGATTCGACTCTGGAAGGGATTGGCGTCACCAGCACGGCCGGCGCGGCCTTCCAAACGCTCGTCGACCAAACGTCCGTGAGGAACACGCGCGTGCAAGACGGGGCCGCCAATCCGGTCGCACGCAGCATCACTTACAACCTCACGCGAACAACCGTGGGAGACCTGCGAGTCGAAGAAAACCCGCTGCTCCGCGGCTTGACCGTTACGGCTACTGACTCGCCGTTGAAGGCCGTGACCATCGCCGACAATACGAATATCAATGTCGGCGCTGCCGGGGCGACGACGGGCATCAGCCTCAACGCCACGACGACGAATACCGCGCTGGGAACGACCTCACAGTCGGATGTCACCAATTTGCTCATTCGGACCAACACGATTTCCGGAGCCGTCGCGAACATCAACACGGTCAACGGCATCGCCTTGAATCTGACCAACAGCAACTTGGGTAGCTACACCACCGACAGCGCCGGAGCCAGGATCACCGGCAACACCATCTCGAATCTGTCCAGCGGCACGGGGACGGCCATCGGAATGCAGATCACCGCGAGCGCGTCGGCGGCGTTCGTGGCCGCGAATGATGTCGCTTCGGTCGGCAGCAACCTGCCGCTGCTTCTGGATCTCTTCAACGGCGACAATGCGACTGGGGTTCGGAGTACCGCGGCAGGGGATTTGAACGGCATTATTTCCAATACCCTCACGGGCAATAACGGTCGCGGACTGGTCGTCACCACGACGGCCAACACGAATTTCCTGGGAAGCGTCACGGGCAACACCTTCAGTGGTGGTAACGCGGCGAATCGTCGAGAAGGTGTCGTGATGTCGTTCACCGACAGACCGACCACGGCGGGGTTTGACTCGTTCAACTTGCTCTTCGATTCCAACACGGTGACCAGCAACCGCCGCGCTGGCGTGGACCTCTCACTGGTCAACACGGCCGTGGGAGCGATGGAGATTCGCAATAACGTCATCACGAACACGGAAGACAACCTGGCGAATACTCCCGATGCGTTATCCATCAGCTTGATTGGCGCGAACGTGACTCAGCAGGCGACCAACGTACTGCGCAAGACCTTCATCGAGGACAACCTGATCGGCATCACGGCGGCGGGTGCCAACGGTCAAAACAGCGGCAACGGCGTGTTTATCAACGCTCAGGAACAGTCGGAAATTCAAGACTTGCAAATTCGTCGCAACACCATTGACAACAGTGGTGCCAACTCGATTTCGATCTTGCGTGAAGACGACGCGCGGCTGACCACCGTCAATCCGGAAGCCGGTCAAAACCGATCGGTGACGATCGCGGATAATCAGGCGAATGGCGGCTTCTTTCATGGAATTCTGATTGACGTCCGGCATGGCAGCACGGATTTGCTGGACTTCGAGGTCCGTGGCAACGTTATCAACAACAGTCTGCAGACCGGCTTGCATCTCATCGCTCAAGCGGATGCGCGCTTGCTGGTGGACATCATCGACAACGAGATTCAGTTCAATGGCACGGACGGAATTCTGTTGGATACCATCCAGAACTCGACCACGGACAACCGGCAGATTGGTGGGACGTGGATCAAGAATGTCATTTCCAACAACAGCCGCCACGGGATCAACATTCAAGGCCGGCATGGCTTGTTTGACGAGGCGACGGGGACTCGTTCGCCACTCTTTATTGGCCAGGAAGGGAACGACCCGGCGGATGGCCTGTCGCGCGGAAACCTTATCGAGAACAACGCCCAGATCGGGGTGCGCGTCAACGACAGCGTCGGCTTCAACAGCAACGGCGACCTGGGGGTCACGAACAATTTGGTTCGCGGAAATCTCGGCGGCGGTTTGCAGATTTCGTCGAGCCAAGAACTCGTCGCCATTAAGCAAAACACCATCGTCGCCAATCAAGGGATTGGCCTTGAGTTGATCAGCACCGGAACCTTCAGCGCCACGGTACGCGACAACTTGATTACCGCGCAGACAAACATCGCGGGTGGCAACATTGGCGACGGAGTTGAAGTGACTTCGATCGGCGGCGTCATGAGTTTGTTGATGACCAATAACTTCATCGACAGCAATGCGGGACGCGGAATTGATGTGTTGAACGGTGGCAATGCGACGTTGCAGTTGCAGATTGGCGATGGAACGGTTGAAGGGCGAAACACGATCGTCAGCAACAACCTGGAAGGGCTGTATGTCGTCAATAGTGCGGATGCAGGCCAGAGCCAAAACGTCTCTGCCAACGTCGCCATGAGCGCGAACGGCAACGTCTTCAATCGACCGGACATGATGCTGAATGTCGACCTGAATACGATCCAGGACAATGGCATCAACAGCGGGTTCAACGCCACGGGCTTTGTCTTGCGAGTGGGTGCCGTTGGCAGCGACGGAAACACCGTCAGTACCGCCGGTAATGTGGGCAGCAGTAACGGAGGTGCCAATGCCGGCAACGGCCGAGTCAACTCACGAGTTGCCACCAACTCGTTTGACGGGAACTTTGGCAACGACTTTTATGTGGAACCATTCTTGTCGACAGGGCCAGGTAACACCGGCGGTCAGTGGGATACCAATGGGTTTAGTCCTGCAGGACTCGAACGCGATCCGTTGTCTCGCCTGAACATGGTCTTCCAAGGGAATACCGGCAACGGCATCAATGTGCAGAACTTCGCGTTTTTCTCAAACAATGAGCCAATCTGGAAGTCGCGCAGCAGTAACGGCAATGTCGCGAATCCGCCGGGACCGTTTGGGAACACGGCTCGCCCTCGAAGTGTCACGAACTTACGTGGTGGATTCGATCTCGCGACGAACACGGACACCGCCGCTCCGTTTTTTGTGCCAGGAAATGCCGGTGCCAGCCAGGGGTTTCAGTTCGCCTATGAAGCCTTAGGCGCCACGACATGGCAGGTCGAAACGAACTTTGATACGTCGGGGAATAACGCCTCATTCCCCTTCTTCAACCCGAACTCCGCGGGGGCGAGCCAGAACAACTTTTCCGATCCCACGGGTTTGTGGAGTGTCGTGGGAGTGGGAGCCTTCTCATTCCCCAACGTGGCGTCACCGAGCTTGCAGACCGCCGAGATCACGGTCCCCGCAGATCCTTCCGCGGTGCCGATTAGTTCGATTCGGACCTCGTTCACCGAATTCGTCACGGGAGTCGATATCGCCGACTTCCAACTGCTGAGTCACACGATTGCCACGACTCTGACGTCTTCCGTCCCAGTCGGCTCGAACGCGCTCGTGGTGACGAACGCCAGCGTGTTTCCGGCGACTCCGTTCGACATTCGGCTCGAAGGAGAGACGCTGAGGGTGACCAGCGTGAACGTGATGACGAATACGTTGACGCTGCTGACGGCCACGACGGCCGTTCACAACGGGTCGGCGAGTCGTCCGCTGGAAGTTGCGTTTGTCGTTCCGCTGGTGGACGCCTTGAATGCGCCGCTCTCGGTGATCCCCGACGCGAGCACCGTGGATCCGAATAATCCGCTGGCATTCAAGAGCTACACCATTGATCTCAGTTTTCCGACCAGCACGGCTGGCAATTACGAACTGCGCGTGTTGACGACCGATCTTGTCACGGTTGTTCGCGACACGCTCACGCAGGTCA
Organism: Planctomyces sp. SH-PL62; assembly: GCA_945905295.1. GTDB lineage: Bacteria > Planctomycetota > Planctomycetia > Planctomycetales > Planctomycetaceae > SXKJ01. The sequence continues at coordinate 2,517 of CAMDPX010000372.1, read as the reverse complement.
ACGGCCTGGGAAATACGTTGACTCCGGTGGTCGACAACGATGGTGTTTTGCAGAACTACACGGCGAGCCTGAGGTTCGAGGTGGACAATGTGCAGCCGGTGGCCGCCATCTCGCCGATCACGCCCGATCCGCGCAATTCGGCGGCGGGCATCGTGACCGTGACCTTCACTGAGGATGTCAGCGGTGTCGATACCGCCGACTTCACACTGACACGCGACGGGACGCCGGTGAACTTGGGAAGCATTTCCGTCACACCGGTCAGTGCCTCGGTCTACACTCTGAATCTCAATCAGCTCACCGGCGCGCCGGGCAACTACACGTTGACGTTGGTCTCAACGGACCTGGCTTCGCCGATTGTGGATACCGCCAATAACTTGGTGACGAATCTTGCGGGCATCGCATCGCAGGATACCTGGATGGTCGATACCACGCTGCCGATGGGTGCCCTTCTTCCGGTGATTGCCATTGATACGGGGCTCGTCACGTCGCCGAGCAACATCCAGGTTGGGGCGGTGCGGATCAACTTCAGCGAGGCGGTGACGGGCGTTGATATCAGCGACCTCAAGCTGACTCGGACGGATGCTTCCGGCACGGTGAGTAACGTCGTCCTGACGGGCATCACGCTGTTCCAGAACACGCCCAGCCAATACGAACTGGATCTGAGCACGGTCACCGGCCTGGCGGGCACCTACACGTTGACGGTCAACGCGGTGAATTCGGGGATCTTCGATCTCGCGCAGAATGCGTTTGAAACGAGCTTCTCCAGGACGTTCGTCTTGGATCTCACCGCACCGGGCAGCGACGTCGTCGATGTGGCACCAGACCCGCGGCAGGCTCCGGTCGATGCGCTCAACACGGTCTTCACGGAATCGGTCAGCGGACTGACGATCGGCCAATATGTGCTGGCCTACGACGACGGCACGAGCGCGACCGGCGCTGCGATCAGTAATGCGACGAACGCGCCCACGATCGTCATCACCTCGAACGGCCACGGCCTGAACAACGGCACGCGGATCACGATCTACGGGCTGCAAGGGAACACGAACGCCAACGGCGTCTTCACGGTGCAGAACGTGACCGCGAATACGTTCGAGTTGTTCGATCCGGCGACCGGGTTGATTCCCGTGCCGGGCAACGGCATCTACACCAGCGGCGGACGTTGGGCGCGTAGCGTCAATCTCGCCTTCCTCGGTGCTTCGGCGCTGACGATGCAGACTCCGACACGCTTCGTGGCCAACCTCGCGTCGGTCACGAACAATCCGGGCACCTATATTGTGTCGCTGTTGTCGAACGCGGGTGCATTTGACGCGGCGGGCAACTCCTTGTTGCCAGCGACCTCCGCGTTGGCGGACATTCCGATGCAACTGCGGGATTCGCTGGGCAACGTGATGGCGGCCGCTCCCGCGCAATTCAACGTGGCTGGGCAAGACATCTGGACCTACGGGCCGGATGTGGCTCCGACAGGTGCGATTACTCCGCTGCCCGCGACGATCGGCACGAACGCCGGAATGGTCGAGATCAAGTTCAGCGAGCCGTTGCAGCAAATCAGTGGAGCGTCACCAGTCAACCTGGCGGACTTCCAGTTGCGGTTCAACGGCAGCCTGGTGTCGCTGACCGGTGTGACCATCACACAGACCAGCGCCACGACCTTCCTGGTGGATTTGTCGTCGGTGACGAACGGCAACGGCAACTACGACTTCTCGTTGCTGACGACCGATCCCGCGACTCCGATTCGCGACACGACGGGCAATTTGCTGGTCGCTTCGTTCGCCTCGGGAATCGCCAGCCAAATCGCCTGGACGAAGATCGCCACCGATCCGTCCGTGATCAGCATCAAGGGGATCTTCTCGGAAGCGGCCTTCGACACTGATCCGCCGACGCAGACGAAACTGCGAGCCGTGCAAACGCTGACGATCAACTTCTCCACTCCGGTGAGCTTCGTCAACGGCCTCTCGGACGCCTCGCAATACTTCCGACTGACACGGCAGGCGGGCACGGGCACCGGCCCGGTGTTGCCGGTCTCGCTGGACGGCCTGCCGATCACACAGATCACCACGACTTCGTATCGCATCAACGTCAGCGCGCTGACCGGTGCCGATGGCAAGTACGCCTTCACGGTGTTGGCCGGCAACTTGATCCAGTCGACGCCAGGTGGCTTGTCGCTGCTGAACTCCAGGACGATTTCCTGGACGAAGGACGGCACCATCCACGTTGTTCCGGACGATGCGAACAACGCCACGAATGCCAACAAGAACGCCAACGCGGTGCTCACCGACGGCACGGACGCCACGGCGTTGGGCAATGAAGTCGTCCGCACGTCGGCCGGCAAGGTGACTCTGCGAGCGGCCATTCAAGAAGCCAACGCACTGGCGGGAGATGACGCGATCGAACTGGGCGTTGGCACTTACGTCCTGACGCTCGGCGGAGTCCAGGAAGACTTCGCGCTGTCGGGCGACTTGGACATCCGCGAGAACCTGACGATCCGCGGCAAGGGTGTCGGTCAGACGATTATTGACG
>CAMDPX010000371.1 GCA_945905295.1 Planctomyces sp. SH-PL62 | reverse complement strand
CCCCGGTGCATCGCTCAAGGAACCGGGGGGCTGACGCCGCCCCGCTCGCCTGTGTCATTCCGGGATCGTCGTCAATTCCTTGCGGAAGTCGGCGGCGGGGAGGTCTTGGCCGGTGGCCGATTTGAATTGCGTGGCGAGTTGCTCGGCGTAGACATCGACGGGATCGACCGTCTTGGCTCCCCGTTCGCGAGCTTCCTTCATTGCCGGACTGACGCCCGGCATCGTGGTCACGTCGATTGCCATCATGCTGCCGCGCAGATATCCGGGATTGAACTCTTCTTTCTTGCCGCCGAGCTGCATGTCGGGATCGGCGAAGACCACGACATCGGCCAGCGTGTTGTAGAGATTCGCATACGGCACGAACCGCACCCCCATCTGGACCGCGAGTGCTTGAGCCTCTTTGTCATTGGAACTCGTGACGCTGACCAGCCCCTTGCGTTTGGCGATACCGAAGATCATCGACTTGGCGAGGCCACCGCTGCCAATGACCATGATGTTGCGGCGGTCGAGCGGGCGCGCATCACTGCTCCCCTTGCCCAGTGCCGCTTCGAGGGCCTTGACCGCACTGCGCCACAGGCTGTTGTAAGCAGTCCAGACTTCATTCTGCTTGAGCATCAAGTCGCCGTGCTGCGACATCTGCGTGACCTCTTCCATCTTCTCGGCCAGTGGCAGCATTTGTTCGGCGGCGCTGCCCGAGGCCACCAACACGTTGATCTTCAGGGCGTCGAGCATCTGCTTGAACTTGTCGAACTTCTCGGTGGCGACCGGCAGGCAGCGCATGTTGAGGTTGATCTTGTCGAACAGCTTGTTCATGGTCCGCACGGTCGCGGTCTCAGCGATCCCTAGACCACAAACCGCCAACAACTTCGTCTGGGCGTTGATCGTTCGCCAGCCGTAGGTCTCGTCCATCTCAAACACAGTGGCTTGGTTCTCGAACGCCTCCATCCCTTTTTCCAACGCGGCATAAATCCAGGGCGAGCCGTATTTCCGTCCCAGCAGCGAGAAGGTCAGCCCCGCACGGCCCAGTCCCAATCCGACCACCGGGATGTCGCGCTTCTTCGACACCGCGGAGAGCAACGGCCACGCGGCTTCGAGCGTCGGCGTTGGCCAAGTGAATTTCACGACGTCGGCGTTGACCTTCTTCGCCTGCTCGAAGATGGCTTCGATGTTGGTCGTCAGTGGCCGATCCAAACTGGTGTAGCTAATGACCCGCTTCGTCTTGCCGAAGCGCGGGATCGACTTGGCCGTTTCCAGATCCAGCTCGATGTACGCCGGCCCGGAAACGATCGCCTGTCGCAGAAGTGTGATCCGTTCTTGCTCGGTTCCTTCCCACGCTCCCCCTTGTTCCTTGTTGCGGCAAGAGAGCAGGATCGGCTTGGGGATATCTTCCATCATTTCGGCCACGTTGGGCTCTTTGAGGAGCTTGTCGAGGCCAAGCTCCACGAGATCGCAGCGTGCCGCCGCGTTCAACAAATCGACTTTGGCCAACGTGCGGGATTCCGGAGAAACCGAGATACAAATCATGGTGCGACAGTCTCAGTGGTTAAGGGAAGAACATCTCGTGCTGTGTTAATTCTCGAACCGGGAGTAGCCGCACTCGCCAGAGTGCGGGAACCCCGCGTTCTGGCGAACGCGGCTACTGATCGGTCCCCATGAATCTAATGACGCAGTTCGGAAGCAGTTTTTTCAATCGGGTAACCCCGTTGATCGAGCAGGTGGTCCCGTTGATGTCAGCGAGTCGCAGTTCTTTGCACTTGGAAAGATTGCCGAGCGTGACGTCGCTGACCATCGAGATGTTCCGCAGATGGACCTCTTCCAACCCCCTCAGGGTGCCGAGCACCACGAGCCCGCCGTCGTTGATTTGATTGAATCCGAGATTCAACTTCTTGAGATGAATGTTTCCCTTAATGCCTTGGAGCGTGTTGTTGTTGACCTCGGCTTGGCTCACGTCCAACTCTTCCAGCGTCTCTACGTTTTTGAGGTACTGCAGGCCAAACAGTCCGAACTGAGAATGCTGTGCGTCGAGAACTCGCAAGCCGGCCTCTCCCTTTTTTCGCTTCACCAACTGCATCCCTTGTCCGCGCACGCCGGTGTTGCCGATCTTCAGCACCTCCAGCCCCTTGATCTTGTTGAGAGACTTGAAGCCCATGTCCGAGATTTGCGTGTAGCTCAGGCTGAGCGACTTCAAGTTTGGCAGATTCTCCAGAGCCACGAGATCGTTGTCTCCGATGTTAGTCCGCTCCAACGCGAGCTCTTCCAAATTCTCCAGTTTGGAGAGCGTCTCCAGCATCGGCGGAGTCACGTTGCAGTTGGTGAGATTCACGCTCCGCAACTGTGGCATTTCGAGCGTCGCCTCAAAACCCACGGCAGTGACTTTCGTGCTGGTGAGATTCAGCGTTTCCAGGTTCTTCAGCTTGGCCAGATGCTTGACCCCCTCATCGGTCACCGATGACGAATTGAGGTCCATGTTTTTGAACTCATCAGTGCCGGACGAGAGATTGCAGACGCGCATAACGTCAATGTCTTTGCGCTCGATCGTCGGCGTGTTGAGGAACTTGCCGATGATGGCGCGTGGGTCTTCCAACTCTGCTGACGGCTGAGATTGAGCGGGTGCCTGCGGCTTAATCGTCTGAACGACCGGAGGTGTTGAGGGATTCGTATCCGGCTGAACGATTGGCGCACCCGGCTGCGCCATCGGGACTTCCTCGCAGCCGATGAAGCCGGCGGCGACGAGGAGAAGCAGACTCAGACAGGAACGGGGCGAAGAGAAGTGACGCATGTAGGGACTCCCGCGAAACAGAACGAACGAAGTGGAGAAAGAACGGAAAACGATCCCAACATATCTGACAAGACTCGCCGCGTGACACGAGACCGGCCACTTTGATAAGCGAGAAAATAGAAACCGTCTCGGAATTGAAAAACATCGACGGCCCTACGCTGCCGTAAAGCGGGGCGGAGCATATCATCCGCCGCCGAGCCGCGTCAGCCGCCGCTCGCTTTACGCCCCGGAAATTCGGAGAGTCACCAGCGATGCACGACGCGATCCACGCCGCCTTGAACGCCGTCTTCGAGCAACACGATGTTCCCGTGACGATCTGCCAATCCGCAGTCGGTGCGATCATGGACGGCCAATGCGATGAAGTGTCAATTGCCGCGTTCCTGACCGCTCTGCGAGTCAAAGGGGAAGCGGTGGATGAGATCGTCGGAGCCGCTCGCGCAATGAGCGAGAGGGCCGGACGAGTGCCGACCTCGCGAAACGGTCTGCTCGACACCTGTGGCACCGGCGGCGATGAACTGCGGACGTTCAACATCAGCACGGCAACCGCGTTTGTCGCGGCGTCCTGCGGAGTGCCGGTCGCCAAGCACGGCAACCGTGGAGTGTCGAGCAGTTCTGGCTCGGCCGATGTGCTCGAAGCGTTGGGAGTACGCACCTCACTGACCCCGGCTCAAGTCGGCCGCTGCCTCGATGAAGTTGGCATCGGCTTTTGCTTCGCTCCCGTCTTTCACGGAGCAATGAAGCACGCGGCTCCGGTCCGCAAGGCGTTGCGATTCCGGACGCTGTTCAACTTGCTCGGCCCGCTCACAAACCCAGCCAATGCCGAGTTTCAATTGCTAGGAGCCTCCCGGATCGCCACTGCCGAGAAACTCGCGCAAGTCTCCGCGCGGCTCGGCCGACGCCGCGTACTGGTCGTCTGCGGTAACGATCAACTCGACGAAGTCAGCCTCTGGGGACCAACGACCGTCTTCGAGGTCGGCGACGGTTCGGTACGTCGCCACACTTGGACCGCCGCGAGCTTCGGCCTCTCCGAATGCTCCGTCAACGAACTGCAAGTCGGCTCGCCCGCTGAGAGTGCCGCTCGCATCAGAGCCGTCTTCACCGGCGAACACTCGGCCGCGCGCGACATCATCGTCGCCAACGCCGCTGCCGCGCTGATCGCCGCAAACGCCGAAACCGATCCGCTCATCGCCGCCATCCGAGCCGCCGCAGCACTCGATTCTGACAACACGAATAAGCTGCTCGCACGCTTCGCCGAGCTGACGCAAACATTGTCAACGTAGTCGTCTCGCTGCTGCCTTGAGTCTCTTCGCCCCGCACCTATAATCCGCGCCTCTTTCCGGGCTGCCGGAAATCGTCTCGTCAGAAATTCCATTCAGACGAAAGCGTTGCCAACGTCATGTTCAATTGGTTTCGGAATGTTTGGTTAGCCGTCAGCACGGTCCTCCAAGGGATGTGGGTCACGAGCTTGACCATGTTCAAGACCTACGGCCGCCCTGCCTTTGCGGAAGTCTACGAGTACCCGGAATCGGCGGCTCCGGTCAAAGCCCGCTATCGCGGCTTCCATCGCTTTGATCTGACGACCTGCATCGGCTGTGAAAAATGCGCCGTGGCTTGCCCGGTCGACTGCATTTACATCGAGAAAGTCAAAAGCCCGGTTGGCAAAGGCTTCCGCATCGACGGCTTCGCGATTGACTACACCAAGTGCATGTTCTGTGCTCTGTGCGTCGAGCCATGTCCCGTGGACTGCATTTTCATGGGCTCCAACCACGACCTGAGTTGCTACAGCCGCGATGGCTGCATCGTCGATTACGCCAAGCTGCCGTTGCAAACCGCCTGGGGCCAAACGACGCTCAATCCGACCGCCGTTTCCGAATCGAAAGTCTTGTACGAACCGGTTTGGGTTAAAGGCGAACCCAGCCCCTTCGGCTTTGAAGCCAGCGAGCACTAAACCATGAAAGCCGCCGCCGCTCCACCAACGAATGATCAAACCAAGCGTTACTTTACGCTCGCCGAGGCAAATCAACGTCTCCCGCTGGTCCGCGTGATCGTCAGCGACATTGTCGAGCTGTTTCGGGACGTGACCGACCGGCGGCAGCGGCTGATTGACCTGATTGAACGGAACCAACTCGGTTCTAAACGAGTCGCTTCGCCGTACACCGAAGAACTCGAGCAGATGCAGGCCGACATCCAAGCCGATGTGGAACGACTGAATGTTTTCGCACAAGAGTTGGCGGATCTCGGCATCGAATTGAAAGACCCGAACATCGGCCTGATCGACTTCCCGACGCTGGTCGATGACCGCGAAGCCTACTTGTGCTGGAAGCTCGGCGAACCAGAAGTCGGCTTCTGGCACGAACTGACCGCCGGCGTCCAAGGCCGGCAGTCCGTTGACGACCTGCGACCGCAACCCCGATTCAGTCCCACGAAGTCGTAGCCTGACTCTCCGAGTCGGGTGCATCAGTATCAAGAAAATGCCCCGACTCGGAGAGTCAGGCTACGGTTGAAGAACCTGCCCCACGAGAACCCCCATGACCGACCTTGTCAGCCACATTGTCCTGTTCATCCTCGCTGGGATCGGCATGGCGTTGGTGCCGTTGCTGATCGGCCGATTCGTCCGCCCCAATCTGCCAACCGCCGAAAAGGATTCGATCTACGAATGCGGCGAGCCGACCATCGGCTCCAGCTACATCCAATTCGATCTGCGGTATTACACCGTCGCCTTGCTGTTCATCATCTTCGACGTCGAGGTCGCGTTCTTCTACCCGTGGGCCTCAGTCTTCGGCGGTGCGATGCAACTTGCCGACAATCGACTCTCAACCGAAGCTCGCACGCAGATTTCCGAGAAGCTGCTCAACATCACACCAGGCACGCTCGACGCCTCGCAAGCGATCACGGCCGAGACCGCGTTGACACTCGGCTACGCCGGCGTGATCGACATCGCCGTCTTCTTCGTCGTGCTGCTCGTCGGCTTCGCCTACGTCTGGAAACGGGGCGACCTCGATTGGATCCGAGCCTACCAGACCCCCGGTCCCGTCGAAGATGCTGCCGCGTAATTCTGCCTTCCCCCCACCGGGCTTGCCCCGGTGGCTCGCGGGCTTTTGCACTACTCCGAAATCTCAAATCTGAAATCTCAAATCCCATGACCGCCGAAGACCTCCACAAGCTTCTCGTCAGCAAATTCGGTGAGTCACAAATCACCGGCGCAAACTTCACCGCCAAAGACCCGTGGCTCGAAGTTGCCGCGACCGCGATCGTCGATGTCGCACGCTTTCTGAAGCACGACGAGCGGACCCAGTTCGATCACCTCAACGACCTGTGCGGCGTCGATTACTTTGAACCGGACGCCAAGAAGGCCGCCAAGTTCAATCATCAACCGCACGTCGAAGTCGTCTATCACCTGACGAGCTACGCCCTGCGGCACCGCATCACGCTCAAAGTCAAAGTCCCGCGCTGGAAGGATGAAGCGACGAAGACGATCCCCGAAGTTCCGTCGGTCACGGCCGTCTGGGCCATCGCCGATTGGCACGAGCGGGAATGCTATGACCTCGTCGGCGTCAACTTCACCGATCATCCGAACCTGAAACGCATCCTCTGCCCGGAAGACTGGGAAGGCCATCCGCTCCGCAAAGACTACGACATGCCGCTGGAATATCACGGCGTTCGCGGGCGGTAATTGAATCCGGGGTCGGGCCTTCAAATTTCAATATTGCCTCGGCAATTTTGAAATTTGAAGG
>CAMDPX010000370.1 GCA_945905295.1 Planctomyces sp. SH-PL62 | reverse complement strand
CGGGGCGGCGTCAGCCCCCCGGTGCATTTGCCGCCAGACCGGGGGGCTGACGCCGCCCCGCTCGCCTGCCGAATTCATGGCGGACGTCGAAGGACGCAATCATGCTCCGAGCGTTGTTGGATTGTTTGCGTGCGTGGTGGCAAGTGGATCGAATCCGCGTGTCGCCACGCGATGGGAGTTTGCTGCGGTTGTCTCCGCATTGTTTGGTGGTGATCGGCGGCCAGACGTTCGAGATCGCTCACCGAGTGGTCGGCCAAGACGCCGACGGGGCGTTTGTGGATTACGACCTCCGCGGCGAGGATGGCTCCGCGCGATTGTTCGTGCGGTTGATGATCGAAACTTCGCAATCCGTGATTCGCTGGATCGGCCCGGATGGCGAACGGTCCATCGAACCCTGTGAAGTTGGCGTCTTTGATCGTTTGCGTGAAATGTGATTCGTGACTCGCCATGAACCTGTGGTCAAAACATTTAAGAACCAGGAGGTTTGAATGATTTCCAGACAATTTGGCCAATCGACTCTGATGTTACTCGCCGGGTTGATCCTCAATGGCGGCTGCGATTCTCAAGACCACGTCGCTTGGACTTTCGATGCCATCGTTGTCGAGAAAACGGCGGCTGGCAAAATCGAACCGCTTGAGGAAAAGGGAGGCCGCGCCAACCTGCTGGGAGTCCGAATTGGTCCTGCTCGAAAAGTCGGTTTGCCTCCGAACGAATTCCTCGTTCAAGTTGTTGAGGTTCGAGCAAACCAAGCCACCTTCGAGGTGACGCATCTCGATCGGACGAAAACCCGGCACACGGTCGATCGTGGCAAATCCGCCGACTCGTTTTCGGCTGGCGGGTCGATCGGTTTACAGATTCGGCTGCGGGACAGGTAACTGCCTCGATGGAACCGTTCGTGATCTCTCCTGCGCGCAACTGTCGCCTCGCGCGAATTCACTCCGGCGACCCCTTCGCGGGATTACACTCCGCTCATGTTTAGCGATCTGCAACTCTTTGGGCTCGGGGCGGCGACCGTGGTGGACACGGTCTTGCTGATGGCTCTGATCGAGCGGCCGAATCGGCGGCATGTGACGTTCTGGATGCTGGCTCTGACTGTGGCCACCTGGTTGTGGCATGCGGGAAGCTTCGTTCACACGCTGCTGTTTGAGACGACACATCCCTGGCCGTTGCGAGTCAACTCGGTCGCGATGACGGCAATGGCGATCGGCTTGCTGCTGATGCCCAGCTCGATGCTGCACGGAGCGATCCGCTTGTGGCACACAGGAGTCGATGCCAAGCCGCGCGGCGATGCGCGATACGGTCTGTGTTATCTGCCGGTGTTGGCGCTGGGGCCGATGGTCCGCATTCTGTTCGCGGAGCCGAGCGGCGAATTCCTAAAGCTGGTCGCCCCCTTCACGACGCCGTACGTCGCTTGGCTGTGTGCGACGAATCTCGTCGCCGCAGCGACCTTTTGGGGATTGCGTCGCCGAGTCGCATTGCCTCAAGCGACCTCCTTCTTTCAAGGCATGGCCGCCACGCTGTGTGGTCTGAGCGTGCTGGCGGTCTTCGTGATCTATGTCGCGATCCCGTGTTGGCCACAGCACACCGAAGGATGGAAATTGCTGGCGGGCCTCTCGCCGGTGCTGCCGGCTTTGCTCTTTGCGTATCACGTCGTGAAGTTCAGGTTCGTGCCGCTGGTCTTGGAGCGGACGCTGGTTTACGGAGCGGTCCTGGCGGCGGTGTTTCTATTTCATCATCTGGCGGTCGCCGATGTGACCAGTCGGCTGTCCGAGCAGTTACGGGTGGACTTCGCAATCGTCGAAGCGGTCGCTGCCGCCATGCTCGTTGTGGCGTATCAACCGCTGCGTCAGCGCGTGGCTGAGTCGTTGCGATATCTGCTCGGCACGCGAGTCGCCGGTGTGCGCGAACAGACTCGGCAACTGGCAACGCGAATGTCGGAAGGGATCGAACAGCCGGTCGAACAATGGCTATCCACGATCACCGAGGCGATGCGGGTTTTGTTCGGCGTCGAACATGCCAGCAGTTGGCTGTTCGGCGAAGACGATCGGCTACTGCACTGCTCACGTAGGTTGGGCATTCCCGCCCGACCCGAATCTGAGGAACCATCGCCGAATGACGGGCAAGAGTGCCCGTCCTACGAACAAGCGATCGCGTTGCGGCGCGTGTTGACCGAGACCGGGCAACGGCTGATGACTCGACGCGATGCAGCGAGTCAGGCAGCACTGGAACTGCTCAGCGCGACCAATAGCTCGACCGTGATTGCGATTGATCATCGCGACCTGCGCGGCTTGCTGGTGCTCGGCCGCAAGCCGTTCAATCAGGAATTGGACGACGAAGAACTGAGTTCGCTGGCGCTGCTGACCGAGCAGCTCGCGGTCACGCTACGGAACGCGCGCTTGCAACAAGACCGACTCGCCGCCGAACGCCGAGCGTTGCGGGAAGAAAAACTCTCGACGCTGGGCTTGTTGGCCAGTTCGATCGCGCACGAGATCAAGAACCCGCTGTCCTCGATCCGCACCATCTCAACCGTGATGGCCGAAGACCTTGGCCCCGACAGTCCGCACGCGGAAGACCTGCGGCTGATCATCAGCGAGATCGACCGGCTTGCGGCGACGACACGGCAGTTGCTGGAATTCGCTCGCCCCGCGCCGACGGCCAGCGACTCGTGCGTTCCGCGGGAGCTGCTCGAACACACGCTCCGCATCCTGCGGCTGCTCGCCCAACAAAAGGGAGTGCGTTTGGAAACCGACTTCGATGACGGCGCGGTGTCGATCCATGCCGATCCCGCCAGCTTGGGCGAAGTCTTCTTTAACTTGCTGTCGAATTCGATCGACGCGGCGGCACGGGAGGGCGAGGCTCCCGCCGAGCCGGGATCATCGATCAGCACGTCATCTCCATCGCGGCTCGGCGGGAGCCTCGCCCTCCCAACGACGGGACTCGTGACGGTGTCTTGCCGTCATTCTGAGAATGCCGTCACCATCTTGATCCGCGACACCGGCCCCGGCCTGCCGCCGGAAGTGCAAGAGCATTTGTTCGAGCCCTTCGTCACCACGAAACTCGACGGCACCGGCTTGGGCCTGTACATCGTCGGCCGCCGCATCCGCGAACTCGGTGCCGAGATTCGTTGTGAATCGACGCCCGGCCAAGGAACATCGTTTGAGGTGCGGTTGCCGATTTGAGATCTGAAATTTGAAATTTGAAATCTTCATCCCATGTCACTCCGAGTCCTCATTGCTGACGACGAACAAGCTGCCCGGCACGGAATGCTGCGAGCGCTCCAGGCGACGAGCTGTGAATTGCTCGAAGCGGCTGACGGCGATGCGGTGTTGCAGTCTCTGCGAGAGCACGCGCCGGACCTCGTGTTCCTCGATCTGAACATGCCCGGCCGAGATGGGCTGTCGGTGCTTCGCGAGTTCGCCACGACTCGATCAACCACCGAGATCATCGTCGTCAGCGCCAACGATCAGGTCAGCATCGCGGTCGAGTGCATGCGACTCGGAGCGGCTGACTACGTCACGAAGCCGTATGAAGTCGAACAGCTTCGCGCGATCGTTCGCCGCGCATCGGAGCGGCTCGCGCTGCGCGACCGCGTCGCCGCTTTGCAGAATCAGCTCGACCAGCAGCAAGCGTTCGGAGCACTCGTCGGCATCAGCCGCCCGATGCGCGAACTGTTCGGCCAGATGACTCGCGCCGCGAAGGCTCCGCTGCCGTTGCTGATTCGCGGTGAGACCGGCACCGGCAAAGAATTGATCGCTCGCGAACTGCACCGATTGAGCGATCGCTCGGCCGGCCCGTTCGTTGCCGTCAACACGGCCGCGATCGCCGAATCGCTGACGGAGAGCGAACTCTTCGGCCACGTCAAAGGGGCCTTCACCGGAGCCGATGCCGACCGCTCCGGCTGCTTCCGCCAAGCGGACGGCGGCACGCTGTTTCTCGACGAGATCGGCGACATGCCGCTCGCCGCGCAGACGAAGATCCTGCGAGCGATCCAAGAGCGCGTTATTCAACCGGTCGGCTCCAGCAAAACGGTCGCCGTCGACGTCCGCATCATCAGCGCAACGCATCAAGACCTCGAAGCTGCGATCCCTGAAGGCCGGTTTCGCCAAGACCTCTACTTCCGCATTCGTGGCATCGAACTCCGCATCCCACCGTTGCGCGCCCGCCGCGAAGATGTCTTGCTGCTGGCGAACTACTTTCTCGAACGGACTCACGCGGGCGCTTCCGTTCCGACATTCGCCGCAGATGCGATCGATGCCTTGCTGACTCACACCTGGCCGGGCAACGTCCGCGAACTGGAGCAAGCCATCCTGGCCGCCGCCGCGATGCGTCAATCCAACGAGATCCGCGGCGCGGACTTGCCGCTGCCGCATCGCAAGACAAACGCCGATCCATCGCAATTCGATCAGCTCCGGGGCCTGCCGCTGACGGAAGCGAAGGGAGTTTTGATCGAGCAATTCGAACGCTCGGCGATCGAAGCCGCGCTCGCGGACAACGCTGGCAACGTCTCTGCCGCCGCACGACAGCTCGGCCTGCATCGCCAGAGCCTTCAACAGAAGATGGCTCAATGGGAGATCAACCGTTGAGCGATGCGCTGCGCGCTCGTAGTGACCCCATTGATGGGGTCGAGACCGACCCGATGAATCGGGTCACTACGAGCGCTCGTGTGGGCGGTTTAGAAGAATCCACCGCCGCTGGCGCTGATGCCGCGGCCTCCTTGTTGAAAACGCCCGGCGGGGAAGCGCATGACGGTGTTCTCGGTGGGGGCGGTGAGGCTGTCGAGGAATTGAATCAGATCGCCTCGTTCATCCTGCTTGAGTGCTCGGAATGCTTCGGCCGCACGTTGGCCTTCGCCGCCGTGCCATTGGATCGCTTGTTCGAGCGAATTCGCGCGGCCGTCGTGCAAATACGGAGCGGATGAGGCGACGCCCCACAGTGGCGGTGTCCGCCATTCCTGGTGGATGTTCGTCGTGACGTTCTTCACGAACTCGATCGACAGCGACGGCCCGGAGTAGCCACCTCCCGGCATGAGCGTCGAATTCTCTTTGAGTTCCGGCATCGCTGGCAGAGGATCAGAGAGTCCCGGCCCCATGTCGTGCAGCAACAGATCACTGAAGAGTCCGGTCGCTGGGCCAACATCCGGAACATGACAGATCGCGCAACCGACTTTCTCGAATAATACCTCGCCCCGTTGAACCGACTTGGCTTGCTCAAGCGATGTCGCCCGAGCGCTGTGCGGTGCCGGCAAGCTCGCGACATACGTCGTCAGTGCGTCGCACTGCTGTTGAACCAGATCGAGCGTAGGATTCGGCTCGCCGCCGAGCGCCCCCTGAATCCCTTTCGTTGTCGACGGCAGCTTGACTCGCCGAGATTGCTGGTGCCCCGGCACGGTCAGTCCCACCTCGGCGGCACAGGCGGTCATCACGAATTCCTGCAACGAGGCCATCTGGCCGCGCCAGCCGAAGCGGCCGATTTCTCCGCTGGCCGTTTGCGAAACGCGGCCCGTGATCAGCGGCGCGTGCTGCTTCTTTTGTCGCGCGGCAAGTTCCACGATCGCCGCATCGGGGATCGAGTCGATCAAGCCGGCTCCGAACAACGACGACGTGTTCCGTTCGGTCACGCGCAGCGAACGACCCTCGGAGCGAAACGTGCCGGACGGCGAATCGAGCGGGCTGGATGGTTTCGCGAATCCAAACGGGAGCGTGGCTTCGGCGGGCGAGTGGTTGCCTTGGTCAATCATCGACGCCGGCAGTCGCTTCACGAGCCAATGTTGGTATTTGGGATCAGAGAACGAATGCGGATCACCAGGAGTCGTTGCATGCCGATGCAGCATGACGGAAGTCGTGGTCGCGAGATCGGGATGCAGTTGTTGTCTTCGGTTCCGGTCGCTCTCGCTGGGCGTCGCGACTCGCAGCGGCACTCCCTTGTGGCCGACAAGGTGCAGCAAGCGGACGTTCTTATTGTTTCCTCCGCCTCCTCCAATGCCTCCGCGGTCATGACAGGCAACGCACGACACGTCGTTGTAGATCGGGCCCAGGCCATCTCCTCCTTGCGCCTGCTTCGCGTCAAACTTGCTCCAGTCGCGCACGAACAATTCGCGGCCGGACTTCTCCATCTCGATCCGTTCGGCGAGAGGCTTGCTGGCGTCCTGAGGATTCTCGTTTCCGATCCGGACGCTGGCGGCCAGCGCGGAGTCGCACCAGATGCCGAACAACAAGACTCCCGACCCAAGACCAAAAAACAACGCACTTCGCCGAGCTAGCTGCGACATCGCGAAACTCCGTGAACAACGGACTGAGGAATCATCGAAAGGTGGCGGGAGTCTACCGCCGAAGAATTCGCCCCCGCAAACGGATTCTCGTCGCACCCGTGAAAGTTGAGCAACCGGCCGATAGCCTGACGCCGTTTGAACAACTCCCGTCTTGCCTCCGTTCTGGAGAACCGTTCCATGATTCCACAGCGATCCACCAACGTATCTACCCAGGCGAGCGGGGCGGCGTCAGCCCCCCGGTCCGGCGAT
>CAMDPX010000369.1 GCA_945905295.1 Planctomyces sp. SH-PL62 | reverse complement strand
CCGGACTCCGGATTCCAAGGGATGTTTGCGCCCTGCCCACCGCTCGAATTACCGCGAACTAGACGCCGCAGCTTCCACGAGCGATCAATGATCGCCTTTGAGAGCGCGGAGCCAACAAGGCCGGAAGCTCCGCTAACGGCGATGGTCATGGCTCGCGGAACCACGGGAGCGAACGGTTGGGCAAGAACTTGGTTTACGGCGGCGATCATGGGGCATTCCTGGTGATTGAAGTCATGAGTTTTTCTACGGCACGGATACCACGAAGTATTTCTTGCGAGACCTGTCGTTCAACTGCCGCCAAATTCCAGTCTGAATTGGTCCTGCAGTCTTCTGACGGCGACTTCTTTGCTCTTGGCTTCCACTTCCACGGTCAGGCCGAGTCCAGCCCAGCAGGTAGGGAAATCGTTGATGTCAATCTCATCGTGATGCCGCGCGGGCTTCGGGCCGGACCAGCCAGCCAACGGACTCGAAATGTGAAACAGCGGCTCGCGGTTCCAGGTTTCGATGGCCGCTGCTGTGGCATCTTCAATGCTCAGTTCGTCGGGCAGGCACCGGTGATGATGGACGTCGTAAACGACCGGCAAACCAGTAAAGCGAGACAACGAAAGAAGGTCGGATGGAGTGTAAGTCTTGTCGTCGTTCTCAATCGTCAGCCGCGATCGAACAGCCTCTGAAAGTCGATTCACATTACAAGCGAACGCCGCCAGTGCGGACCCTTTATTGCCGTAGGCTCCACCGCCGTGAATGTTGATGACATCCGCGCCGACCCATTCAGCGACTTCCGCGTGATACTCCAAATCCTGGATCGACTTTTCGACCACATCCTCTCGCGGCGAGTTCAGCACGACGAATTGATCCGGATGAAATGACGTCCGAATGTCCTGTTCGGCCGCGAAATCTCCGCAGCGCCGAAACGTCTCAACGATGCTTGTCGCGTCCGGCAAGTCGTCGATCCGATAGCCAGCTTCCGGATGCGTCTTGATCGGCAGAATTGAACTCGGAATCCGGAAACAGCCGATGGAGTGCTCGGCACAGTATCGCAATGCCGCGAGCAATGATTCGGCATTGGCCAGGCAGAGGTCCGAAACTTTGCGGAGCCGCTCCGCGAGCGGCAGGCGCATCAATGACGTTGCTGTTGCCGTTCGAAATTGAATTGGCTCGATCGCGAACTGACAGCAAAGCCCCCATCGAATTAGGGGCCTGCGTCTCGACGTTGGGGGCTGTTTCATCGAAGTTGTGACTGTTGCCATGATCAATCATTCCTGAAATTGATTACTGTCGCGGTCGTTCACGCATTCCCGTGCAGGTGCGACTCGACGAACCACAGTTTCTTATCCAGCCCGCGCGAGACCTCTGTGAAGAGGTCGGCGGTGTCGGCGTCATCAAGTTCAACGGCTCTGCCGATTGAGTCACGAATCGATTTGCCGACGACCGCCATTGAGGTCGAGAGAGCGTCAACGTGATCCCGTCCCGCAACGATCTCCACCGGGTAAGCCGGAAGCGTGGTGCGACGGCCCACAACATTGATGGTCCCCTCGGCCTGGCCGCCGAGTGCCGTAATTCGCTCGGCGACGCTGTCGGCGAAGACGGTTGCGTCTGCGGCGACGGCGTCGAACAAATCATGCAGAGCGATGAAGTTCGGCCCCTTCACGTTCCAATGCGCCTGCTTCGCCTGAAGCTGCAAGTCGATCAGTTCGGCGAGCCCTTGATTGAGCAGCACAACTAAAGGGATGCGTTTCAATTCTGGCAAATCGTTCTTGGTCGAGTGCATGACCAGTTCTCCTGTTGTTGGATTGAATGGTTTATTCGTGCTGGTCGAACTGAGGCAGTTTTTCAAGTTCGATCCTCTGGATAGTCCGAGCCGATGGCAGATATCACCGTGGCTGCGATCGCAACGCCGGCCACGAAAAATCCCACGATGAAGAGAGTCATTTCATTCATTGGGCGTTCCTTTCAACATGAGTGTGCCGAACGAAAAAATCGACGGCACCCACAGACCAACGTACAAACCTTGTTCTTTGTGGCCGGTAAACCAGAGGTAAACCGACAGCACAAATGACACACCTGCAGCCAGGACGTACAACGCCTTGGACTTCGATCGACGCGACATAGGATCCCTTTCAGAAATTCAACGGGTTAAAGAACTGGCGAGAACCGGGGTCTCCGCCTCTCGAATCAAGCTGACATTGAGGTGCTCACGGTAAACGGAGACGGCATGGCGACGGCCGGGATGTCGGCTGTCTTGGACCCAGTCTTCACGCGCGTAGATCACGACCGAGGTGTCGGTTTCGCGAACTTCGATTCGATTCAAACGGAAGCCGAGTTCGGTGATTTCGGTGAAGAGCTGATAGGCAAGGTTCTCGACGCTGGTGGGAACGTCGAACAGTTTCATTCGCAACGATTCACCAGTTCGCTCCGTGTGTCCGCACAGGGTTTCGTAAAGCGGGTCGGCGACGTGAATCAGCATCGCGTGGTCGTATTCCGATTTCAAAAACGGTTCGATCTTCTGATCGAATTCGCCAAAGAGCGTGCTGATCGCTCCCGCTCGCTCGACCTCAAAGAAACAACGGACGCCGTAACGATGACCGTGCAGGTTGCGGCATTTATCATCCAACTCTTCGTTGCGATGAGCCGCGTAAAACTTGTAGTCCTTCTGAATGATCATTGTGTTGTTCCTGTCTGGCCTGCGTGCGATCACTTTGAAAAGAACTGGCGGGGACCATGCGTCGGGACCAGAGGGGCGTGTGTCACGCCACAAGCATTAGCCCCCGCCAGCGAACGGTTGACGAACCAGGTCAGCTCTTGATCAGTGACATCACTTCGGCTCGGCTGGCCGGATTCGTTTTGAACAGGCCGCGCACCGCGCTGGTGATGGTCTGACTGCCTGGCTTGCGGACTCCGCGAATACTCATGCAGGAGTGCTCGGCACTGATGATCACGGCGACTCCCTTGCTCTCCAATTCCGTCTCGATCAGATCCGCGACCTGCTGAGTCAACCGCTCTTGAACCTGCGGACGGCGAGCGATCTCTTCGACGACGCGAGCCAGTTTGCTCAGCCCCGTGACGCGGCCGTTCGGGATGTACGCGACATGAGCCACTCCAGAGAAAGGGAGCAAATGATGCTCGCACATGCTCGTGAAGCGGATGTCTCTAACCAGGACCATCTCGTCGTAATCTTCTGGGAAGGTGACTCGCAGATGCCGCGCCGGATCTTGAGTCAGTCCAGAGAACATCTCCGCATACATCCGAGCCACCCGGCGGGGAGTTTCCAGCAAGCCGTCGCGGTCTGGGTCTTCGCCCACGGCTTCCAGAATCGTTCGGACGGCCTGTTCGATGGCTGCCAAGTCCACCACTGGAGTCGCTCGACTCTTGCCCAATGAAGACGCCACCTGATGGCCGTTTTTCCTCGGATGTTCGGTTTCGATCTGAATTCGTCGTTCCAATACGGCTTGCATCGTCATCTCCTCGGCCTAAAGGTTGTCAATTCGTCGTGCGCGGCGTTTCTCTTTGTGGCACTTCAGTGAATGATTTGACCGATTTTTTGAAGCAGAGACAACCGGCAAAACAAAGAATATTGCCGAAATGTCCAAAATATGTCAGACAGACAGCTATTCAGGATTGGCGATCCGAGACTTCTTAGTTTCGGTAAAGGGACGCTTTGGATGTTTTGATGTTGGGATACTGGTCGAGCTGCGGTATGCTCAAGACGTGTTGAAGAAACGCCTGAAACAGCCAGGCATTGAGAGCAAGGCTTCAGGGCCTGGTTCTTAAACCGAAAGCCTGCTCCGAAGGCGCTGGCTACCTGGCCGCATCAACCTGTTTTCAAGGAGGAAGCGAGATGCTTGTGTTTACTCGAAAGACCGACCAAGAAATCGTGATCGCCGACCATATTCGAGTCAAAGTGCTCGAAGTCCGTGGAAACCAAGTGCGACTTGGGATCGTGGCCCCGAAGGAAATCAGCGTCCACCGCGCCGAGGTGCAAGCGGCCGTAGGCTGGGAACTCGTGACGTCGTTCTGCGAAACTCCAGAACAGGACGGGCAAGAGTGCTCATACTGCATTTAGAGATGTCCCGTTCGGTGCCTCACACCTCGATTGGCTTTCATGGATCAGCTTCTTTCACCCAAACAAGTGGCCGCAGCGATTGGGGCCAGCGAATCGTCGCTGAAGCGCTGGTGCGACCAAGGTCTGTTGACGACGGTGAAGACGGCGGGCGGGCATCGGCGGATTCCCGTTCAAGAAGCGTTGCGATTCGTGCGTGAGCAGAATCATGCCGTCGTCGAACCGCGACTTCTGGCGATGCCGGCCAGCGACAATCGCAAGGCGAGAAGGATTGAGAACTGTGCCGAGCGGTTGGTTGAGGGACTGCTCACCAACAACGAACAAGCTTGCCACGCGATCGTGTTTGATTTGTTCCTGGCCGGTCAGCCGGTGAGTCAGATTTTCGACGAAGTCATCGCCGTGGCGTTTCGGACCATCGGTGAGAAGTGGGAATGCCACGAAGCCGACATCTATCAAGAGCGTTGTTCGTGCCAGATCGCTCTGCGAGTCCTGCACGAACTGCGGTCGAAGCAGACACCGCCGAACTCTGGACTCGTTGCGCTGGGAGCGACCATTGAAGGAGATCAATACTCGCTGCCGGTGACGATGTCCGAGATTGTGCTCCGCGCGGTCGGTTGGGAGACCCGGTTGCTCGGTTCGTCGATCCCGTTTGATTCAATGGCCAAAGCCATCCAACAGCACAAGCCAGAAATGTTCTGGCTGAGCGTTTCGTTCGTTCCGGACGAGTCGGCGTTCATCGCCGGATTCAATCGCCTGTTCGAGGCCGCGTCCAAGACCAACACCGCTGTCGTTGTCGGCGGACGAGCGTTGACGACCGAGATTCGGACGCGGCTTCGATACTCCGCCTTCTGCGACACGATGCGGCATCTCGAAGAGTTCGCCAAAACATTGCGTCGGCAAACGGAGGTTGTTCCCAAGAAGACTCGCAAACCAAGAAAGAAAACTTGAGGCACCGATGACTTTCGCCCGATTCGATCGCGTTGTAGCCGCGTTCGCCAGAACGTGGGTTGTCATGTGTCTGGCCCACGTTCTGGCGAACGTGGCTACGACTGTGCTCGCTGCCGATCCAACCGCGACCTGGCCGCAGTGGCGCGGTCCTGCACGCGATGGCCAAGCGGCTGCGACACCCGCGTGGCCGGATCGCGTCGATGAAGCAACGCTCGCTCGGAAATGGCGAGTCGAATTAGGGCCGAGCTATTCCGGTCCAATCGTGGCCGAAGATCGAGTCTTCGTCACGGAAACTCGTGGCAAGAAGACCGAGGTCGTGCAGGCGTTGTCGCGAGCCGATGGCAAAGTCTTGTGGACCGCTGAATGGCCGGGAGCGACGTCGGTTCCGTTCTTCGCGTGGGAGAACGGCGAATGGATTCGAGCGACTCCGGCCTACGACGGCGAATCGCTGTTCGTCGCGGGGATGCGTGATGTGCTGGTCTGCCTCGACGCCAATAACGGCAAGGAACGCTGGCGAGTCGATTTCGTCGAGCGGTTCAAATCGCCGCTGCCGACGTTTGGATGCGTTTCGTCACCGCTCGTTGATGGCGAGCACGTCTACGTTCAGGCTGGAGCCTCGTTCGTGAAGCTCAACAAGCGAAACGGTGAGACGGTTTGGCGGTCGCTGCAAGACAGCGGCGGCATGAACGGCAGCGCGTTCTCGTCGCCGATGAAAGCGACGATTGGCGGACTGCCACAATTCTTGGTGCAGACTCGCGAGAAACTTGCGGGCGTGGATGAAGCCACCGGCAACGAACTCTGGTCGCAGAAGATCGAAGCCTTTCGCGGCATGAATATCCTCACGCCAGTGGTTTTCGGGGACGCCATTTTCGCGAGCACCTACGGCGGCAAGTCGTGGCTGTTCGATCTGACCAAGAGCGGCGACGTGACCGCCGCCGGCAAGTCGATGTCCGTGACAGAGCGTTGGCAGAACAAGACGCAAGGCTACATGTCCACGCCGGTCGTCATCGACGGTCACGTTTACACGCATCTGAAGAATCAGCGTTTCGCCTGCATTGAACTCGCGACTGGCAAGGAACGCTGGGTCACGACTCCGTTCGGGAAGTATTGGAGCCTCGTCGCACAAGGCCAGAAGATTCTGGCTCTCGACGAGCGCGGCGACTTGTTGCTGATCAATGCCAATCCAGAGAAGTTCGAGTTGCTCAGCCAACGTCACGTCAGCGATTCGCCAACGTGGGCGCATCTGGCAGTTTGCGGGAATGAGGTTTTCGTCCGTGATCTCAAAGGTCTGACGATCTCGCGGTGGATCGAAGCATCTGTTGGGACGAAATCGCCCAAGACGGAGTAGTCCCGTTCGAGTCGTGAAATGACTTAAGGCGGCCTTCGGCCGCAACCAAAAGAAGTCTGCGCGCAACGCGACCCCCGAACTCCATTGAGCCGTCTCGAAAATCGCCCCAAATTGTTGCCGGTTCAAATCAACGTAGGCACCCGCGATTTACTCGCGCCGCCCTCATACC
>CAMDPX010000368.1 GCA_945905295.1 Planctomyces sp. SH-PL62 | reverse complement strand
CTAGGCCCGGTTCATGCGGTGTAACCGGGGCTAGCGCCGCGCGGCTAATTGTCGGGATGCGTATGATTCGGTGCATGTCTGCCCTTCGATTGCGGTCGTCCTCCTACGTTGTAGGTTGGGATTCCATCCCGACCGCTCGGGACGGAGTCCCAATCTACTTTCCAAATCGCTTCTGAAACTCCGCAGGCGTCAGCGTCTCTTGCCCGGCATCGGTCTGCACGACGTAGACCAGTTCTTGCTCGACGTTCGGTGTGCCATGCACTCGCCCGTCGGGCGCAACAGCGAACCATGCCGACTGGTGCGGAGCATCATGCCGAACGGGCCGCGTGCGAGTCGCCAATGCGGCGGGATGTGCGAGACCAGCTTGCGGCCGTCGGGGGAGATCAGCCCTGCCCCAGTCCCTGGAGGACTCGCAACGTTTTCCCGGTGTCGCTGTTCCAGAAGACCGCTTGCCCATCGCCAAAGATCGCGACCAGCGTGAGTCCGTCTTCCAGCCACAGTCAACTCACCCAGCAAAAACACCCGGCGAGCAATTGAAGCGCTTCGACAAGAGCCGAATTTGCTCGCGAGTGAAGCGGCGTTTGCCGTGAATCACTGCTGACAACGTCGAGTTTGCGATACCTGTCGATTCCGCGACCGCCTGCTGAATCAAACCATGTTGCTCGCACAGAAACTGAAACATCGAGCCGTCCGATGTGTATTCGATCGCGTGGTGCTGACGGTCATAGGCTTCGATCAGTTCGCTGAGCGCTCCCAAGTAGTCTTGCTGTCCCGAATCCAAGCGAGCGAGATCGACCAGTTCATCGACCATCCGCATGGCTTGAACGTGCTCCGCATCGTCGGCAATCGGGCGCAGCGGAAAGCGTTGGCAAAGTCCCCAATAGGTGTCCGTCGGAGGTTGCCGCTTCGGCGGCTTGCGAGTCGTTCGTGAGGGCATGATTCAAGAGTCCTTTTTCCAAGTGCCTTGATCGTATTCGGCGTGAGTCCCCACAAACCGAATGAAGACGCAGCCCGTATTGAAGTGAATCGCGACGACCACTCGGAACCGGTTGCCACCGACATTAAAGACGACCAACCGGCCCACTTGATCGGCGTGTGGAAATTCCTGTCGCACGTCGGCGAACTTCGTCCAATCCGCAGCTTCGACCACGCGACACCAATCACGCAGCGAGTTCTCTGCTTGAGGGTGAATGTCCCAAAAGTCTTTGAGCCGCTTGGGACTGATGACGCGCATTGCTTGGCCTCCGCTAACCAGAGCTTCGCAATTTGCGAATGCAGTGTCTATCTCCGCAGGCAGCGGTCGAACTTCAGCCACTCGAAGATTCGTAGGTTGGGACTCCGTCCCGACCGGTCGGGACGGAGTCCCAACCTACTTTCCAAATCGCTTCTGAAACTCCGCAGGCGTCAGCGTCTCTTGCCCCTTGTCGGTTTGAATGACGTAGACCAGTTCTTGCTCGACGTTCGGCGTGCCATGCACTCGGCCGTCGGGAGCAACAGCGAACCACGCCGACTGGCGCGGAGCATCGGGGCTGCTCCGCGTGCCGAGCAACGGGACGAGCGTCATTCCCGGTTCGCCGGTGAGCGTGTCCCAGGTGCGGAGCATCATGCCGAACGGGCCGCGTGCGGCTCGCCAATGCGGCGGGATGTGCGAGACCAGCTTGCGGCCGTCGGGGGAGATCAGCCCTGGCCCCAGTCCCTGGAGGACTCGCAACGTTTTCCCGGTGTCGCTGTTCCAGAAGACCGCTTGCCCATCGCCAAAGATCGCGACCAGCGTGAGTCCGTCTTCCAGCCAGAGCAGATCGGTCACCGGCTCGCGCGAGACCGCTGGCAGCCGATGAATCGTCTCGCTCTAACTCATGTCCCAAATGAAGACGCCGTCCGTGCGGCTCGCGGTAGCCAATCGCGTTTGATCCGGAGACCACGCGACGGCATCAACCTCTGAGGTATGCGCGGCAAGCGTCTGCACGATTTGTTTGGTGTTCCGATTCCAAATTTGAACCGAGTACACGTAATAGGCTTGGGTGCTGAAGGCCATCCGTTTCTCATCGGGCGACCAAGCGAATTGTCGGATCTTGAGATCTTGAGCATCCGTCGCTCGACCGGTCTCGACGTCGATCAGTAGTTGCTGACCGGTGGACCACATTTTCGATGCCGCGACAAACAGTGACTTGGCATCTGAAAACCAATGAATCCATCTGGTCTGAAGTCCCGCAGCAGAAGCTTCCGGTGGAAACTGACGGGTGAGATGGAGCTTTGAACGCGGGTTAACGGCAAAATGTTGCAAGCCTCCGCGGGAAACGTCTTGGCCGACAATGAGAGACGTTCCATCCGGAGACCAGCCAACTCCCAAGGCCGCGTTGACGCTCACTTCATCCAACAAGTCGGCTGGTTTCGTGTCCCACACGCGGAGATGGTCATCCTCATTTGTCACAGCCAATCGACGCGCATCAGGATGCCACGCGCCATAACGAACTTGGTTGGCTTGCGGAACACCGATCCGGCGAATCCGCTTGCCTGTGGCTGTCTCGAACAAGTCGAGAGTCGCCACCTCACTACCGACCGCAAACATGCTTCCGTCCCGCGTGAATGCAACGCACTCCGCCCACCGATCACTTCGACTCACTTCTGGAAGGTCCGGCAATGTCGCCTCAGCCAGTTGTTTCTCGGAGTTGTTATCCCAGACTCGAACGCTGCCTCCGATCCCGACAGTGACGATCTTGGTTCCGTCTTGCGACCACGCCACGCCACCGACATTCATCGCGGGAAACTTGCGATCGATCTTTTTCTCGTCCACATCCCAAAGATCGCTGCCAGTCCCGCGAACGTGGCCCGTGATGAGCAACATCCGTCCCGTCGGTGACCAAATCGCGGAATCGGGTGAGACGCCATACTGAGTCGACGGCACGGCCAGTTTCGCGTGCTCTTGGCCAGTGGTTGCGTTCCAGACGAGGGTCGTTTGGAAGCCCCCGCCCGTTGCCAGCAGGGAATCATCGGCAGACCAAGCGGCGAAACCGCCCTGTTGAATGTCTTTGTCACGACTCCAATCGGCGACGTTCCAGATGCGTGTGAATTTCGCGGTCGCGCAGGCGAGGTGCCGTCCGTCGTGGGACAGGTCCAAGTCCACGACCGGAGCGCCGTGATCTTCCAGAGTGTGCAGCGTGCGGCCGGACTTGGCGTCCCAGATGCGAACCGTCCCGTCTTCGCACGCCGTCGCCAGTAGACCGGTCACTCCGTGACCGGAACGAAGATTTGGCGAGCGGGGCGGCGTCAGCCCCCCGGTGGTCGCGCTCTCTGCTGAAGACCGGGGGGCTGACGCCGCCCCGCTCGCCTGCGCGTCATTGGCTTTGAACCAGACCAGATCGTGGATCGCTTCGTCGTGGCCCACCAGCACGCTCACCAAATCGCCGGTCTGCGTGTTCCAAATGCGAACCACTCCGTCATCGCAGGCCGAGGCCAAGAAGTTGTCATCCGTGGGACAGAACGCGACCGCCCACACGGCCCCGCGATGACCTTTGGTCTCGACCGACCACGACTGCACTCCCTTCAGCGCAGCCGGTCGCGGCACCAACGCGCTCCGACTGAGCGGTTTCCGCGTCACCGTTTCAACAGCCGGCAACACGAGCGGCTTGTCCGCTTTCACGCGAAGACCGACTCGCAGATTGGTTGGCGATGCCGGCTCCTGGACCTCATCGCCTTTGGAATTTGCGATTTGAGATTTCAAATCTGAAATTTGAGATTTGGAATTTGAGATGTCCGAAGCGCTGTCGTCCTTGGTGACTGTTCCATCCTTCTGCGCAATCTTGACGAACCACGCCGTCACTCCGACAAGCAACAGCAGCGGCACGGCGAGCAGCCAACGCCGCTTCGACGCCGCTCGATTTGTGGGTCGGAGGATTTGCGTTGAGGAGAGGACTGGGTCGGAAGAAAGTAGACGAGTCACTCCGTGACTGCGAATACCGGACACGTCGGCGAGCGGGGCGGCGTCAGCCCCCCGGCTCTTATCGGAGAGCGCGACCACCGGGGGGCTGACGCCGCCCCGCTCGCCAAGTTTTTCACGATTCAACACGCGCTCGGCCAGCGCGTGCAGATCGCAGCCGGTGCAGAACGGCAACAAGCTCGCCGCAACGTCGCGCGGGTTGGCTGGGCGTCGATCACGCTGCTTCTCCATCAATTGATGAACCAGCACCGCCAGCTCGGGCGGAACATCGGCGCGCAGACTTTGAATGGCGGGTGCCGTCTCATTCGCGATCGCCATGAGCTTCGCCATCTGTGACGAGCGGCCCAAATCGGCGAACGGCGTGCGGCCGGTCAGCAGCTTGTAGAGCGTGACTCCCAGGCTGTAGAGGTCGGCTCGGATATCGACCCGATGGCTGTCGCCGGCTTGCTCCGGAGCCAAATAGTCCAGCGTTCCCATCACCTGTTGTGTCGACGTGAGCGACGTCAGCTCATGCTCGGACTGGCTGGACAACAACGCCAGGCCGAAGTCGAGCACCTTGACGATCGGCTCCAAGCCGGCGGCTCCCGGCACCAGACAGAGCATCAAGTTGGACGGCTTGATGTCGCGATGCACGAGGCCATGCTCGTGAGCGTGTTGCAGACCCAACGCCGCTTGGCGGATGAGTTCGCAAGCGTCGGCAATCCGTAGGTCAGGCTTTCCAGCCTGACCCGAACGGCGATCGACGCCATTAGCCGCACCGAGTGCGAGATTGGGGGCGCGTGGAGCGTTCGGGTCAGGCTGGAAAGCCTGACCTACGCGCTTCAGCAAATCATTCAGATCGATGCCGTCGATCAGGTCCATGACCAGGAAGTGCTGGCCGTCGGCTTCGCCGGCATCGGTCGCTCGGACGATGTGCGGATGGTCCAACTGCCCGACCGCCTGCATCTCGCGCTCGAACCGCGAAACCGTGTTGGCGTCAACCGTCCGCTCCTTCGAGAGCAACTTCAACGCGACGCGCTTGTGTAGCTTGAGATGCTCGGCCTCGAAGACCGTCCCCATGCCTCCCTGGCCCAGCTTGCGGAGCAGCGTGTACTGCCCGACGACGGACAGTTCGAGAGGCTCAGCAGTCGCGGCGGCTTCCGCGAATGTCACGGTCGTTTCCGCGGAGGCCAACTGTTCGATCAGCTCGCGGTGATCTGGAAAGCGTGCGAGATACTCGCTGACCACGATCGGCTCGCCGTCCCGCTGTCGCAGTTGCCATTCGGTGATCAGCAGCTCGCGAAGCAACTCCGGCTGACAGTCCGGTTCGTGTTGAGCGAGCACCTCTTCCAATTCCAACCGAGCGCGTCGTCCGGCTTTCCATTCTGTCTCAAAGAGATCGGTGGCCGCGTCGATTCGACCTCGGCTGCCTGCATCAGAAGGGACAGGATCGGACGACATTCTGAAACGACTCCGGGATGTGACGGAAAGTAGACGAGTCACTCCGAGGCTGTGAAAGAATTGGTAGCTGAACTCGCCAGAGTTCAGTTTTCACGGCGAATGCTGAAGTCTGGCGACTTCAGCTACCAAAAAGTTCACAGCCTCGGAGTGACCGGTCTACTTTGGGCTCGGTGACGTGAAGAGGCGGACAGCGTATCTGTGCCACGTCTTGGACATCAACCAAGACATCAACCTATGCTCCTGGCCACGGAGCGAATGATGGATGACGCTGGTTCAATCACGAACGTCTATCGGCAAATGACTGCGGGCGATCCGCAAGCGGTGGAGGTGTTGTGGTCACGGTTCTTTCCTCGGCTGTCGGGGCTGGCACGAAAGACGTTGGGGACGAGCACTCGGCAAGTGGCGGAAGTGGACGATGTCCTGCAAAGCGCGTTCTTCGGCTTCTGGCGTCAGGCTCAGCAAGGGGACTATGCCGCGAACGTGAACCGCAAAGACCTGTGGAACCTGCTGGCCACGATCACGGTTCGCAAGGTGCATGACGCGCATCGCCGCGAACACGCTCAAAAACGCGGGGGCGGGGAAGAGCATCGCTCACTCGAACCGTCGGACCTCGCACAGCTTCCCACCGTGGAGTTCGATTTGTATTGCTCGGAGTTGCTGACCGCCCTGGACGAAGAACCGCGAGCCATCGCGCTGCTGCGGTTGATGGGCTACAAGAATCGCGAGATCGCCGATCTGCTCGACTGCACCGAACGCAAGATCGAGCGCAAGCTGGCACTGATTCGCGAGGCGTGGGCAGACCCGTAGGTCAGGCTTTCCAGCCTGACCCGATTGGCCAAATCGCGTCGAACGTTCATCGGGCCAGCCGGGAAAGGCTGACCTACGCCGGCGCAACAAAAAAACTCGGCCGTTACCGGCCGAGTTCATTCGCTTTCGCGCTGATCAGGCTATTTGTCTGGGAACTAACTGCCGCGGAGCCTTCCTTGGCGCCAATCACTTAGCTCCGGCGGTGGGTTCCTTTGACATCTGCGAAGTATTAAGCGAGTTGCTTCTTGCGACCCACCAGAGTTCGAACTCGTTCCGCCAACAAAGCCACGTCAAATGGCTTGCGGAACGTTTCGTTGAAGATCGTGCGGTCAAAACCGCTGGCGTTGTCTTCATCGCTGAGCAGGCCAATCAAGACCGTCTCGGCGTACTCGGGATTCTTCCGCAGGTTGCCAGCGATCATCAAGGCGTCGCT
>CAMDPX010000367.1 GCA_945905295.1 Planctomyces sp. SH-PL62 | reverse complement strand
CGGGAATCGTACAACCCCAACAACGGACTAAAGACCGGCGGCGCATCGACCAGCTTCAACGTCTCGTCCAGCGGAGCCGGCAGGATCGAAACCGTGCATTGGCTGCCCATGCGTCGGGCCACCTCGGCCCCTCGCTCGGCGGCGGCCATGACGGCTCCCGTCTCGCCGATCAGCTTCAGGCATTGCTGCGGGCCATCGGTGCTTTCGATCCCGATGATCCGCACGTTGGCCGTCTTCACACAGGCATCCGCCACCATCAGCGACGGTGCCAGGTAATTCACTTCCAGCAAAGCCAAACTCAGTCGTGCCGTCATCTTGGTTCTCGCGCATCCGGCCAATGCAGCCACAGGCCGCAGTCAACGCACTGATGTTGACAGAAATCAGCACTTGCCGAAACCCCGATTCTCGGTGTTGGCGTGCTCACGCAGCGCGATCAATGCGCCAGCGACAACAGTCGGCGGGCGCGTTCAATCTCACGAGCCTTTGTCGACGCTTGCTGCTCAGTCGTGCCGGGCAGCGCGGAGGCTTTCTTCAACGCTTCTTCGGCGTCGGAGCGTTTAACGTCGGCGGTGGGGATCGCTCGCGCGGTGAGGATCGAGACGACCGCCCCCTTCACTTGGACGAAGCCGCCGTCGATGAAGAACGATTTCTCGCCGGAGGGGGTCGTCGCCATGAGTTCTCCGTAGCCCAAGCGGCCGACGAGGGGGGCTCGGCCAGGGAGGAGTCCGATTTGGCCGTCAAACAGCGGAAACCGCAACGCCGACGCCGGCTCATCGAACACCGTTCGTTCGGGAGTCACGATCACCAATTGCAGTTGCTTGTCAGCCATAATCTCACCTTGGCTTCTTCTTACCTTCGATCCGAATCACTTGGCCGGGACGGATGTGGTTCAAGGCCACCAGAATCTCCGGCACGAGCGGTCGAACGTATTTGATTGAGTTTTGAAAGACTTCCAGAACGATGATCCCGATCGAAAGATCGTTGGTGTTTTGCTGATACTCCAGGTTGCTATCGACGGTGATGAACACGTCGAAGCGAAACTTCATCAACGCCAACAATTGCCCGTTCTTGATTCCCGACCAACCTTGGTTTCGCACTGTCCGAACTTGATGTTCTGCCAACTCACGCTTGAGCTGCGCCGGCAGGCATTCGTCGAGCAGCACTTTCTTCACGGTGTCACCACGAGTTCCGTCGCCGTCTGCAACAACGCTTCCGCTTGCTGTCGCGTCACCGACGGAAAGTCATCCAGGAATTCCTCCAACGATTGGCCATCACGCAGGCAGTCAAACAAGTTTTTCACGGGCACTCGCGTTCCGGCAAAGCAGGGGATTCCTCCCAGGATGTCTTTGTCGCGAACGATGAGTTTTGTTTTGGGTTTGGCTTTCGGTTTTGGTTTTGGTTTCGTCTTAGTCAGCATGACCGCACCTCCGCGAAGGATTCTATCGCCGACGCTCGGACACTGGCAGAGGCGAGTTGGTCGTCAATCCTCCCGATCGGAATCGAACCGACGACCTACCGTTTATGAGACGGACGCTCTCAACACTGAGCTACGGACGACTTGCCCCGTTCGGCTCGTCACGCAGAGCGATGACGGCTACGTTAGCTGGCCGCCATCTTCTTGGCTTGCTCTTCGGCCTCCTCGACGGCTCCGACGTACATGAACGCGGATTCGGGGAGATGGTCCCATTTGCCGGCGCAG
This sequence comes from Planctomyces sp. SH-PL62, assembly GCA_945905295.1. Lineage (GTDB taxonomy): Bacteria > Planctomycetota > Planctomycetia > Planctomycetales > Planctomycetaceae > SXKJ01. The sequence goes on along the minus strand of CAMDPX010000367.1, from coordinate 4,930 downwards.
ATTTCCTCGAAGCTGCGGATCGTGTCGGCGAGCGGCGTGATCTTGCCCGCCTTGCCGGTGAAAACTTCGGCCACGAGGAACGGTTGCGACAGAAAGCGTTCGAGGCGGCGGGCGCGATGCACGACCTCTTTGTCTTCGATGCTCAGTTCGTCGACGCCCAGGATGGCGATGATGTCTTGCAGTTCGCGGTAGCGCTGCAAGATGCGTTGCACGCTGCGAGCGACAGCGTAGTGCCGTTCACCGACGATCTGCGGGTCGAGGATTCGGGACGACGAGGCCAGCGGATCGACGGCCGGGTAGATCCCTTTCTCGGTAATTTTGCGTTCGAGGTAGAGGAAGGCGTCAAGGTGTCCGAACGCGGTCGCGGGAGCGGGGTCGGTCGCATCGTCGGCGGGAACGTACACGGCTTGCACCGACGTGATGGCTCCGTTCTTCGTCGAGGTGATCCGTTCTTGCAGCTCACCCAGTTCGGTGCCGAGCGTCGGTTGGTAACCCACGGCAGACGGCATACGGCCGAGCAACGCGGAGACCTCGGAACCGGCTTGCGAGAACCGGAAGATGTTGTCCACGAACAGCAGCGTGTCGGCACCGGTCGAGTCGCGGAACCACTCGGCCATCGTCAGGGCGGACAACGCCACGCGGAGACGTGCTCCGGGCGGTTCGTTCATCTGGCCGAACACCATCGCGGTTTGCTCGATGACGGAGCGACCGGTGTTGCCGATCTTGGTCTCCTGCATTTCCAGCCAGAGATCGTTCCCTTCGCGAGTTCGTTCGCCGACCCCCGCGAACACCGAGTAACCGCCGTGAGCGGACGCGATGCGAGCGATGAGTTCGGTGAGAATAACCGTCTTGCCCAGACCGGCACCGCCGAACAGACCAGCCTTACCACCGCGGACGAACGGCGTCAGCAGATCGATTACCTTGATGCCCGTCTCGAACAGCTCGGTCTTCGAGCTGAGGTTTTCCAGCAGCGGAGCATGACGGTGAATCGGCCAACGCTCCTCGGTCACGACCGGACCGCGTCCGTCGATCTCATCGCCGAGAACATTGAAGACTCGACCGAGCGTCCCCTTGCCGACCGGCACGCTCACCGGAGCACCGGTGTCGAGCACGTCCATGCCGCGCGTCATGCCGTCGGTCGTGCCGAGGGCCACGCAACGAACTCGGCTGCCTCCGAGATGCTGCTGCACCTCACCGGTGACTTTGACGTGCGTCCCTTTGACGGTCGCATCGACCTTCAACGCGTTGTAAATGTCCGGCAGGTAGCCTTCGCCAAATTCGGCATCGAACGTCGACCCGATGACCTGCGTAACTCGACCAATGTTTGTCGCTGCGACCATTTTGTTCCTCGTTGTTCTAACTCTATTAACCGCGACTCTGGCCCTTCCGAGCGTTCGATCGCCGTGATTGAAATCCTTGGTGCTCCAGATCCAGCCTCGCGTGAATTGTTTCACCACTCGCAAGTGCTCGAAGTTGATCAACGAATTTCTTCATCGCCGATGAGAACGCTTTGAGTTCGACCTCGAATCGAAACATTCCTTCTGGCGGTGTCGAGTCGTAGTGGGTCGCGAAACGAATCCGGCAATCAAACTGACCTTCTCGTTCAGACGCTCGAACTCGCACCGCGATATGTCCGCTTTCATCGACCTCACTTGCTGTAAACCAAACCTCGTCGCCATTCCGACTGACCAACTGATTCAAATCTTCCGAAAGCTTTTGAATGTCCTCGACAACAAACTCGCCAGTTCCTTCACCGCTCCAGTCATCCGAGATCACAAACGCCGTTAGCCCGGTGAATTCGCCGCCCGCAAAAGCGGTTCGTCGAAACTCCAAATAGCGGCAGATTTCCAACATCAGATCATCTCAAAAACCTGTTGGCCGTTGTGAGCCGGATTGCCAATCAATTTTCGACCGCGAGGATCCACGATGAAATCCATGTACTCCAATGGAATCTGTCCGATGATGACATCGCAATCATCGGAGAGTTCAGTGACATCAACCTTGCAATCTCGTCCCTGAATCGTGACTAGCACTGTTCCGAAAATCTTGGCTGGGGTCAGTCCTGTCGCCGCAATGGTTGGCTGCTCGCGAACAAAAGTTAGTCCCAACTGCTCCACATACCGTTTGGGCAATCCCATTGCGGTACATCCTGTGTCAACAAGTGCGTCTTCCACTTCGATGAATCGAACTTGATCGGGAGTAATTCGACCTTTGCTCAAGTCGTACAAATCCCACAAGTTTTCGATCTTCGCTTGAGTCGTTACTCGTCCCATTTCAGTTTCCGGTTCAAGAGTCGTTGGCATGATGGCACCTCCGAAACTCATTGTACCCGATGTGATCCCACTGTCTTGCTGGCTTCTTCGTTACGCCTCCAGCGCCGCGGCACCGCCGATGATTTCGGACAACTCCGAGGTGATCTGCGATTGGCGGGCTCGGTTGTATTGCATGGAAAGCGACTTGATCATGTCGCCGGCGTTCTCGGTGGCGGCTTTCATGGCGACTCGGCGAGCGATCTGTTCGCTGACCGCCGCGTCGAGGAAACACTTGAAGAGCCGAGCTTTGAACGCGGCCGGAACGATCTCTTCGAGAATCTCTCCGGCAGACGGCAGGAATTCGTAGTCGATCTTTTTCTCATTCGTCGTCGAGCCGGCCGCTCCGCTGAGGCTGCCGATCGGCAGCAGCGTTTCGACGACCGGTCGTTGACGAGATGCGCTCTCGAACTTCGTGTAGGCGATGTCCAGCCGGTCGAGTTTTCCGGAGCAATACAGCTCGATGTAGCGGTTGGCGATCGCTTCGACTTCGTCGTAGCCGGGCTTGTCTTCAAAGTTGGTGAACTGCTCGGTGACGTTGATCTGCTGGTACTTCAAGAACGCCAAGCCTCGGCGACCGGAGCATTCGACGCTGAGGTTCAGACTCCCCTTCAGTTCTTTCTGCCGAGCCAACGCCGGTCGCAACACGGCTCCGTTGTAGCCGCCGCACAAGCCGCGATTGGAGGTCAGGATCAAGAGGATGCCGTTGGTCTGCGTCTCGTGAGCCTTCAGCAGCGGATGCGTGAAGGTCAGGTTCGTGGCCGAGAGGTCGGCGACGATCTCGGAGATCTTCTTGGTGTATGCGGCGGCCTCGGTCGCTCGGTCCATCGCCTTTTTGAAGCGAGCCGTCGCGATCAATTCCATCGTCTTGGTGATCTTGCGAATGTTCTTGACCGCCTTCAGGCGTTTCACAATCGCGCGTGCTTTGGCCATGTTTCACCCAGTAGGTCAGGCATTCCAGCCTGACTCGTGCAATCACCGACGCTGTTTCACATTCGGGTCAGCCTGGAAAGGCTGACCTACTTCTTCCCTGCCGCGTACTGCTTCTTGAATTCTTCTAGTGCTGCCTTCAATCCGTTCTCGACATCCGCGGATAGCTCGCCGGTTTCGATGAGCTTGTTGCGGACTTCGGATTTTTGCTCGCGCATGAACGTGAGCAATTCCTTTTCGGCACCGGCGACTTTGGCTCGCGGTACGTCGTCGAAGTAGCCTTTCGTGCCGGCGTAGATGCTGATGACCTGGTCGGCGAAGTGCAGCGGGCCGAACTGCGATTGCTTGAGCAGTTCGACCATGACGTAGCCTCGGTCGAGCTGCCGTTGCGTGGCCTTGTCCAATTCGGTGCCGAGCGCGGCGAACGCTTCCAGTTCGCGGAACGCGGCGAGGTCCAGTCGCAGCGAGCCGGCGATCTTCTTCATCGCCTTGGTCTGAGCGTTGCCACCCACGCGGCTGACTGAGATACCGACGTTGATGGCGGGTCGAATACCGGCCAGGAACAGCGAGGGCTCCAGGTAAATCTGACCGTCAGTGATCGAGATCACGTTCGTCGGGATGTACGCCGAAACTTCGCCGTCGAGCGTTTCGATGATCGGCAGCGCCGTCAGCGAACCGCCGCCGAGTTCGTTGCTCAACTTGGCCGAGCGTTCGAGCAAGCGGCTGTGACAGTAAAACACGTCGCCGGGATACGCCTCGCGACCGGGGGGACGTCGCACGAGCAGCGACAACTGGCGATACGCCTGAGCTTGCCGCGTCAGATCGTCATACACGACCAGCGTGTGCCCGCCGTTGTAGGTGAAGTGCTCGGCCATCGCACATCCGGCATACGGGGCGATGTACTGCATCGGAGCGGGATCGGACGCCGTGGCCGACACGATGATCGTGTAGTCCATCGCGCCGTGCTCCTTGAGTTTTTCATAGACGGCCGCGACGTTCGACGCTCGCTGACCGCAAGCGACGTACACGCAGATGACGCCGCTTCCCTTTTGATTGATGATCGTGTCGATCGCGACGGCGGTCTTACCGGTCTTGCGGTCGCCGATGATGAGTTCGCGCTGACCGCGTCCGATCGGGGTCATCGAGTCGATGGCCTTGATACCGGTCTGCAACGGCTGCTTGACTGGCTGACGTCCGGCGATCCCGGGAGCCGCGTATTCCAGCGGTCGCGTGGCGGTCGCTAGGATCGGACCTTTGCCGTCGAGCGGGTTGCCCAGCGGATCGACGACTCGGCCGACGAGCGCATCGCCGACGGGAACCGACAGCAACGCACCGGTCGTGCGGACCTCGTCTCCTTCGGCGATCTTCAGGTAGTCGCCGAGGATGATGATGCCGACGGAGTTCTCTTCCAGGTTGAAGACTTGCCCGCGAATGCCGCCGGGGAACTCGACCATTTCGCCGGACATGGCCGACGACAGGCCGTAGCACCGAGCGATGCCGTCACCCACTTCGAGCACGCGACCGACTTCGGCCGTTTCGATTTGGCCGCGAAAGTCCTCAATCTCCTTCTGGATGACTGAAGCGATTTCGTCCGGTTTGAATTTCATGGAGGCTCCTCTCGCGCAAGCGGGCTCTGAGCTGTTTCAGCCGAGTCCGCAGCGAACTGTCATAAACGGTATCGTCCACGCGGA
>CAMDPX010000366.1 GCA_945905295.1 Planctomyces sp. SH-PL62 | reverse complement strand
TGCAAGACGTCGTGACGCCTGTGAAAGCAGCATCGGCCGGAAGGCCGATGTCCCGTATTCCGCGAGACTTTTCTGGAAGTCGACGTGGTCTCCGAAAAAGTTGGGCAATCTCGTCAAGTTTGAGGGACGCACTTCAATCAACTTCTGGGGGCGAGTAAGGTTGACTCAGTCTGAGTTCAGGAAATGCCGACAAGGAAAGACCGTTGGAGGTCTTCGCAGCATGATGGCTCGTTGGTTGACAGTTCTGGTCGCGCTGCTGGCTCAAGGCATGGCTTTGATGTCGCCGGTGTGCTTCGTGCGGTGCGTTGCGCCGAACGGGCATGAGTGCGTGGAACTGATGGGCCAGGACTGCCGTTGCTGCGATTGCCCGGCGTCAGATCCGTTGCCTCAAGTGTGTGCCGTTGTGACGTGCGGGCACCATCCAGAAGACGAAGCCCAACACCAAGCTGAGCAGGATGCTCCGATGGGTTGGCAGGTTCGGTGTGAGCGTTGCTCCTGCCAGCATTCGCTGTTGGAGTCGGTTCCGCAGGTACAGTCGAAGTCGCTGACCGCGGATGTTCTGTCTCCAGCTCTGGAATTCGTGACGGTATCGACCTCGTGGGATTTCGACGCGGCGATTCAAACTTTGAAGGACGCGAGCCTTTCCGCCTCCGGTGGATTGAGGCCACATGAGTCGCCGCAGTTGGCGATGTTGGCGACGGTTGTCTTGCGCGTGTAAGCGCCGTTCTGCGTGACGCTCGTTCGCGGCCGAGGGCCGCGTGTCTGGTTGGCGTCGTTGCGTGAGTATTTCCGCACGCTCTGAATTCGATGAGCGCGGCCTCACGCGATTCTTTCGCGGGACGGATCATGTCCACCTCTTCCACTCAACCTGTTTCAGTTGCGGCCGAGCCTGCGGGCCAGGAACCGCCTTCGCCGGAACCGCAGGGCCTGTTTCGAACAGTCATTGGCTCGGTGCCGATGCTGCTGACGTTCGCGCTGTTGGCGGGTGTCGCGTATTGGGGACATCACACGGAGTGGAAATTCTCGACGGCTCATCGTGGCGGAGCGAAGTCATCGACGTCTGAAAAGGTGGAGGACTTCTTGACGACCGAAACTGGCACGTTGTCGGCGGGGCCGTGGTGTGAGCAGCACGGCATCGCGGCGTGTCCGCTGTGTGATCGGTCTCTCGCTCAAGTGATGAAGAAAATGGAACCGGCTTCGGCTGACGAGTTGGAGCGGGTTCAGAATGCGTTCGCAGCTCGCGAGCGGCCGGTGAACGATCCGCAATGTTTCGCCAGTGGCAGCCGTGTGCGTGTCGCGTCGAAAGAGGCGGCGGAGAAGTTGGGGATCGATGTCGCGCCGGTTTGGGAAGCGGCGATGACCGAGTCGATCTCGGCGAGTGGTGAGGTCACCTTTGATGCGACGCGTGTGGCTCGGTTGGCGGCGCGAGTGCCGGGGACGGCGTGGCGTGTCACCAAGCAAATTGGCGACACCGTTAAGGCGGGCGAGTTGCTGGCGATCATCGACGCGGCCGAGGTCGGCAAAGCGAAGACCGAGTTTCTGCAGGGCATCGTCCAGTTGCGACTCAAGACGCAGGCGTTGGCCAATCTGAAAAACGCGCCGGTGCCGGAACGTCAGAAGAAAGAAGCCGAGGCCGCTCGCCGCGATGCCGAAGTCCGGTTGCTCAGTGCCGAGCAGGCGCTCGTGAATCTCGGCCTGCCGGTCAAAGCGGCGGAGTTTGGAAAGCTCGATGTGGACGACATCGCGAATCAACTGCAACGGCTGGGGTTGTCGCGGGAGTTGTCGCAGGCCGATGCCGAACTACCGGGGACGTTGCTGCCGTTGCGAGCGCCGCTCGACGGCGTGGTGATGCAGGTCGATGTCATCGCTGGTGAAGTGGTTGATCCGGAGGACGTGTTGTTCGTCGTGGCGGACCCGCTTCAGATGTCGGTCCATTTGAACGTCCTGGCGACGGACGCGCGTTGGGGCCAAGTCGGCCAAGTGGTGCGGTTCCGGCCGGACGGCGTCAAAGCGGAGTTCAGCGGGCACGTGGATTGGATTGGCACATCCGCGGACGAAACGACCCGCACGATTCCGGTGCGAGTGGTCATGCCAAACGCTGACGGCAAGCTACGAGCGTCCGCTTTGGGCGTTGGCCACATCGTGCTGCGCGAGGAACCGCACGCGATCACGGTCCCGAATGAAGCCGTGCAAGCCGTGGGTGGCTGCCGAGTCGTGTTCGTCCGGGACAAAGAGTTTTTGAAGCCGAACGGTCCAAAGGTCTTTCACGCGCGGATGGTTCGCACCGGCGCGAAGGACACCACGAATACGGAGATCATCGTCGGCGTCGTTCAGGGCGAAGTCGTCGCGACCAAAGGCAGCCCGCTGTTGGCCGGAGAAATCGCACGCAGTCGCTCGCGAGGGGCGAGGGAATAGGGACGAGGGGCGAGGGACGAGGGACGAGGGGCGAGTAACACAGAACCCAGAAATACGAACTCACGGATTCACGATCATGTCAGCCACACAAACTTCATCATCCCTATCACCACTACCGCCGCAGGCGCCGCTTTCCTCGCCCCTCGCCCCTCGCCCCTCGTCCCTCCGCCTGATCCCCGGTTTGATTGCTCTGTTGGCGGTCGGCGGGTTGGTGTTCGCGGGACAAAAGACTCATTGGCGAATCCCGAAGATCTCGGAACTCCGCGGGCAAACTGAAGTCGAGAAGGACGATTGGTGCAAAGCGCACGCTGTTCCCGATTCGATCTGCGTCGAGTGCAACAAGGATTGTCTGCCGGCAGCCAAGGAACGAGGCTGGTGCAAGGTTCATGGCGTGCATGAGTGCCCCGTCTGCAATCCGGCGATCGCGCAGATTCCGAACGCCGCCGAGGTCGCCGCCGAAGAAACACCGCATTCGCGAGAGGCGTTGGACTTCGCGCCGCGTCCCGAAAACAACAGCAAGTGCAAGTTGCAGCAGCGGCGGATTCAGTTCGCGTCAACGGAGATCATCGAGCGACTGGGGATCGAAGTGACTCCGGCCAAGTACGCTCCGATTTCCGAATCGGTCCTGGCCAACGGCGAGATCGGTTTCGATCCGACACGCGCGGCGCGGTTGTCATCGCGCGTCGCCGGGACGTTGTTCCGTGTGGAAAAACAAGTCGGCGACAAAGTGAAACGGGGCGACGTGCTGGCGCTCGTGGATGCCGCCGATGTCGGCAAGGCCAAAGCGGAGTTGCAGCAGTCGGTCGTGAATCTCGACTTAAAGGTGCAGACGCTCGCCAACCTCAAAGGCTCGACGGGCGTGGTCGCGGGCAAGTCGGTGCAGGAAGCGGACGCGGCCGTTGCCGAAGCTCACGTCCGAATGCTCGCCGCGCGACAGGCGTTGGTGAATCTCGGACTACCGCTGCCCAAGGTCGATGACATCAGCGCGGAGCCGGAATTACTCACGGGGCAATTGCAGTTTCTCGGCCTGTCGGACGAGTTGGCGGCCGAGGTCGCGAAGAGTTCATCGTCGAGCAATCTGCTGCCGGTGCGAGCACCTTTCGACGGCGAGGTCACCGAACGGAGCGGCGTGCCGGGCGAAGTGGTGGCTCCGAACAAAGTGCTGTTCGTCGTCGCCGACACGCGCACGATGTGGCTGACGCTCAACGTGCGGATCGAAGACGCCGAACGCATTCAGCCCGGCCAGCGAGTGGAGTTCACTCACGACGGACACCACGGTCCGGACGCTGCGGATGCGGGAACCGTCACCTGGATCAGTCCAGCGGTCGATCACGCGACGCGCATGGTGCCGATCCGAGTCAAGCTGCCGAACAACGATGAACGACATCATGCCCACACGTTTGGGACGGCTCGCATCCTTTTGCGTGAAGAACCGCGAGCGATCGTTGTTCCAGCCAACGCCGTCCATTGGGAAGGGGATTGCTACGTCGTCTTCGTTCGCGACAAGAACTTTGAGAAGTCGCCGTACAAAGTTTTCCACGTTCGCAAAATTCGTCCCGGAGCGACGGAGGTGAGGGGTGAGGAGCGAGGGGCGAGGGGCGAGAAACTCCAGACGGAGCCAAACATCGAAATCGCCGCTGGCTTGTTGCCGGGCGAACTGATCGCTTCCACCAACAGCGGCATCCTGCGGTCAGAGTTGTTGAAAAACAACCTGGGCGCGGGCTGAGCAGATCACAACCACTAGCCCGGTCGGGCTGGATGAAAAGGGCCTTCGCCCCAACGGGGCGAGACTCGAAAGCCCAGGGCGCTAGCCCTGGGGAAACCGACACACCCAAATCGACAAGGCCCAACGGGCCGCCACCCAATGACAAAAGCGACGAGTCACGGCCCTTCGGGCCTTATCAAGTTTGTTTCGCAACCCATTCCCAGGGCTAGCGCCCTGGGCTATCGAGTCACGCCGCGTTGCGGCTGAACCAGATGCCGCGTTGCGGCTGAATCAGACGCCGCGTTGCGGCGTCATGACCGTCCACTCCTCCCAATTCAACGAAAGGAATCGTTATGAACATTCACTTGATCCGATCCGTGATCGCGACGGCGCTCGCTGTGATTGCTCCCACGTTCGCAATGGCTCAAGCTCGCAACGCCGTCCCGGCGGCTGCTCCGGCCAGCAAGGCCCAAGCGACCATCGACCAGGCGGCCAAAGAGGGCAAGTACACGTTTCTGTTGTTCTTCAAGCAGAACGACGCGGCCACGAACGCAATGACCGCGACGTTGAAGGAAGCCTTGGCCGGCAAGTCTGAGCAAACGGTTGTGGCCCACGTCCAAGTCGGCGACCCCGCCGAGCAGGCGTTGGTCACGAAGTACGACGTGAGCCGTGCTCCGATGCCGATGACCATCGCGGTCGCGCCCAACGGAGCGATGACCGGCATGTTTGCGCAGAAGGTGACGGCCGAGAAACTCGGCGAGGCTTTCGTCACGCCGACGATGATGTTCGCGATGAAGAACCTGCAAGCGAACAAGCTGGTGCTTGTCACCGTACAAGGTTCGGCGAAAGCTCCGGCTCCGGTCGCGATCAAGGATTTTCAGAGTGACCCGCACTTCAAAGACCGCATCGTCACCATCGGCATGACGGCAGCCGATCCGCAGGAAGGGAAGTTTGTCGGCCAAATGCAGATCGACCCGAAGGCCAAGGCCACGCACACCGTTTTGCTCGCCCCGCCGGGCCTGATGGTCGGCAAGTTTGACGCGGTCGCGTCGAAGGATGAGATCGCCGCCGCGCTGGCGAAAGCCGGCAAGTGCTGCGACGACCCGCACTGCAAACATCATCAAGCGCCGCCACGCACGGCGACTCGGCGATAATCGAACGTAGGTTGGGACTCTGTCCCGACCCGCACGATTGGTCGGGACAGAGTCCCAACCTACGAAAGGAAGAAAACCATGAACCTCAAAATCCTCGTCTGGCGTGAATTGGCGGAGCGGCCTTCGGCCATGCTCACCAGCACGCTGGCCATTTTGTTGGGCGTAACCGCCCTGGTTGCGATTCGTCATGTCACCGTGTTCTCGGAACGCGAAGTCGGGCAGCAACTGCAATCGCTGGGAGCCAACGTCCTCGTGCTTCCCAAGGACGCGACGCTGCAGGATTACTACTCGGCCGACCTCACCGAGCGGACGCTGCCGGAGTCGCATGTGGCCAGCATCCTGTTGGAGAACCTGCCGGGCGTCGAGCGGTTGTCGCCGAAGCTGTGCGTGTCGGCGAAGGTCGCGAATCGCGACGTGACGCTGACCGGCATCCTGCCGCAAAGCGAGTTTCAAGCGAAGGCGGTGTGGCAATCGGTCTCGCTGTTCAGCAACAAGCACGAAGGCTGCAAGAAAGCCGCGTGCGGTCCCAAGACCTACGACGCCGCGCCGGAAACGCTCGCCAGCGAACGGACCATCGACCAGTTGAAAGGGAACGAGGCGGTGATCGGAGCCGATGTCGCTGAGTTCTCCGGATTGAAGCCCGGCCAGTCGATCAAAATGCTCGGTGAGAAACTACAGGTGCTCGCCGTGCTGCCGCGCACCGGCACGGTCGATGACTCGCGCGTCTTCGCGCACTTGCACACGGTTCAGCGTTTGACCAAGGCGGGCGAGGTGGTCAACGCGATTGAAGTCATGGGCTGCTGCGAAGACGCGGCCGGCGGACTCGTGCCGAAGCTGGCCGAACTGCTGCCCGATGCGAAGGTCGTGACGATCTCACAAGTCGTCTCGACTCAAGTGGGCATCAATCGCTTGATGAGCCAACTGTCGCTGTTCGTGCTGGGCATTCTGGTGATCGTCGGCGGTGCGAGCGTCGCCAGCACGATTTCGTCCAACGTCCGCGAACGCCGCCGCGAAGTCGGGACGCTGATGGCGCTCGGTGCGACGCCAAGTCTCGTCACGCGAATGTTTCTGTTGAAAGCGTGGGTGCTCGGCATCGTCGGAGCGGTCGGCGGAAGCGTGCTCGGCCTGATCGTGGCGATGGTGCTCGGCTCCCAATGGGCCGGAGTCACCGTCAAGCCGCTGCCCGATTTGATCGCGCTCTCCATCGGAGCGGCACTTGTCATCACCACGCTGGCCGCACTCTGGCCGGCTCGTTCAGCGGCGAAGCTCGATCCGTGCTGCTGCTTTCAGGAGATTTGACAGACTTGTTTTGGCGAGCCGGCGGGCGTCAGCCCCCGGACTTCACCGGATTGCGATTCGTCCGGG
>CAMDPX010000365.1 GCA_945905295.1 Planctomyces sp. SH-PL62 | reverse complement strand
GATCACAAGCTGAAGCTCTCCCCGTTCCTCGTCCGTCAATCGAACTACATATTTCTTGTGCATAGACCACCTCCTTGTGGTACACGCAGAGTCGTCGAATTCTCGATAAACTCCAACCCGAAGTTTTAGTCGTGACGCGGCACTAGTCTGGATTGACAGCCTCCGCTGGCGGCGAAGTCCGACGAAAACGCTTTTCTCAATGCCAAACGATCTGCTTCCACGCGAGCATAATTCAAAGACACTCAACTGTGTACCGGCCTTTCAACTCAGTGTACGCCGTTTGAGTGTTGTTACGGTGCCGTGCCCATTTCGAAAGTGAAGCGTCCTTGAAGCTGGCGTGTTGGAGAGTCCGTGCAGATTTGAGAACGGCACAGCCGCCTTTGAGGCCGCCTCCAAGCGGGGGCCGCGCGAGGACGACATGGGCCTCGCCTAAAGCGAACGGTTGAAGCGTCTGAATCAAATCGCCATCCGGCAGTTGGAATTGCTCACGGCCTCTCCAGTCGCGAAGCGGCTCAAGGGATAGGACAAGCCGTTTTCGCCAGGTCAAACGATTCGAGGTGATGTGGCGGGCATGGTGGTGAGCATTGAAAAATCGTTTGGCGATGCCGAGCATTTCTGGCGAGACGATGTCGCCCAGTGATTTGATCTCTTGCCTCAGGTGCGCGTGAAACTCATGGAAATCGCTTCTCGTGGTGTCGAAACAAGGCGTTTGTTCCCGCAGGTGTTCGTTCTTCTGGTCTCTGCGTTTGCGGGACTGTTGTCGTTACGCGGCGAAGACAAGCCGGCGTCAGTGGTGAGCGCGGCGAAGCACCGAGTGCCTCTATCTGCCGGACAGGCTCGGGCGATGTCGCTGCTGCGGCAGGTTCGTCCGGAGAAGTCCGCGCCGCTGTTCCTGTTCACCGATCCGAACAAGGATCCGGACGATCTGAGCGTTCTCGTCGAGACGAAATATCTGCACGAGCAGGGCTTTTTGGATCTCCGGTGTGCGGTGACGACTCTTGGCAATCGCGAAGTGCGGACGATCCGCGCGAGGTTTACTCGGAGCGTGCTGAACGAACTTGGCCTCGAAAAAGCGCGAGTCGGCGTGGGAGTGGACTACGGATTCGAAGTCAAAGATGCCAGCGGTGTGGTCGATGCGAAAGCCACTGCTGGCCGTGAGAAAGATCACCGCGTGTTCGTGGAAACGCCTTTGCTGCGACAGCAGGCAGTGGTCGAGCCGGATGGACTCGCGCTGCTCAAGCAGGAGTTGGAGCGAGTTGCCGATCACTCGGCCGTCCTCGTGGTCAACGCGGGCATGGCCGACTTGGCCGAGCTCTTGCGGGACGCTCCGGAGTTCGTCGAGCGGAAGGTCGCCAGAGTCGTGATCATGGGTGGCGTAGAGACTCAGTTAGATCCGAGAGGATTCGTCGTCGCCGACAAGCGAGCGTATAACAACAGCACGCACCAGCCTTCGGCCGACTACGCTTACGCGCGCGTGCAGGAACTCGGCCTGCCGCTGGTGGTCGTGAACAAGGAAGCGACTTACTCGGCCGCCGCTCCGCGCAGCTTCTATGACGGCATCGCCAATACCAAGCATCCGGTCGGCGTCTACCTCAAAGAACAGCAGAAGCAGTCCCTGAAACATTTGTGGGAAGGGATCCATCAAGGTCACCTGCCTCCCGCGCTGACGCCCGCGTGGTTCTTCCGGACGTTCACCGACGTCGATCTCGACAGCCCGGCGGGGAAGGCCGCACTTGCCCATGCCGCGGCTCATGCGGAGGACTTCGAGGACATCTGGAAGCAAGTCAGCAAGTTCAACTTGTACGATCCGCTCGCGCTGCTTGCGGCGACTCCCGGTGCCGCGGAGCTGCTGTTCCAGAGCGAAGTTCCTGCCGGGGCGAAATCCAAAGTGCAGATCATCGGCAAGAACTCGATCAACGATGCGACGCTCATGAAAGATCTCCTTTCCGGCCTGGGGATCGAGAGCCTGAACCCGCCGCAGCGGGCGGATGCTGTGTTCCGGCACGGAGCTGTTTACACCGTTGATACGGCTCGGAGTTGGGCAGAGGCGGTGGCGATTCGGGACGGGCGAATTGTTTATGTGGGGAGCGATGTCGGAGTTGCTCCGTGGATTGGACCGCAGACTCGCAGCGTTGATCTTCAGGGGAAGATGTTGCTGCCGGGGTTTCATGACTCGCACGTCCATCTGGTGGGTGGCGGCATCGAGTTGGATGAATGCGATCTCAATGGTTTAGCGACGCTCGACCAAGTGCTGGCGAAGGTGCGGGAGTTTGCGGAACGGCATCCCGACAGGAAATGGATTCGTGGTGGCGGGTGGCCGTTGACTCTGAGCGGAGGGAATCCGCATAAGGAGTTGCTCGACAAAATCGTGCCCGATCGGCCGGTCATTCTCGATGCCTTCGACGGGCATTCGTCGTGGGTCAACTCGCGAGCTTTGGAGATCGCCGGTATCACGAAGGAGACTCCCGATCCGGTTCGTGGTCGTATTGAGCGTGATCCTAAGACCGGCGAACCGACGGGAACGCTGCGTGAGTCGGCGGCGCGGCTGGTCATTGTGAAGACGCCGCCGTACTCACATGAGGAATTTGTGCGTGGGCTGCGCCGGGGATTGGAAATGGCCAACCGGTTTGGGATCACCTCGGTGCAGGAGGCGCAGGTCAGCGACCAGCATTTGAATGCCTTTATGGAACTCGACCGAGCGGGTGAACTGACCGTGCGGACGGTCGCGGCCATGCGGTTCGATCCGGCGAAAGGGATGTCTCAGATTCCTCAATTCGTGGAGTGGCGAACCAAGTTTCAGAGTAAGCGTCTGCGGACGACGGCCGTGAAGATCTTTCAGGACGGCGTCATCGAATCGCGCACGGCGGCGTTGCTGCAACCGTATTTGGGGGGCGGTCGCGAAGAAAGCGGTTGGTTGAACTTCGAGCCGGAAGTGTTCAAGCCGGTGGCTGCGGAGTTGGACCGACTCGGATTTCAGATTCACGTCCATGCGATCGGGGACCGCGCGATTCAGAGTTCGTTCGATGCGCTGGAGTTCGCTCAAGCTCGCAACGGCCGCCGCGATTCGCGGCATCATCTGGCTCACATTCAACTCTTCGATCCGCCGGACATCGCTCGCTTTCGGCGGCTGGGAGTCGTCGCCAACTTTCAGCCGTATTGGCTTCAGGCCGACCCGTACATCGTTGACATGACGTTGCCCGTGCTCGGCCCTGAGCGGTCGCGCTGGCTGTATCCGATTCGCAGTGTCGCCAGTAGCGGTGCGGTAATCGCCTGCGGCAGCGATTGGTCTGTGTCGTCGATGAATCCGCTCGATGCGATTCAAGTCGCCGTGACACGCCGCGGAATTTTGGAGAAGCCCGGTCCAGCCTGGATTCCCGAAGAGTCGGTGGACCTGCCGTTGATGCTGGCCGGTTACACGATCAACGGGGCCTACGTGAACTTCGAGGAGACCGAAACCGGTTCGATCGAAGTCGGCAAGGCCGCCGACTTGATCGTCCTCGACCGGAATCTGTTCGAGATCCCGGCCCACGAGATCCATCTCGCCAAGGTTCTGCTCACGCTGTTGGACGGCAAAGTGGTGTATCGCGACACAAGTTTCCCTGAGGGTGTTCAAGAATCTCAGTCGCACTAAGATAATGGCCACTGCTTCGAATGGATTCAGTCCGACATTGGCCGGATTGTTCTCAGCACATTTCGACAACAACGGAGAAGCCATGACGAGCCGGACGCACGCCCTGGCGATCGAACGCGCTCCGCCACTGATTCACCAAAACAACATCCCGGGAGAACTCCAATGAAAACTGCTCGACCATCGTTCGATGAGTATTATTCTCGGCTCAAAGAGATTGATCCCGAAGTTGCCCAAGAGTTAGACACGACCATCGGGAACCGCGTCACTGCCGAATCGACAGCGAGACCGAGTGCAGACTTCACGCGTGAAACAATCGTCCTGACCAACGGGCGACCGGTTCTGGAGATCAAGCGCGGAGCAACCGTTGTTGACATCACCGAAGTCGAGAGCCAGATCTGGAAGCAGCGTTTGACGGCGGCCAACGCCTTGTTGACTCCGAACATCCCCGCCGTCGGTCGCATCGAACTCGCCAACCATCCGCGGCGTGTCGAGTGGCTGGGGACAGGCTGGCTCATCCGCGAGAACATCATCGTCACGAATCGACATGTGGCGGAGGCTTTCGGCGAGTCCGATGGCCAAGGCTTTGTATTTCGACAGGGACTCGATGGCACTTCCATGCGGGCCAAGATCGATTTTCTCGAAGAGTTCGACAACAACAGCAGCCGCGAGTTTCCTCTGTTCAAGATCGTGCATATCGAGCGCGGCGGCGGCCCGGACCTCGCGTTCCTGCGCATCGAGCCTGTGAATGGCCAGACGCTTCCGCGGCCGGTCACCCTCTCCTCAATCGCGGCTCAAACAGGTGACCAAGTGGCGGTGATCGGCTACCCGGCTCGCGATCCGTTCTTTCCCGATCAGAATCTGATGGACCGGATCTTCAACCATCGGTACGACAAGAAGCGGCTGGCTCCCGGACTGATTACGGGAAAAAGTTCGGGACGGGTCTTTCATGACTGCTCGACGCTGGGAGGCAACTCCGGCGGCGAAGTCGTCTCGCTGAAGACCGGCCACGCTCTCGCACTCCATTTCGCCGGCACGTTGTTCGCGAAGAATCACGCGGTCCCCGTCGATGTGGTCGCCAGTCGGCTCGACGACGTGCTCAGATCGGTCAGCAGTGGGTCGCGAATCGCAGGTGGTGGTTCAGGGGAAGCACCGAAATCGCAGCCCACTGTCTCGCCGGCGAACAATCCACGCGTGATCGAAGCTACGATCCCGATCAAAGTCCGCATCGAGATTGGCGACGTGATTGGCTCCGCGCCGGCATCGGTTCGCATGACCTCCCCCGCACGGCATGACTTTGACGCGGATGTGCCGGACGATGATCTCATTGCAGCCACGGAAGCGCGACCCGAAGACTATCGGGGCCGCGACGGCTACAAACCGAAGTTCCTCGGCTCCAGTTTCAAGGTTCCCCTGCCGGTCCTGACGAAGAATCGTGACGACATCCTGAAGTTCACATTCGATGGCAAGACGCTGGACGTTCTCGACTATCAACACTTCTCCGTGGTGATGAGCAATAGCCGGCGGATGTGCCGCTTCAGCGCCTGTAATATCGACGGCAAGAACTCCAAGAAGCGAACACGAACCGGCTGGCAGTTTGATCCGCGGATCCCCAAAACGGCACAGATCATGGCGGAGTGCTATGGGAATGCGCCGAAGTTTAGCCGCGGACACATGACACGCCGCGAAGACCCCGTGTGGGGTTCCGACGCCGACGCCACCCTCGGTAACAGCGATTCGATGCATGTGACCAACACTGTTCCCCAGCTCCAGATCTTCAACGCCGGCGTCTGGCTCAGTCTTGAGGACTACGCACTCGACAACGCTCGTAAAGACGACATGCGGATTTGCGTCTTCACCGGCCCTTTCCTGGCCAGCAACGATCCCATCCGCTTCGGCATCAAGATCCCGATCACGTTTTGGAAGGTGATCGCTTTCGTCCACGACGAAACCGGAGAACTCTGCGCGACGGGTTACACGATGTCTCAGAAGTCCTTCATCGGCGAGGAAGAATTCGTCTTCGGCCGGCACGAAAACAACCAACGTCCCATCGCCGAAATCGAAAAACGCGAGGGGATCTCCTTCGGCCCTCTCGCTGACCTCGACGCGCTGAAGGATCAGGACGAGTCCATGCCGACGCTGCTCACCCATCCAACCCAGATTCGGTATCTGAAATCTTAGCCCTTGATTGCTGAGCCATTGGGATCGGAGAGTTGTCTCTTGGTTCCTGAAGGCTTAGCGTGGCGAACATCATGCAAATTCGCTGTCCGCACTGCCGCAATCCGATTGACGTCGTCAACGACGACCCGTCCGGCGACGTCTCATGTCCGTCATGCGGCAGTTGTTTCAATCTGGCCAAGGACACCGAGACCGGCCATGACGACGGCACTCACGGCAAGAAGCTCGGCCATTTCCAGTTGCTGCACTGCCTGGGCCAAGGAGCCTTCGGAACCGTCTGGAAAGCCCGCGACACGGAACTCGACCGCATCGTCGCGATCAAGATTCCTCGGAAGGAGAATCTCACCGAAGCCGATGCCGAAAAGTTTCTGCGCGAAGCGCGAGCCGCCGCGCAGGTGCGGCATCCGAACATCGTCTCGGTCCACGAAGTCGGGCGTGAAGACGGCAGCATCTACATCGCCAGCGACTTCATCGACGGAGCCAGTCTCGACGAATGGGTGCAAGCCCACCCGCTGACAGTCCGAGAATCAGTCGAGCTCTGCGCGAAGATCGCCGAAGCCCTGCATCACGCCCACGAAGCCGGCGTCGTCCATCGCGACCTCAAGCCCCAGAACATCTTGGTTCGTCGTGACTCCGCTCGTAGTGCCCCCATTCATGGGGTCAAGGATCAACGCCCCGATGAATCGGGGCACTACGAGCCATTCATCACCGACTTCGGCCTCGCCAAACGCGACGCCGGCGAAATCACCATGACGGTCGAGGGCGCAATCCTCGGCACCCCGGCGTACATGCCTCCGGAGCAAGCTCGCGGCGAGGCGCATCACGCCGACCGCCGCAGCGACGTGTACTCGCTGGGCGTGATCCTGTTCCGCCTGCTGACCGGCGAACTGCCGTTCCGCGGCCAGCGTCAAATGCTG
>CAMDPX010000364.1 GCA_945905295.1 Planctomyces sp. SH-PL62 | reverse complement strand
GCCCGCGTTCTGGCGAACGCGGCTACGGTGGTTACTCCGCCGCACCGCCGAGCGTGACGTTGATTTTGTACTTCGTCTGCAAGTGCGCGTGGGCTTGGGCGGCGTGGCCGTCCTTGGGGAATTTTTTGCAGACGGTTTGGTACGCCTTGATCGCCGCTTCATTGTCACCGGACGCTTCGCGGACTTGAGCGATCTGGTACAGCGCCCACGGAGCATCGGGTGCGCTCGACGTGACTTGGCCGTAGAGGATGATCGACTCGTTCCATTCCTTGAGAACTCGGTGGCACCACGCCATTTGCTTGGTGTTCTCCGGGAAGTTGGTGCATTGGCGGAAGGTGCCGATCGCTTCCTTGTACATGCCGCCGTCGCGCTGCGTGATGGCGATCCACCACAACCATTTCTCTGTATTGGCGGCGTCGATCTTGAGGTTCTCGGTGAAAGCGTCGATGGCCTCCTTCCAGCGGCTGCCGTGGCGATATGCGACGCCAATTGCTTCGTTCCACTTCGGTTGATTCTGGCTGTCGAGACCGGCCGCTTGGCGGTAATGAGCGACCGCCTCGTCGTACTTCTGCTGTTGGACGTAGCTCCAAGCCATCTGGCTCAGCCCTTCCGGGCGGACGGTAAATTGGCTGTAGAGTTTGCGAGCTTCGTCGTATTTCAAAATGGACTTGTACCAGTCGGCGAAGCGTTGCAGCGTCGCGTCTTCTTGGCCGTACAGTCGCAGCATCGTCTGATAGGCTTCGATCACTTTGTCTTCGCGGCGTGAGTATGCCTGCACGTCAGCGGCGTAGTACGACCATTCGCGCGCGTTGGTTTTGTCTTCGGGCTTGCTGATGTCGGTCGGAATGCGTTCGCGAATCGCGGCCACGCAGCCGTCAGCGACTTTCTCGCCTTTCTCTTTGGTCTTCGCGTCGGCCGTGAGAGTGCCGATTGGCGTGCGGCAGAAGTACCAGACGTGATACGGCCGCTGATTGTCTTTGTAGGTCGTGTCCAAGGCCGCGACTCCTTCGACGGCGTTGCCCGTGGAGAAGTAGTGGGTCGCCAGTTGCTGCGACGCTTGCACGCAGAGGCTGTTGGCATCGCCGGGCGTCCGTTTGATGTCATAGACCAGCTTCCGCCAGGTGGCGACTTTGCCGTCGACGTCCACCTCGACGTCAGCGATGTCGAGCAAATCATTCAGCGAGTAGACCGCTGCCAGCGAGGACTCGTACTTCGAGACGGTTTGCAGATACGCCTTCTTGGCCTTCTTGATCTCACCGTTCTCTTTGTAGCAGCGGCCGATGTAGAACGCCGCGATCGAGGCTTCCGGCGATTCCGGCCAATAGTCGATGACCGTCTGAAAGCCTTCGCTGATGGCCGTGTTGATCTTTTTCAAATGAATCTGGCAGATGCCCCACTTGAGCTGGGCGAACGGCGTCCCCTCGCTCTTTTCGTAGAGCGTCACGAACTTCTCGTACTCGCCCAGCGCGATCTTGTATTGCCGCTCGCGGTAGTACTTATCGGCAACGTCCATCTGATACCGCTCGGCTTCTCGCAGCAGCTTCCGGCGTTCCAGCGAGAATTCGTCAATCTTGTTCTGGGCGAACGCCGTCGAACCGAGCGATGCCAAGAGTCCCCAAGCAGCGATCAAGATCACACAGTAGCGGCGGAGCATGTCGTCTCCTCATCAGTTCGGAGGGAGGTGGGAAGTTCGCAGGGGCGACATGATGTCGAACGTGTTTGTGAGCGGCAAGGCGCTAGCCGCCGGTCTGCTGGATTCACCGGCGGCTAGCGCCTCGCCGCTCACGACGAATCGCGAAGTCAGCGAAAACATCAACCTGAGTCCCGATAAACATCTCCAGCATGGCGGAGTGTCAAAAAAAAGAAGGGTTGAGATGGCGGGAGCAAGCTCCCTGCGACACCTCAACCCTCCCAGCCCCAAGGACACTTGGAAGAGACCTGTTGAAATCACTCCGGGGCGATTGGTCCTTGTGGCTTTCGCGATGATGCTCGGTGGTTGTTCGAGTCCGTCTGTCCTCGCTTATCGCGAGAACTTGCGTTTCACGGACTCGTACATGTTCTTGGCCGTGCCTGCCGGACGGAACAATCGCGGTTGCGAGTTGCTCAGTGATTCGGGAGCCGGCGTGATAATCGGTTCGTCAGTCGTGGCTTCTTCGCTGTAGGTGACTCGAGCCGGTGGGAGGCTGAAGTCGTCTGCGGGCGATTCGCTCTCGTGAGCTCTCTGCGGTGCGGAGACCATCCGACTGTTCGGTCGAGACGGTATCCATCGTCGAGCTTGCGGCGCTTCAAACTCCAGAGCCGGGGGGACCGGCACGGGACGTTCGTTGGGAGCAGGCTCGGGGACGAATGTCGGCTCTGGAGGTAGCCGCAAGTTGCGTTGTTCGGGAGTCGGTTGTTGAGGGATTCTTAAAGGAGCGTCGAAGGATTCCGGGACGTAGGTTTCCGAATCGAACCGGTCCTCTGAAACAGAAGGCCGAGGCTCATTCATCCGTCGCCACGGGAACGACGGAGCTTCCCACGATCGCATTGTGCGAGGCACCTGACAGCCACTGCTGAATCCGGCCGCGACGATCAGGCCGCTGGTAACAACGACAAAGGCCGTCGGTCGGAGGATCATAGGTGTGGCTTTCAGTGTCTCACGAATCCGTTCGTTGCGTCATCCATCCGTGTCATGCTTAGGTGCCATGAGGATCGGCAACACGCTCCGTCGAGAAGCAAGTGAAACGATCCGAAATCGTCAGACGAGCGAGTCCGGAGGTCGGACTGTCTCGACGCGCCGAAACCGCCACAGATCGGCATTGCGAGCATCCTCCGCCCTATGCCGCGCCTGCTCGACTCGCCGACGAATGCCAACCTGCCGCTCATACCGCTGGACGCCATCACGCCTGCTATGCAGATCCATCCGATTGTGGCGGGCGAGCGATGCGGAACGGTCTTTCAAGCCGCTGACCGGACTGAATAGTCGGACTGACACGACCAATCCGAATGCTTCGCGGTCGGCGATATCGCGGCTCGTCACGAACGACGGAAGGAGCCCGACGAATTGAGGGAGACGACGAATGTCGGCAATGGCCGCATCATTCGTCGTCTCCCTCAATTCGTCGGGCACCTTTCCTTCCCCAATGAATTTGCCTCAACCGCGCGACTTGCGAGTCCGACGACGAGCCACATACCTTTCCCGGCCTTCATCAGCTCGATTGGCACCGACAACAGGCCGATGCTCGATGCGCTTCATTCACGCCGCCGACATTCATCTCGATAGTCCCTTGCGAGGGTTGGAGGCATACCCCGGCGCTCCGGCCGAGCGGCTGCGACTTGCCACGCGGCAGGCGTTTGATCGGGTCGTCGATCTCTGTCTGGAAGAGCGGGTCGATTTTCTGATCGTCGCGGGCGACTTGTTCGACACCGAGGTGAAGGACTTCCACGCGGCGCTCGCCGCGGCGGCTCAGTTGCGGCGATTGGATCAGGCAAACATTCCGGTCTATCTGATCCTCGGCAATCACGACTCGCGTGAGGAGATGACTCGTCACGTCCCGTGGCCCGCGAACGTGACCCTCTTCGATCACAAGCGGCCTCAGACCGTGAGGCATCCGACTCTTCCGGTCGTCCTACATGGGATGAGTTACCCAAAACGTGAAGTGACGGAGAATCTCGTCCCCGGTTATCCGGCTCCCATTGCTGGCTGCTTCAACATCGGGTTGCTGCACACGAACGCGGGGGGGAATTCCCAGCACGCGGCCTATGCACCCTGTTCGGTCGAGGAACTGGTCGCGAAGGGTTACGGCTATTGGGCGCTGGGCCATGTCCACGACTTTGCGATCCTGCATGAGCGGCCTCACGTCGTTTACTCAGGCAACACGCAAGGGCGTCACGCTCGCGAGGCCGGTCCCAAAGGTTGCCTGCTGGTGACGGTCGATGAACGAGGCGGCGACGTGCGAACCGTCGAGTTCCGTGAGACCGATCTCGTCCGCTGGTTTCGCGAGACGATCCCCTTGCAATCGGATGCCGATGAAGACGCGCTGCTCGACGTGACTCGCAACCATTTGCGTGAGATCGTCGCCACGGCAGACGGGCGACTCGCGGCGGTGCGGCTCGAATTCACCGGCCGTTGTGCAGCGCATGCCCTTCTGGCCAAGGATGCCTCGCGGCAGCAACTCGTCACGAACTTGCGGGCTCTCGCGTCCGACTTCGGCGACAGCGTGTGGATCGAGAAGATCAAATTCCACACGCAATCGCCGCTCGATCTGGACGCCCTGCGCGAGCGACAAGACTTGATCGGCCAGTTGCTGCGCGACATCGATTTGCTCGCGACGGACCCGCAGACATTGCAGGCGCTTCCGGAAACGAAAGACCTCGCGGCAAAGGTCGCCGCCGAGTTATCTCAGGACGCCGACGGCGAGGAGTCGTTCAATCTGGATGACCCCGTTCGTCAAGTCGCCTGGTTGCGCGATGCCGAGGCGCTTCTGCTGAGTCATCTCGTCCAAGAGAGCGGAGGCCAGTCATGAAGATTCGGCAACTGCACATCAACCGCTTCGGCCACTTCAACGAGTGCGATCTCGTCTTTCCCGGTGACGGCCTGCAAGTCATCTACGGGCCGAACGAGGCGGGCAAAACGACGCTCCTCGAATTCCTGCGCGGGCTGCTGTTCGACTTCCCGACGCGCACGCCTTACGACTTCGGCGGTCAGGGGGAGATGGCGGGCGTGGCGACGCTCGACCTGCACGACGGCCGATCGGTTGAACTGCGACGCCGCAAAGGAAACAAGGACAAGGTTGCGATCAAACTCGACGGCCTGCCGACCGATCTCGATGACGCCGGTTGGTTGCGGCTACTCGATCACGCGGATCGCGGCTTGTTTGAATCGGTCTTCGCGTTTGGGCTCGATCAGCTCAGCCAGGGTGAGGCGAGCTTGAAGCATGAGAGCCTGCAATCGGCTCTGTTCGGCGGCAGCCTCGGCGGACTCAACAGCCCAGACAAAATCGTTGTCGAGCTGACTCGTCAGGCGGACGAGCTGTTCAAGAAGGGAGGCTCGAAGCCGGCGATCAACGCTCTCTTGGCGGAACTCAAGAAGCTGTCGAAGGAGATTAAGAATCGCTCACTTCGCCCTGACAAGTTTCACGAAGCCGAAGCCGCCGTGACGAAGGCCGCCGAACACGCCAAGAGTCAGCACGATCATGTCGATCGACTGCGACGAGAACACTCTAAGATCGACAAGCAAGTCCGCGCGTGGCCGAAGTGGTGGGACTTGCAGCAGCGGCGCAGCGAGCGAGCGGGGCTCAGCGTTCCAGAAAACATCCCCACCGATGCGCGGCTGCGGTCTCAGGCCCTCAGCAAGGAATTGAAGTCGCTCGCTGACGAACAAGCGACCCGACGAGCTGAGATCGAGCAGGCCGAGCGAGCCCTCGCCGCACTGAAGCTTGATCCCGGCGCGGTCTCGTATCGGGCCGAGATCAAGGCGTGCCTCGAACTGCGACAGTCCTTCATTGAGGCCAAGCAGGATCTTCCAGAACGTCAGCGGCAGCGCGACGCAATTCGATTGCTGATTGACCGCGAGCTGGCCGAACTCCGTCCCGGCTGGAGCCACGACGATTTGCGAACCTTCTCGGTCGATGTGGCGACACAGGCGGAGATTGACCGACTGAGCAACGAACATCGCGAGCGAACGACCGCGCACACGAAGCTCACCACGAAGCGAGACGCCGATGCCGCGAACCTCGAACGAGCGCAAGACGATCTGGCCAAGATCGGTGCAGCGCGTGACGTCACTCCTCTCGTGGCCGTACTCGCTGACGAAACCGATTTCGTCGCCAATCGGAATCGTGCGGAAAGCACGCGAGTTGAGTTGAGCAAGCTGGATCGAAAACTCGCGACTCAATGCCGCAAGCTCACGCCTCCGCTTCCCGCCGCGACGGCGGCTCCTCACGAGTTACCCGTTCCGCGCGCCGAAACGATCGCCGACTTCGAGGCTCGCTTCGCCGAGGTCAACGAGCAGTTCCGATCCGCGAGTGCCGTGGCCGAGCAAGACGAAGCCGAACAGCGCGAGATCGAAAAGTCGTTGGCCACGGCGATGTCGAGCCACGTCGTCCCCAGCCTCGACGAACGTGATGCCGCGCGCGAACGACGCGATACCGGTTGGAACCTCGTCCGACAGAAATACATCTCGGCCGAGAAGGCAGACGCGGCCATCGAAACGTGGTTGAACGCGGACGGGGTCGGGAGTCTTTTTCGGAGCGGCGGCGAAGTGCCCCACACCGATGGTCAACCGCATGCCGCCGCTCCGAAAAAGACTCCCGACCCCTTACCCGACGGCTACGAGAGAGCCGTTCGCGTCGCCGACGAGATCGCCGACCTAATCTATAACAACGCGAACGAGGTCGCCGAGCGCGAAGGGCTGCGCCGCCAACTCGCCGCACTGGCCATGCGGCTGAAGCTGAAGCGACAACGAATCTCGGAACTTGAACAGCAACAGTCCGAGTTGCAGGCGAAGTGGCTTGCGCTCTGGAAGCCGTGTGGATTCGAGCCGCTCGCCCCTGACGCGATGCTCGGCTGGCTCAACGACCACCAAGCGGTTTGCGCAACAATCACCCAGCGTGAGGAACTGATTGAAGAGCAGTCGCGGCTGGACGAGCAAATGGCATCGTTCGAGCAACGTCTCCGCGCGGCGATTGAACTCGATCAACAAAGTGCTCAGGCGAGCGGGGCGGCGTCAGCCCCCCGGTCTGGCAACGAACGCACCGG
>CAMDPX010000363.1 GCA_945905295.1 Planctomyces sp. SH-PL62 | reverse complement strand
TGGCTAACGCCCTCCGGCTCGCCTGTCATTTTTTCGAGAGTCACGCGGGTCAGTTTGAAGTTCGATTGGGCTGTGTACGGACAGCGGCCGAGATGCGACGTCAGGTCGTTCAAGTAACGTCCCTGCTCGATCTCGGCTTTGCACTTGTGGAAGCTGATGTAGAGTGTTCGGCCACGCACTCGCGATGTCGGAATGACCGGCAACACAAGCGAGGCTTGAGTATCGACGCCGGTCACACGCACGTGATCGCCCGCGCTCAGACCGAGTTCGGCGGCGAGGCTCAGCGAGACATACAACGGATTCTCGTCCGGCAGATCGACGCCGGTGGTCGCCTTGCCCGAGTTGAACGTCGCCACCGCGAAGTGAATTCGTTTCTTGTCCTCGCTGAGCGTGGAACGTCCCGAGTCCAGAATGATTCCCTCGGCGAGCGACAAATCCGCCTCGGTCGGA
The DNA here is from genome assembly GCA_945905295.1 of Planctomyces sp. SH-PL62. Classification (GTDB taxonomy): domain Bacteria; phylum Planctomycetota; class Planctomycetia; order Planctomycetales; family Planctomycetaceae; genus SXKJ01. Next base: position 6,291 of record CAMDPX010000363.1, on the reverse strand, counting down.
ACAAAGAACTTGAACCGGCCGGGACGCCGCCAGATGTCGCGGAACGGCACATGCGCGGGGTCGTCATAGTCCAGCCGATAGCGCGTCGTGCCGACGCCGCCGTAGATGATCTCCCCCTGCTGAATCAGATCGTCCCAAGTGATGGGCTGCCCGTCAGCGTGCTCCGGACGGCAGTACAACGGACCGAAACCGCCCGTCGAGTTCGAGCCGGTCATGTAGTCTTGAATGCGAGCCCACAACTGCGGCCGGCTGACTTCACCGTCCAACCGATCGAGTCCGCCACCCGACTCGGCCGGTTCGAATCGTTGCTGCAAATAACCGGAGTCGGACAAGCGCCCAAGCTCAGGCCACTGTTGTCGCAAATCGGCATTGTGTCGCATTCGCTGCGAGATCTCGGCCATCACGTCATACACGATGGTCGCGTCGGTTCGCGTTTCGGGAGCTCGTTGTTTCTGCGGGGACGACAAGCTCAGTCGCCATTCGCCGTTTTGATAGAGCTTGGCTGCGGCCACGTGCGGAGGGGACGGGATGATCAACTCGGCATTCTCGACCGTAAAAGGATCGGGGATCGGGTCCACGACCACCAGCGTCGTGTTCGCGGCTTTGAGCTTGTCGATCCAGCGCACTCGGCCAAGCATGTTGCTTTCAAACTGCGTTCCGAAACAGACGAAGAGTTCGGGAACGTCCGACGGATCGGAGTAATCGAGCGCCGCTCGTGGCGTATCGGTGGCGGCGACTTGATAGGCGTCCTCCGGTAAGTCCATCCGCCGTGCGACCTCGGCAACGTTCTCCGGTGTGAACTTCACTCGGCCCATGAAGTAGTTGCGAGAGAGTCCCTGCACTTCGGTCTGCGCATTGATCTGACCAGGAATGCGAACGGTCCCTCCGGCCGGAGTCCCGTCCGCGTTCAGTCCATACTTGCCGAGCATCGCCAACAGACTGCCCCACAAACAGTGCGCGACGACCCCTTTCGTCTGTGACAACCCGACGGACGGGATGTTGATCGGCACCACCCCCGGCCGCACGAGCTGCGCGGCGATGTCCCGAATGCCGTTCAACAAACGCTCGGCCAATGCCGGTTCCGGAGCGATCCGCTCGGCCGTGCGTGCGGGATCGAATGTCTCGGACGTCGCCAATGCGCGGTAGCGATCGAACGACTCGCGATCGGCGAACCGATCCAGAAACCGCTGTTCGATGGCCCAAGGAAACTGGGTCAACACCTCGTGAGCAACCGCCAATGCGAGATGCGGATCGGACCCCGGTCGCACCAGCAACAGTCGTTCTTCACCGCAGCGTTTGACAAACGCACGAGCCGTTTCCGACTCAATCACTTCGACAAGATAGCCCGTCAGATGGGGCCGCTTGTAGAGCTCTGCAAACACCGGAGGATGCGAGATCAAGCCGTTCCAACCATTCAGCAAATAAAACCGATTTGGTCCGTTCAGTCCTTGGTCGATGGTCAGGAACGGTCCCTCTTGCCCAGTCAGAAGTTCGTTATGCACGGCACCGGCGTTGAGACAATGTTCGGCATTCCCGGCCAGATTGCGGATGCCCAGCAGCCGAAAGACTTCTTGAAACGCAAAGATCGTAAAGTAGTCGATCTGCCCGCAGGCGTAGATCAGCGTTCGTCCGTGCGGCGGCCGATGCTTGAGCAACAAGTCCGCGAAACGCCCAATCGCGGCGTCATAGCTGGTCGCTTCACGTGTTCCCGCCTCGCCCCGGACGCTCGGTTCGGCGTGAATTGGAAACACCGGCCTTTGCCGACCCATCGACGTTCGCAGCTTGAGGCATCCAACGGTCGGCAACCCTTCGCCGAGCCGTGTCCGCTGCGTCGAACCGTTGGCCGTCGCCAACGCCCAACGTTGCACCCCTGATTCCAACGATTCGCTGACGGAACTCGCCACGATGTCTCGCGAACAAGAATCCGATACCCAGCGACCGCTCAGCAGCGGCACCGTCAGTCGCGGTTGACCATTCAACTCCAAGTCGAGCCACCGACCTTCGCGTATCTCGGCGACGTATTCTCGCAGCCCCAATGGCGACTCAACTCTGAGAACTCCGCGCCCGTGCGGCAGTGCCTGGTCAACGCGCCGATCATCGACTGTCAATCGAACCGTGTCCCCGACTCCGCAGAACGAACAGCCATAGCGCGCCTCGCCCTCGACGTTCGCTCGGAGGAACCGCGGCAATTCACCAAGATCTTCCAGAAGCCCGGTGTGCTCAATTGTGCGAGGCGGCACATTCCATCCTTTCAAGTGCGAGCAATTGGGGCGACGAATCTGTCCCCAAACCAATCCGTTGACCTGACCGACGTGACGTGAGCGCGGCGGGATACTAACGAACTCTTCAAGAATTCCAACGATCGAGAAAGCGAGCCATTTCAACGTCTGCTCGATATCGAGGCCGCGATTGCATTCTCGTGGCAAACCGTTTTTCAGTTGATCGTTCCTCATTGCGGACAACTGCTTGACACGTTTCCAAACGAGCCGCTATCGTCCGCCCGCTTTCCACCGCCAAGAATTTTGTTGGAACGCAAGTCTGGTCCCACGAACGAAAACTGCCGATATCGAGGACTCGTTCGGCGAGAGCCAACCCACTCCGCAAACTGTGGAATTGGTCGCTCTTGGGGTCTTAGACAAATCTCCCGGGGGATTAGCTCAGTTGGGAGAGCGTCTGCATGGCATGCAGAAGGTCAGGGGTTCAAGTCCCCTATCCTCCATTTTTTCAGAGTCATAGAGTCCGAAACGAGTTACGTTACCAGCCGACGTTCGGCTGTGCGGTGAAAAAGCCATTTCAATCGTGGAACCGTTCCACGAAACGAAAAGGACTCCGCACATGCCACGTCAAAAGAACCCGATTCCCAGCTATTTGCTCCACAAGAAGAGCGGCCAAGCTCGTGTCCGAATTGCCGGACGCGAGTTCTTGCTTGGCCCCTTCGGTTCTGAGGCGAGCCGAATCCGCTACGGCGAACTCGTCGCCAAGTGTGCATCCGGCGTCCCGATTGACCCCTTGGCCGCGAGTTCCAATCGTGGAATGAATCGTGGAACGGACGCCACCGATCCCGGCCCCAGCATCGCCGAATTGATCGTCGCGTACTTGAGCCACGTCGAGCAGCATTACGTCAAGAACGGCGAACCGACTTCGGAGCAGTGGCTTATCCGTTCCGCGATGAAAACGCTCAGCGCGTTGTACGGTTTGACTCCCGCGTCGCAGTTTGGACCTTTGGCGTTGAAGGTAGTGCGGACCAAGCTGGTGGAATCGGGGATCGTTCGCAATTCCGTCAACGCGAGCATCGGACGGATTCGCAGGTTGTTCCGTTTCGGGGTCGCCAACGAGATCGTGCCTGTTGATGTTCTCGCGAGACTCGAAGCCGTGTCGCCGCTCTTGGCCGGTCGAACCGAAGCTCGCGACCTTCCGCCGCGTCACGCAGTCGATCAAGTGGACATCGACGCCGTGCGTAAGCATGTGAGTCCTTTGGTCCGAGACCTGATGGACGTGCAAGTGCTCACCGGAAGTCGCAGCGGCGAATTGCTGGCGTTGACGACGGCCATGCTCGACCGGACTGGCCCGGTTTGGAAAGCCGCTCTGGTCGATCACAAGTGCCAGCATCACGGCCAAAGTCGGACGTTGCACTTCGGACCAAAAGCGCAACTGGTCCTCGCCAAGTATCTGTCGGCCGATCCCGACAAGCCGTTGTTGAAGATGACCGTCACAGCGTACTGCCGAGCGATCACGAGAGGTTGCGAACTCGCGTTCGGGATGCCTGACAAACTGCGGAAGATTCCCAAAGTCCTGCCAACCGCAGAAAGAGACGAACGCCGCCGGCTTGCCGCGGAATGGCGAGCGGAACACTGCTGGAGTCCGCATTGGCTGAGACACACAGCGGCAACTCGCATTCGTGAGCAACTCGGAATCGAAAACGTGCAATCGTTGCTTGGACATTCGACGGCCGAAATGTCACGGCACTATTCGAGCAAGATGGATTCGCTCGCAACATCAACTGCGGCAGCGTGCGGTTGAGCGATTACACTGGCTCACGACGCGGGATAGGAGGCATCCGAAAAGCCGAACATCCTGAACGGCTTCCCGCGTTGTTCTTCCTTCAGGACTCGGCTTCAGGAGGCCGGAGCGATGGCAATAAAGCAACAGCAACTCCTTCGGTCTGTGGACCGATTTGTCGATGCCTGTCGGCGATTCTTCCTCGTCGCAGAACGATGGCACTGTGGGCCGACACAAGTGCCGATGGATGGCGTTGACTGGAAGGCAACTCAGAAGTTTGAGCGGTGCGAGATACAAGTTGCACTTCGAGCTATTGAGCCAGCGGTTGATCGGCTGCTGAAGGATGGCGACGCGATGGACGCAAAGTTCCCCGAACAGTGGTGCGTCGTCATTCGCTCCGCAGCAAGTCTCGGAAAAATCGCCTGCGATGAAGCTCGCAAAGAAGGCTGGTTTGATGACCGATTTGGCATCATCAATGGGTCGCATATCACACACTCACTGCGGAAAGCTGTGGGATGGTTGTCGTTTCTCTCCGACGTGATGAACGTGCAAGGTCTGTCACATGCAGTGCGCGAAGTGTTGCAGGCGATACTGCAACACGGTCCCACGAAGGGCGATGAATTGGCAGGGTTTGCCAAAGGGGCTGACGTGCAAGACTCGACGTTCCGAGAGATGTTGGCCGAGATGGTCGAGGATGGTCTGCTCCACAGTGGACGCGGCCGATATTCCACCGGCTATCGACTGACCGACCGAGGAATGCAACTCGCTCAATTGTCGGGACAATTGACGGATTTTTGACCGCAACATTCGACGCCATCCTTCCGACGTGCTGAACGAACTCACTTCGTCCCACGTTACCAAAGGATGCCGCATGTCGATCAATGTCGAGACTGAAGACCTGATCCCGTTCTCTGATGCCCGCACCGCGTTCCCCGGTGGCAAGAGGCTCGCGCTCGCAACTTTGCACCGCTGGAGATTGCCTCCCGGCGTTCGCGGCGTGCAATTGGAGACGTGCGTCGTTGGCGGGCTGCGCTACACATCTCGCCAAGCCATCTCCCGCTTCATCGAAGAACAAAATCGCGACGAGTTACCGGCCCCGGCGATCACCGCAAAGCAACGCCGAACGCAAGCCGAGTCCGCCATGAAGGTGCTCGAAGCCGCAGGCATTTAGACCCCGCCCCACCACATCGCGCCCAACCCCGCGACGAATGAGTGAGGGGGGCGCAATGCGACGGCCGCCGATGCCATCGACGGCCGCCAGCAAGACCCCGTAATCAGGACGGAGCCAGCGAATGAATTCTACAGCAGATTTATTGGGACACCACCGTGCCGAACTTCGCGCGAGTGGCCTCAGTGATGAGACCATCGCCGCCAGCGGTATTCGATCAGAGACCAATCATGCCGCGCTTCGCTTGTTGCTCACTTGGCCGGCAATGCCGAAACGCATGTCGTCGGGGATCGTCTTCCGGTTCCGTGATTCATCCGGGAACTTCAACGGATACTCTCGCTTCAAACCTGATGCCCCGCGCAAAGATCAAAACGGGAAGTCGATCAAGTATGAGAGTCCGCGCGGCCAACCGAATCACATCTACATTCCGCCAACCACTGTGGCCGCTCTCGCTGATCCGTCGGTCATGCTGCTGATCCCGGAGGGCGAAAAGAAAACACTCGCCGGCGCTCAAGCGGGGTTCGCATGTATTGGATTGGTTGGGGTGTTCGGATGGAAAGATTCCAAGCGCGAACGGTTGCTGCCAGAACTCGAATTGATCGAATGGAAAGGACGGCCAGTTCGCATCGTCTTCGATTCCGACATCACCTCGAATCCAAATGTCCTGGACGCCGAATGTCGCCTCGCCGCACAACTCACCAATCGCGGTGCGATCGTCCGCGTCGTGCGACTGCCCGATGGACCCAACGGCGAGAAGATGGGCTTGGACGATTTTCTATTGATGCACGGCATCGACAAATTGTGGGAACTCATCAATGCCGCAGAGCCACCGGCCGCCGTTGATTCAGGGACTGCGAAAGCTGACGCGAGCCAACTCGATGCAATGTGCGAAGCTCGGCGAATCTTGGCGGCTAGTGCAACGCACAAAGAAGGGCACGAGGAACTACTCAAACTCAAGACCTATCGTGGATCGTTCTGGTGGTACACGGGAACGCATTATCGGGAGGAAGCTGATACGGATTTAGAAGCGACCATCATTCAATTTCTGGATGCCAGTTTTCGTAAGCTCACGAAAACCGCCGTCAGCAACGTCTCGCTGTGCCTGAAATCAGAAACGAACGTCA
>CAMDPX010000362.1 GCA_945905295.1 Planctomyces sp. SH-PL62 | reverse complement strand
GGCGTCAGCCCCCCGGTGTGTTCGCCAGAAGACCGGGGGGCTGACGCCGCCCCGCTCGCCTGTCTCAGTCGTGACCTCGCCGATGTTGCTCCTTTTGGGGAATGGTCAGGCCAGCCATGCCTAACCCACGGGATCAGTCCCGAAACTCTTGCAGGATCAGCGACACGTTCTGGCCGCCGAAGCCGAAGCTGTTGGACAGCGCGACTTTGGCTTTGCCCTCGCGAGGCTGATTGGGGATGTAATCGAGATCGCAATCGGGATCGGGATTTTCGTAGTTGATCGTCGGCGGCAAGACATCGTCCCTGATCGCCAGCAGGCAAGTCATCGCTTCGACGGCTCCGGCGGCGGCGATGAGATGTCCCATCATGCTCTTGGTACTCGAAACCGGCGTCTTGAAAGCGACATCGCCGAGCGCCCGCTTGATGGCCATCGTCTCAGTGCGATCGTTGACCGACGTGCTGGTGCCGTGAGCGTTGATGTAGTCGATGTCGTCCGGATTCACCTGTGCGTCGTTCATCGCCATCTTGATGCAGGCTGCCGCGCCGCGACCTTCCGGATGGATGTCGGTAATGCGGTACGAATCCGCGCTGGAACCGTAGCCGACCACCTCGCCGTAGATTTTCGCTTTGCGCTTCTTCGCGTGTTCCAATTCCTCCAGCACGAGAATGCCGGCTCCCTCGCCCAACACAAAGCCGTCCCGTTCGCGATCGAATGGGCGGGAGGCTCGTTTCGGATCGTCATTGCGAGTCGACAGCGCGGTCAGCAGATTGAACCCGGTCACTCCGAACTGATGAATCATGCTGTGAGCACCGCCGCTGAGCATGATGTCGGCGTCGCCGTGTCGGATCAGTTCGGTCGCTTCGCCGAGCGCCTGGCTGCTGGCCGCGCAAGCCGTGAGGCAATTCAGGTTCGGTCCCTGTGCATTGAACAACGCCGCCAAATGAGCGGCCGTCATGTTCGGCTCTTGCTGCTTTTCCTTCTCGCCGATCAGCAATTCGAGACTGAGCTTCGTAAACTTCTCAACGTCCAGATTGCCGTCGCTGAGCTTCGAGAGCGCGATCATGCCCATGAACTTCGGGAAGTCCTGCTGCCCTTCGCCAGAGCCGAGGTAGACGCCAAACCGTGCGGGTTCGATGTCCCGCTCTTCCAGGCCGGAGTCCCGCATCGCCTGAGTCGCCGCCCCAATGGCAAATTGAATGTTGCGGCCGCAGTGGTGATAGAAGTCCGGATTCGGGACGTAGTCGCCGAGACGAAAGCCCTTGACCTCTGAAGCGAATTTGGTCGGGAATTGCGACGCATCAAAATGGGTGATCGGCCCAACGCCGCTGGCACATTCTTTCAACGAGTTCCACATCTCGCCGACGGTGTTCCCGATCGGCGTGATGCAGCCCATGCCCGTGACGACAACTCGACGTTTCATGCTTGAACCCGTGGTCTCTGACGTTTCTGAATTCGGGACCAATGTAGCCGTGCCAGTTCGGATCGGCAAACTGTAGGTCAGCCTTTCCAGGCTGACGATTCAATGGTTGTTGAACCTGAGGGTCAGGCTGGAAAGCCTGACCTACTGCTCGAAGATTCGGACCTGCACCTGACCGTCACGAGTGATGCAACCGCGATACATCCCCTCGGTGTTATACGACGGATAGAACCGGCCGCGATGATCGAGGCAAATGACGCCACCTTCACCCCCTGCGGCTTTCAGTTTTTTGCGGATCACCTCATCGGCGGCAGCGTTGACTGCCAATTCTTTGTATTTCATCAAGGCGACAATATCGTGAGCGACACTGTACCGGATGAAGTATTCGCCGTGCCCCGTCGCTGAAACCGCGCACGCTTCGTTATCGGCATAAGTGCCGGCTCCAATAATCGGCGAATCGCCGACTCGGCCCCAACGTTTGTTCGACATGCCGCCGGTGGATGTCCCCGCCGAAAGATTGCCCGCTTTGTCGAGCGCAACCGCTCCGACTGTGCCGAATGAGAAGCCGGGAAGAAGTCGTGCGTCGACGACCACAGGCGAGCCGCCTGTGGCTACGTTCGACCTCTTCTTCTCTTCCTCAAGCTGCTTCTGAAGCTGCTGCCAGCGTTCCTCGGTGCGGAAGTATTTCGGATCAACGATCTCCAGTCCCTTCTCGGCCGCGAACGCTTCGGCACCGCGACTGACGAGCAGCACGTGCTTGGACTTCTCCATCACCGCTCGCGCGGCCGTGATCGGGTTCTTGACCGTCGAGACTCCCGCAACACTGCCCGCCTTGAGTGTCTTCCCCTCCATGATCGAGGCATCAAGTTCGTTCCGCCCATCGTGCGTGAAGACCGCTCCTCGCCCGGCATTGAATTGCGGCGAGTCTTCCATCAACCGGATCGCCGCTTCGACCGCATCCAACCCGGTCGCGTTCGGCTTGTTGAGCGCGGCGAAACCGGCTCGCAGCGTTTGCTCCAATTCGGTGCGGACCCGCTTGTCGATTTCCGGAGTCATCTCGACTTTATCCAAGCCGATCCCTCCATGAATGGCAAACACGACATTCTCAACCACGGCATCCTCCGCTCGAACAGCGTGAGTGACAGCGATCACCAACAACCCGATCCCAATGAATCGAAACATGATTCCCCCCCCAAACAGTTTTTTTCCGGCCGACTGCCGTAAGCCGACAGCCGATGGCCGTTATCCCGCTTTTGGAAACTCAAGGAAGTGAGATAACGGCTGCCGGCTTTCGGCAATCGGCTTTCGGCCGCTCAGTCTAACACCGTCAACTCGACGAGGCTTGAACGTCGCGGCTCGCTGAAGTGCGGCTTCGGAACCGACAACTCCGGTTCCGTGAGCGGTCTGTTCTTCTTGCCGGGGCCGAACAAAAACAGCTTCGCGACCGTCATCAACCCACGCATCGAACCAAACGTGTCGGCGACCGCACTCGGCTCGTAGCCGCAGTGAACCATGCAATCGGTGCATTTCGAGTTCCCGCTCGCTCGGCCGTAGCGATCCCATTCGGTGGAATCGATCAGCTCGCGGAAACTGGAGGTATAGCCCTCATTGAGCAAGTAGCACGGCTTCTGCCAGCCAAAGATGTTGTAAGCCGGGCTGCCCCACGGCGTGCATTCGAGATCCCAGTTCCCTTTGAGAAACTCGATGAACAACGGCGACTGATTGAACCGCCAGCTTCGCTTCGCTCCGTCGAGCAACCGGCGAAACAAGGTGACCGTCTCGCGCGAATGCAGGAAGTGTTCTTGATCGGGAGCTTTCTCATACGGATAGCCCGGCGAGACCATCATCCCCTCGACCCCCATCTCCATCAGCGTGTCGAAGAACTCGTGATAGCGTTCCGGCTGAGCGTTGTTGAACAGCGTCGAGTTCGTCGTGACTCGGAAACCAGCCTTGATCGCCGCTTTGATCGCGCTGACGGCGATGTCGTAGGTGCCGTCGCGACAAACCGCGAAATCGTGTTCCTCGGCGGGACCATCGAGATGCACGGAGAACGACAAATACTTTGACGGCGTGAACTTCGACAGATGCTTCTCCAGCAGCAACGCATTCGTGCAAAGGTAGACGTACTTCTTGCGAGCCACCAAGCCGCTCACGATCTCACCAATCTGCGGATGCAGCAGCGGCTCGCCACCGGGGATCGAGACCATCGGAGCACCGCACTCATCGACCGCTTGGAAACACTCCTCCGGCGTCAATTGCTTGCGAAGGATCTCGGCCGGGTGCTGAATCTTCCCGCAACCAGCACACGCCAGATTGCAGCGAAACAGCGGTTCGAGCATCAGCACCAACGGATACCGCTTCACCCCGCGCAGCTTTTGGCCAAGCACGTACGTGGCGACAGTCCACATTTGCGAAATCGGAACCCCCATGAAGACGCCTCCCTGCAAAAATCTCAAATCTCAGATTTCAAATTTCAAATCGAACGGCGTGATAGCAAGTCGGCAATCAATCTGTCAGCCCCAGTTGCTTCCCAGCCAGAGAATTGAGAGCTTATGTGACCATGATTCAAAACGAAGTTGAATACAAAGCGATGGTTCGCCGTGTGCAGGAACAAGCGGAGCGGCTGATACAGCAAGCCGCTGAGTTGAAAAGCACGGGTTTGACCAAAGAGCAGATCAAACGTGCGACAGACCCAGTTCGTTGTTTCCACGAACAACTCAAGGAAGAAATCCAAAGCTACGAACGGCTCAAGCGCGGCGAGTTCGACGAGCTACAGAATTTCTCTGGCGTGGGACGACTGCTCGTGGCGCTCCGCATCGCCAAAGGGGTGACTCAGCGCGAATTGGCCAAGCGGCTGGAAGTCAGCGAGTCGCAAGTTTCTCGCGACGAACGCAACGAATACCACGGCATCACGGTCGATCGAGCACAGCGCATCCTGGAAGCTCTCGGCGTGGAAATCACAACCGAGGTCGCCTCGCTTGGCGGCCCGCGACGTCCGCAATTGGCTCGTGCATGATCGTCCCAAGACGGTCACTGCTGCTTGACGCTATCGGCTGAGAGTTGAATCATCTCGCCTTCTCGGACTTTGCCTCACTCAACCAGGAGCCTGCCATGAGTCACTTGCTGCGCCGGTGTGTGTGCTTTGCGTTCTGCCTGAGTTTGATCGCCGCGTGCGCCGCTGAGGCGACCGCCCAAGAGAAGAAGGAAGCCCCAGTCGTGCCTCCGCGCGAGGGGAAGCGTGAGAAAGTTCAAATCTTCAACGGCAAAGACCTGACCGGCTGGGTCGGGCATGAGAAGTATTGGTCGGTGAAGGACGGTGTCATCATCGGCAAGAACACCGAGCCGGTGCCGGTCAGCACGTACTTGCTGACCGAGCGAAAGTTCTCCGACTTCCGGCTGGTCTTCGAGTCCAAGCTGGTGACCTCCGAGATGCACTCCGGAATCGCGATGTGGGGCCGGCTCGCGCCGGAGAAAATGGACAAGTTCACCTACGCCGGGCATCTGGTGATGTATCCGTCCGGCTATGGCTTCTATGACTTGTACGGCCGCAACATGTTGCATCAGAACGCTGACAAAGCGAAATCGGTCGGCAAGCAACACGACTGGAACAAAATGGAAATCCTGGCCCAGGGCAACCGCATCCGCTTCGTGCTCAACGGCCAGTTGATCTCCGACTGGCGCGAGCCGGAGCCAGACCGCATCAAGGAAGCGCCGATCGGCCTGCAACTGCACTCGAACAAGGAACCGCAGGAAGTACAGTGGACGGGACTGGAACTGGAGACCTTCCCGGAAGACAAGCTGCTGACCGTCAAGGAATGAATGACGAGCGTGAATCGCTCCAGCTCGTGCCTCAACTCGGTTGCAGTGCTGATCTGTATTTTCCGTGTCATCCGTGCTCCCAACTTGGAGACTACGTCTCGCCGGAGCGAAAAGCTACGACATCTGGGTGAGCACCTATCCCCGACGGTCGCGGAGCCATCCACCTCGCCACCGCCTGGCCAATGAAGCTCGAAGGCCAACCCGCAGGAATCGAAGTCACCACGTCATAAGGCGGCCTTCGGCCGCAACCAAAGAGGAGCGATACCAAAAACGGCGTTCTCCAGTCACGATGTTGTTACCACACAACCATCGCCGGAGAACGCCGTGGAACACTTTCTTGCGAAATATGGCCAGCAGATTACGGGGGTACTGTCCTGTTTTGACCGGGTGATTTTCAAGGGTTATTTGCCGCTGGGGTGGCCGGATGCGATGGGGTCGCTGTTGGCTCGGCAGGGGTTGCGGATCATGGACTTCAAGCGGTTCGTGACGGAGCAGTCGGCGCGGTTCAAGAAGTTGGCCAACGACGTTTGCGAGAAGGCCGGGCGGCCGCATGTTTATCTTCGAGGCCGCGAGAAGAAGGAAAGGCTCGTGGAGAAGATGATCCGCAAAGAGAAGTTGACCGAAGGGCTGGTGTGTGTGCTCAGCGCGGTGGAGACATGTCAGAGCTTTGCCGTGGTTCCCGGCGAGAAGCGGCCGAAGCTGGCGGCGGCTCGGCGGAAGTGTCTGTGCTTTTACTTTTACTACCTGGATCGGGAGTTCGGGCTGATGCACGTTCGCATTGCGTCCTGGTTCCCATTGCCGATTCAGATTTATGTGAACGGTCACGATTGGTTGGCTCGTCAGATGACGAAGCGCGGCCTCGCCTACCAGCAGGTCGATAACGCCTTCGTCGAGTTGGGTGATCCGAAGGCGGCTCAGAAGCTGGCGGACAAGTTTGTGGACTTGCCCTGGCCGCGGCTGCTGGACGTGTTCGCTCGCCGAGTCAATCCGTTGCTCGGCGATGTGTTGAAAGGTGCTGGTTACTATTGGGTCATGGATCAGGCCGAGTTTGCCACGGATGTGCTGTTCCCCGATGGCCCCACGCTGAAACCCCTGTTTGAGTCCTGGCTGAAGCAAGCGACAAACTGCTTCAGTGCCGAGGACGTGTTGACGTTTCTGGGTCGCAAGCTGCACGGGAATTTCTTGGGCGAGGTGCTGACCGATTTCAAGCACCGTGCTCAGGGGGCTCGCGTGAAGCATCGCGTGAAAGGCAACTGGGTGAAGATGTACGACAAGTTCCGCCGCATCCTGCGAATCGAGACGGTGATCAATCAGCCGTCGGAGTTCAAAGTGTTTCGGATGGGCAAGCGGAACGGTGTCGAAGGAATGCATTGGCTGCCGCTTCGCAAGGGGGTGGCCAACATGTATCGCTACGCCGAGATTGGCCGTGCCACGAACGGTCGCTACTTGAATGCTCTCTCCGAAACGGTGGACGTGGCTGCCGCTCGGGAACCGTTCCGCAAACTGGCCGAACCGGCGAAACGTCC
>CAMDPX010000361.1 GCA_945905295.1 Planctomyces sp. SH-PL62 | reverse complement strand
GCAGGTAGTGATAGTCCGGGCTGCGGAGGAACCCGAAGCCGTCGGGCAGAATCTCCAGCGTCCCCTCGCCGAACATCAGGCCGTTGAGCTTCGTCCGTTCCTTGAGGATTTTGAAAATCAAATCCTGCTTCTTCAGGCCGGAGTACTCGACCAGCCCCTCCTTCTTGGCGATGCCGAACAGCTCGCGCATGGTCATGCGCTGCAAGTCGGCGATGTGGACTTCGCCCATCTTGATGTCTTCGTAGCGTTGGTCGGAGGGGAACTCGAAGTCCTCGTCGTCCGGCGGGAGTTCGTCGTCCACAAAGCCGACTTGGTTGGCGAGTGTCTTTTGTGATTGAGATTCGATCATGTGGGCCTCGGGACGTGTCGTCCGCAGAAATGAAGTGAAGAGTCGGAAGGCAGGAGTGAGAGACTGGTCTTTGGATTTTTGGAGTGCAGCGTGTCAGCACCGCTTTGGATTTTTGGATGATCGCGTCAGTCTTCAACAACAATCCCGAAGTCGGCGAAACGGATTCCGAAGTGCGGCCACAAGATGCTGTCCTCGAAAAGTTTCAATTCGTCGTCTGGAACCAGAGTGAAAGTTGAGTTGTGCTTTGGTGACCACCATTTGTCGGGGCCTTCATATTTTTTGACCTCCGTCGCAGCGCGAATGAATCGAAATGGCCGATCAACCCAACCGTGGCCGCGCGACGAGAAAATATTTGGTGGTCCCGAAAACTGTCCAAGAATGTAAATCCCCTTGTTGCTATGAGTCAGATAAAAGTAGTCCCCGATTGCGGCGTTAATGAAGTCTTCACCCTGAGACGTGGCTGAACCGCCTTGCGGTGGTGTTGTGCCGTGAACGCATACGAGACCTTGTTCAATTGAGACGAGCGCGTCGGTTGCAGAGAAGTCATCTTTGCCCTGTGACACCTTCCAAAATCGCGGTCTCATGTTGCCGGCCACAGGAGGCAGGATGTGTGAAATCACCTGGGAAAGATTCCAAGATTGCGGTTTCCTGTTGCACTTTCGCCTGAGTCGCAGAATCCAAAGCGGTGATGAGTTGAAAAAATTTGGAGTGCGGTGAGTGGTATTGATCAACCAGAGTTCTTAGCCGTAAAGATGCGGCCAAGGTTTACTGGCTTCACCTGACGGGGAGGTGGTGTCATCAATGCTTGGCAGATGCTCGCGACAAGTTTCAGTGATTCATCCCGGTCTAGTTCCAACGAGATCGGGAAGTTTTTTTGTTCACGACCGCGCGGCGTTGAGCACGAAATGGTGATCGACGTCGGTGGTTCCGGTCTCGTCCCGTTCTTGCAGGCAGAGAGATCACAGTGTCTGTATTTTTCGCCGTCGCCAAGCCGAATTTTTGCCATTCGATAGCCTCCTGATTAAACAGTGACGTCAGATTCTCCAAAGTTTCGCATCACCTTGTTCGCCTTCCTTCGCGGTCTTTGCGACCTTCTGTTCCAAACTGCTTTGAACATAAGGCCGCAAATGCCGCGAAGGAACGACGGTCAGACACTCCCATTTGAGATTTCAAATTTGAGATTTCAGATTGGCAATCACCTGCTCCAGTTGTCTGGCCGCGTGGTCCACGTCGTTCGCGTTGTCGAGGACCGCATCGGCCGCCGCTCGCTTGCGAGGCAGGGGCCATTGGCTGGCCTCGCGTTTGGCGAGTTCCTCGGCCGACCAGCCTCGCCCCGCTTGTACGCGAGCGATTCGATCGGCCTGCGGCGTGTCGATGAAGACCACGACATCACACAGGTCATTCCATCCCGCCTCCAGCAGCACGGCGGCGTCGAGCACAATCGCCTCGACGTTCGCCTGCCGCCGCAGTTCCCGAATCGTGCGCTCCAGGAGCGAACGAATTTCAGGATGCACGATGGCTTCCAAATCCCGCCGAGCAGTTTCCGCCGCCACGTCCGAGCCGAAAACGACTCGCCCGAGCGCCGCGCGTGAGATTTGCTTTTCGTAGGACGGGCACTCCTGCCCGTCGTCTTGTCGGGCAGGAGTGCCCGACCTACTGGTTTCAAACACGGCTGGTCCGAAGCGTTTCAGAATCCGTTCTTGGACGTTCGGAAGATTGAGGACTTTATGCCCGAATTGGTCGGCGTCGATCACGGCGATCGGACGAAGCGACTGAAGGCGTCGAGCCACGGAACTCTTGCCGGACCCGATGCCGCCAATCACGCCCAAAACGGGGATGATTTTTCGCTGTGACTGTGACACAAGGGATGAATGATTCGAAGAGGAGGAAGGAACTGGGAAGGAATTCGTTCGAGGGATTAGGAGAATCCAGGAACGAGGAGGTTTGTCGAGGAGCGTCTGGATAGCACGCAAACCAGAATGGTTTGCCGGAGTGACGCGAACATCGTGCCGAGCCATGCAGCCGGTGTCAACAATCAACATGTCTTCATTTTACGCCCTTCATTTTCCGCCAGCCCCGGCCGAACCAAGACAGGTTGGCAAAAAAATGGAGGGCAAAAAAATGAAGGCGGAAGACTCAGCCTTTGAGCGTCTTCAGATAGTTCGCCAAGACCTTCGCGAATTCGGCCATTGAGCCGAATCGCTCGGCGGGAGTTTTCGCGATCGCCTTCAGGCAGAGATCGGACAGGGTCTGGTCGATCTGCGGCCGATGTTCGTTGGGCGGGATCGGCTGCTGCGTATGGACGTTCTTGAGCACCTCACCCACGGTGCGGCCGGTGATTGGACGCTGGCCGGTCAGCATCTCGTACATCATCACGCCGAGAGCATAAAGATCGGTCGCCGGGCCAATTTCCGGCGAATGCCCGACCGCCTGTTCCGGAGACATGTAATACGGAGTCCCCATCAATTGCCCGTCTTGCGTGAGCTGCGGCTCATCGGGCATGTCGAAGTGAGCCAGTCCGAAATCCATGATGACCGGCTGATGACGCTCCTCGTCGATCTGGATGTTGTCCGGCTTGAGGTCGCGGTGCACGATCCCTTTTTGATGCGGCTCGATCATCGCGGTGGCGATCAGCTTGGTGATCAGCACCGCCTGGCGAATCGGCAGCCGCTTGTGCTCGTTGAGAAAATGGCTGAGCGGCTTCCCTTTGATGTGTGCCATGACCAAGAAGTATTGGCCGGGGACGTCGTTGACCTCGTAGATCGGGCAGAGGTTTTCGTGTCGCAACTGGGCGGCGGCGCGAGTCGCTCGCAGGAAGCGTTCGATGTCTTGCGGGGACTTCAGCCGCTCGGCGTGGGGAATCTTGATCGCCACTTCCCGGCCGAGCTTCGGGTCGCGAGCCAAGAAGACTCGTCCATTGGCCCCCGCTCCAAGTTCGCGGATCACTTGAAAGCGTCCCAACAACGACTTCATCGGAGTCGAGTTGGGCCCCGGCACAAACGGCTCGGAATCCGGAGCGGTCTCGAATGGCTCGGCGGTGTGTTCGTTGCGGACGTCGGTCGTTTCCGACGCCTCGAATTCGGTGAAAAGTCGCTCGACAATCTGCTTCTGTTTGGGGAACCGTTCGAGGAACTGCCGCCGAAAAATGAAGAGCGGCTCACCCTCATCCAACTGAGCGGTCAGCTCCGCTCGGAGCAACGCGATCAACAGCGGGTCGCGAACCGATGGCGTGACTTCGTTCAAGTAGTCTTCGATCTGCGGACGGACGCCGGCTCGCAGTTCATCGTTGAATCGCATCAGGCATTCGCCGATCGGATCGTCGATCGGCACCACGGCCACGAACGGGCGGCTCGAAGGTGTCGCTGCCGGCGGAGACGCGACCGGAGCCGGAACCGGCTGCGGGCGTGAACTAGCCGGCGGCACGAACAGCGCCGGCATTTCGTATTCGGTCTCTTCGATGTTGTCGGGCGAGTTCGCCATTTCATCCGCTCGATGGTCAAGGCCCGCGGGAATGCTTGGAAGGGTTCGTGAAACCAACACCGCAGATCGCATCCGGTGCCGGAGAAACTCCGGCTCTTTAAGAAAGTGCGGCATCACGATGTCGTGACTCTCAAAGCCACCCATGCCGCGTCGCTTGAGGCTTCCCGCAGAACGTCCGGAACCTTATGGCCTTTCCGATTTCTTGACCACGTCGGCCAGCGGAGCCGCAGACTTGGGACTCGTCGCCCGAAAATCCTCTCCAACCAGAACTGCCAACGTGGCCGCGATCTGACTGAGCGTCGCGTTCACGTCCGATCGGACCCCCAACGCCGGCGTGTCTGGACCGAGCACCGCCGACCACACGAACTCAGCTCCCTCGATCTTCGCACCGTGATCGGTCCAATCGCGGATCGTGCTCCCTCGGCCGTGATCGCAGCCGAGCACCAGCGAGGTCTGATCTTTGTATTCAGGCAACGACTGCAACAACTCCCACAGCTTGGCGACGAAAGCATCCGATCGATTCGCCGCGTGCAAGTAACGGTCATAACGTCGCCCGTGTCCCCACTCGTCCGTCTCTCCCAGTCCGATGAAGAGAACTCGCGGCTTGTGCTTGAGCAGATACTCGCGCGCGACCTGCATCGTGATCACATCAATTTGGTTATCCGGCCAGAGCACGACTGTGTCCGAGATCATCTCATTGAGCATCCGCTCGCGGTCGGTCGGTGCCTCACCGGGGATCGGCCCAGGCCCCGCGTGGACGTACACGCCGCTCCGCTGCTGATTGAGGATCGACGGAAACACGTCCCACGTCGCAATGGCGGCGACTCGCTTCTCGAAACCGGGCCGATGATTCAAGAACTCCAGCACGTTGACATGCGGGTTCGGAAACTTCTTGTTCGAGTCGACCCCCTTGTCATCAGCGAACCCACAAAACATCTCGCTGTAACCGGGGTACGAGAACTTGTGCGTGTTCTCCATCTTGGCCTGCGCATTCTTCGCCGGGTCGCCAAAGATCTGCCCCTTGGTCGCGATCGTCTTCCACACAAACGGCAACAGCACCTCACGCCGCTCGGCCTCGGACTCTCGCCAGTAACGCCGCTTTACCCCTTCGACATCGGCAACTCCGGCGTCCTTCGCAATCAGGATTTCCTGAGCACCACCGAACAACTCCTGCCAGCGAAACCCGTCCCAAGTGATGTAGACGACATTGCGATTCGGCGAAGTTGCCGGTGCCGATAACTTCGCGGCGGATTGGCCAAAAGCCGGTTGACCAACCAACGTCAGCAAGACCAGAAGAATGTTCTTCAATTTCATGAGCGGCTCCTGCGGATGCAAAACTTGACTCGTTGAGACAAGGACTTGAATCGGATGAGCCCAACCTCTGCTTTCATCCGTGGCCGCGCCTGAATCCGCGGGGGGACAGATTTCTTTTCACCCCACGGATTCAGGCACGGCCACGGATGAACTGCAAGCGTGACACACTGGCTGGATTCGATTCGACTTCGTTGTCGGCGTTCACGATTGCGACTCCCGTCGATACCGTGTCGCCGCGCGGGGCGAGAGTGGACACGCCCCATCGCAGAACCTCAAGCGATCGGCCGCCAGGCCATGCGGTTCTGATTCGTGTCGCTCCGTGGGGAGTTGCTGATGCAACGACAAATCCTGGGACTCGTCGGCGTTCTATTCTTGGTCACGGTCATCGTGCTCGCGTTCGTGCTCAACCGCGAGCCGAGTCGCAGCCCACCATCTCAAGCCGCTCCGAATCCAACCAAGAAGCCCAAGCCCGCCAACGAGATTCAGTTCGTGTTGCCGGTGAAAGGAAAGGTTGTGTCTCCGATCAAATCCGACGAAGAGATCCTCTTCTATCCGACCCTGGCGTGGTTTGTCGGCATCCCGCATGAGCCGGAAGAAAACAGCAATCACTTCGAGATCGAGATTCACGGCTGCATCTTCGAGGCCGGTAAGCATGCCGCTGGAGTGAAGCTGATCCGAGAACTCACGGGCATCGACGAATCAAAACTCAGCATCGAAGAGGCCCGCCTCTTCCAGCAGCGAGCCGAGTTGTTCGCCGTCGATCACGAACGAGGCAAAGCGATCCCCGTCCGCATCGGCGATCAGACTTACCTGTTTCCCGAATCGGAAGCAAACGGACATTTCCAGGCCCGCATTCGGACGAATGGCTTTCAGCTCAAGCAGATGTCGGGAGAAAAGTTTCGCGAACTCAAAGTCACAGCGGTCCTGCGCGATGGCGACAACCGCGAGTTCTCCGGCACCGTGCATCTCGCGCCGAACGCACCACCCGTCGTGCGAGTCATCTCGGACATCGACGACACGATCAAAATCTCGCAGGTCCGCGACAAGCCGGCGCTGCTCTTGAACACGTTCTGCCGCCCATTCCGTCCGGTCCCCGGCATGGCCGACATGTATCGCATCTGGGAAGAAACCGGTGCTCGGTTTCACTACGTCTCCGGCAGCCCGTGGCAGCTTTATCCACCGCTGGCCGAGTTCGTCCGCGATCACAATTTTCCCGCCGGCTCATTCCACATGAAGTTGTTCCGAACAACCGATCGCTCGGCAAAGAATTTGTTTGGCTCGCAAATCGAATACAAGAAGGGCGAGATCACGGCATTGTTCGAGAAGTTTCCACGCGACCGCTTCATCCTGGTCGGTGACTCCGGCGAACAAGACCCGACGATCTATGCCGAAATGGCTCGCGAGAATCCTCGGCAAGTGTCCCACATCCTGATTCGCAATGTGACCGACGACTCGCTCGAATCTTTCCGCGAGACTTTCACCGGCCTGCCAGACGACCTTTGGCAAGTGTTCCGTGAAACCACGGAGATTAAGTTTCAATTGAAGGCGAGCGACTGACGTGAGCTTGATGGAGTCGATGCGGGCGAAGTTTGGGATTGTGGAGGCGCGACTCTTCCCGTCACTGCTTCGCACACGGATGCGAGAGGCGCACACGGATGAGAGGCACATTCCGTTCGCC